>CAYGCC010000473.1:0-36565 GCA_964348165.1 uncultured Gemmatimonadota bacterium | reverse complement strand
GGGATCGGCGTGCTGGTCGTGGTGGCGATGGCCTCGGTTATCCAGGGGATCAACCGCAGCTTCGACACGCTGGTCGAGGCCTCGGGCGCCAACACCTTTTACGTCGTTCGCTCCTACGGTGTGGAGATGAGCACCGGCCTCGAGGAGGAAGATCCCACCTGGCGGCGCAGGCCACCCATCCCGGCCCGCTTCGCGCGCTCGCTCGAAGCGCTCTCGACCGTGGCGAACTCCTTCGAGTCGGCCGACCTTTCCTGGTTCCCCTCCACCCTGCGCGCCGAGGGGAACGAGATGCAGGCGCGGATCCTGGCGGTTCCCTCCGACTACATGCAGACCGACCCCGGCGACATCGTGGCCGGGCGCTTCTACACCCGGACCGAGGAGGAGGCCGGGCGGCCCGTCGCGGTGATCGACAGCGCGGCGGCGCGGGACCTGTTCGCGCCCCTCGACGCCGTCGGCCGCAGCTTTCGGATCGGAGACACGAGCTTTGAGGTGGTGGGCGTCTACAAGCACCCGCCGAACTTGTTCGCCTCGCTCGGCGATAGCCGGCTGTTCATACCCTTCAACACGGCGCGCAAGTATCTGATGAAGGATATCCGCTGGATCTCCTTCGAGGACTTGATCTGGCTGACGATCGTCGCGAAGCCGGCGATCCAGTTGACGGAAGCCATCGACCAGGTGACCGGCCGCATGCGCGCCCTGCGCGGCCTGGGGCCGGGAGATGAGAGCGATTTCGACGTCGTGACGCAGGAATCGATGGTCGAGCTTTGGAATCAGCTCACCGCCGTGCTGTTCGCCGTTATGTTCGCGCTGTCGTCGGTGGGTTTGATGGTGGGTGGCATCGGCGTCATCGCCGTCATGGTCGTCTCGGTGACCGAACGCACGCGTGAGATCGGCGTGCGCAAAGCGCTGGGCGCGTCGCGCCGCGACATCCTCTGGCAGTTCCTGGTCGAAGCGGTGACGCTCACGACCATCGGCGGGGTCTTCGGCCTCGCCGTCGGCGGCATCGCCGCCTTCCTGGTCAACCGCTTCACCCCGCTGCCCGCGGTCATCCCGCTCTGGTCGGTCTTCGCATCGATCGCCGTCGCCGCGTTCACCGGAATCGTCTTCGGGCTCTTCCCTGCCGTGCGCGCCGCGCGTCTCGACCCGGTGGCCTCGCTTCGCTACGAATGATCGATCTCCTCGCCATCGCGCCCCACCCCGACGACGCGGAGTTGCTGTGCGGCGGCACGCTCCTGCGCGCCGCCGACTTGGGCCGCAAGACCGCCATCCTCGACCTCACGGCCGGCGAGCTGGGCTCCCGGGGCACGCCAGAGACCCGGCGCGCCGAGGCGGAACAGGCGGCGGCGCTGCTAGGGCTGCGCGAGCGACGCAACCTCGCTCTGCCGGACGCGCGGATTCAGAACGATGAAGCGACCCGCGTGCTGCTGGTGGAAGCGCTGCGCGAGCTTCGCCCGCGTACCGTCATCCTCCCCTACTTCGAGGGCCGCCACCCCGACCACCGGATCGCCGCGCAGCTCGGCTACGACGCTTGCTACCTGGCGGGGCTCAAAAACTACCCGGCCGCCGGCGTGCCTCACCGGCCGGCCAAGGTTCTCTCGGCGCTCGCCTACCGCGAGCACGCCCACAAGCCGACCTTCGTGGTCGACACGAGCGCCGTCTTCGAGCGCAAGCTGGAGGCGATCCGCTGCTACGCGTCGCAGTTCGATAACGTCAAGGCGATGGGCGAGCTGTTCCCGGCCGAGGTGTCGCTGTACGAGCTGGTCCGCGTCCAGGACGCGCACTACGGATCGCTGATCCGTACCGCCTACGGCGAACCGTTCCACACGCGAGAGACGATGCGGGTCGACGACGTCACCGAGCTGCCGGTCAGCACCTTCTGAGACGCCGGCCCTCTCGACCTCGGCGGGCGCCCTGACGCACCTCAAATACCGGCGCCGCTTCCCCGGTGGCGTCACGCCGCTAGTTTACGTGCACATGGGCCAATGCCACGCCGCAGCGTTGCGGGACCGCATTCGCGACGGTGTCACACGGGGATTTCATGACGGAACTGAAGGCTTATCTGGATTATTCGGCGACGACGCCGCTGCGGCCCGAAGTGCGGCAGGCGATGGAGCCTTACCTGGATTGGCGATTCGGCAACCCGTCCAGCATCCATGCCCAGGGGCGTGAGGCCCGGGCGGCAGTGGAGGAAGCACGCCGCCGCGTGCTCGAGTCGCTGGGGCTGGCGCGGCGCCGGGTCATCTTCACCGGCTCGGGCAGCGACGCGGACAACCTGGCCGTGCTGGGCTTCGCGCGCCGGCACCCGGGCGGTTGCGTCGTACGGACGAGCATCGAGCACAAGGCGGTGATCGAGTCGAGCCGGGCTCTGGAGGCGGCGGCGTACGAGGTGCGCGTCGCCCCGGTGGATGCGCGCGGCGTGACCGACCTGGAGGCGCTGGCCGAGATCGTGCCGGCGGACGGCCGGCCGACGCTGGTCTCGGTGATGTGGGCGAACAACGAGACGGGTGTCGTGCAGCCGCTGGGCCCGGTGGCGGAACTCTGCCGCGAGCGTGGCGCCGTTCTGCACAGTGACGCGGTCCAGGCATTCGGAAAGGTGCCGCTGGACGCCGAGCTGGAGGGGGTGGACCTGCTGGCCCTCTCGGCTCATAAGATCGGCGGCCCCAAGGGGATCGGCGCGCTGATCGTTCGCGGCACCGTCGAGCTGGAGCCGCTGATCTACGGCGGCGGCCAGGAGGGCGGCCTGCGCTCGGGAACCGAGAGCGTGGCCAACATCGTGGGCTTCGCCGAGGCGGCGCGCATCGCGGCGGCCGAGCTGGCGGCGGACTCGCCCCGGCTGCGCGAGCTGCGCGACCGGCTGCAGGCGGGCCTCGTGCAGGCGCTGCCCGAGATCGTCGTCAACGGCGGAGACGCGCCGGCGCGCCTCCCCCATCTGCTCAACATCTCGGTGCCGGAGATCGACATCGAGGGAACGCTCACCGCCCTCGATCTCGAGGGCGTCTGTGTGTCGTCGGGTTCGGCCTGCACCACGGGGAGCGTCGAGCCGTCTCACGTCATGCGGGCGATGGGACGCGAAGGCGATCTGGCCGCCAACACCATCCGCCTGAGCCTGGGCTGGGGAACCCGGGAAGAGGAGATCGAGTACGTGCTCGAGACGTTGCCTCGAGTGGTGCGGCGCGTCCGCGAGTTCGCGGGCCTCGACTGATCGAGGGCCGAGCGAAGGGAATCATTCGGAGTCGAGCGCTCTTAGAGATGACGCGCACCCACGAGGTTCGCCCCCGCGTCCTGGCCGCGATGAGCGGCGGCGTCGACTCATCGCTGGCGGCGGCGCTGTTGCTCGAGCAGGGCTACGAGGTCATCGGAGCGACGATCAAGACTTTCTGCTACGGCGCCTTTCCAGGCTCGTCGAAGACTTGCTGCGGCCTCGAAGGGATCGCCGACGCCCGGGCGGTGGCGCACCGGTTGGGCATCCCGCACTACGTCTTCGATCTGGAGGAGGAGTTCACCCACGACGTCATCGACGATTTCGTGGCCGAATACGCCGAGGGCCGCACACCCAACCCGTGCGTGCGCTGCAACTCCTACACGAAGTTCCGCGATCTGCTGCGCCGAGCCCGCATGCTGGGCTGCGACTTCATCGCCACGGGCCACTACGCCCGGCGCGAGGCCCGCGACGACGGGGTCCGGCTGCTGCGGGCCAGCGACCGCGAAAAGGACCAGACCTATTTCCTCTGGGGGATCGAGCGCGAGGTGCTGAGCCGGCTGCGGCTGCCGCTGGGCGAGCTGGTCAAGAGCGAGGTGCGGCGTCGCGCCCGCGAGCAGGGGCTGGAGACGGCGGACAAGCCGGAGAGCTTCGACATCTGCTTCGTACCAGACGGCGACTACGCCGCCTTTCTGGCCACGCGCCTCGAAGACGATCACCCCGCCTTCCAACCGGGGCCCGTGGTGACGGCGGCCGGTGAACGGGTCGGGACCCACGACGGCTACTGCCGCTTCACGATCGGCCAGCGTCGCGGGCTGCCCGGCGGTTTCGCGCGGCCGATGTACGTGGTGGCGATCGAGCCGGAGACGCGCACCGTCGTCATCGGCGAGTCGGAAACCCTCGAATCCAGCTACGTAACGATCGCGGATGAAAACTGGCTGGGCGCGCCCCCCCAGGCCGGCGATGAGGTGTCCGTGCAGATTCGCCACCGTGGCCGTGAGGCCGCAGGCAAGATCGAGGCAGTCGAAGAGCACCGCCTCGTCATCCGGCTCCTGCGGCCGCAGCGTGCGGTGACTCCGGGACAGTCCGCGGCCATCTATCAGGGTGAAGTCCTGCTGGGTGGGGGACGGATCGTGGAGGCGCGATCCGCTTCCTCTGAGCCCAGAGCCGCTCCAGGCCAGGTCTCGGACGGGGCTACGCGAATCCGCAGGCGATCGCGAGGCTAGCGGCGCCCCGACGGCATCGTCGAGCGAGCCCTAGTACTTGATGTCCTCGACCTCCGCAAGCTCCTTGATCAGCTCCTCACCACGCTTGTTCAGCTTCTCCGGCACGACGACCTTCACCTCCACGTACTGATCGCCGATTCGGCCATCCTTCTCCACGCCCATCTTGGCCAGGCGAAACTTGGTGCCGCTGCTCGTCCCCGGCGGGATGCGCAGGACGACGCGCTTTCCGTCCACCGTACGCACGCGGAGCTTCGACCCCAGCGTCGCCTGGGCGATGTTGATCGGCACCGTGCAGTAGACATCCATACCGCGGCGGCGAAAGAACTTGTCCGCTATGATCTCGAACTTGATAATCAGGTCACCCGGCGGCCCCCCGCCCGGCCCGCGCTCTCCCATCCCGGACATCCGCACCCTCGAGCCGGTCTCGACCCCGGCGGGCACCCGCAGGTTGACGCGGCGCTGGGTCGTAACCTGGCCGCTGCCCCGACAGCTCGGGCAGGGGTCGGTGGCGATCTCTCCGCGTCCGTAGCACGCCGGACAGGGCCGCTTAATAGCGAAGCCACCCTGCCCGAAGCTCTTTTGCCCGCTCCCCCCGCACTCCGGGCAGCGGGTCGTGCTGGTGCCCGGCCGCGCGCCGCTTCCGTCACAGGTGGCACATTCCTCGGTGACCGGCACATTGACGGTTATCTGGCCGCCGCGGACCGCCGTCCGGAACGGCACCTCGACGCCGAACTCGACGTCCCGCCCGCGCGTCGCCGCCTGGCGCTGCTTGCGGCCGCGTCCGAAATCGAAGATCGAGCTGAAGATGTCGCCGAGGCCGCCAAGATCGTCAAAGGAGAAGCCACGGGATTCGCCCGCAGCGCCCGCCGACGCCGCGAAGTCCTCGAACGGTGTGAACTTCCGCATGCGGTCGTACTTCTTGCGCTTCTCGGGGTCGGAGAGCACGGAGTAGGCCTGTGAGACCTCCTTGAAGCGCTCGCCCGCGTTCGGGTCGTCGCGGTTAGCGTCAGGGTGGTACTGCTTGGCCAGCTTACGGTAGGCCTTCTTGATCGCTTCCGGCGACGCGTCCTCGGTGACGCCGAGTATACGGTAGTAGTCCTTGGTCGTGGTGCCCGGCATACCTCAGGATTCGCTCCCGCTGTCCGGGGACCGGCCCTGCTCGCCGCCGGCTTTCTCCGGATCGTACTTCTTGACCTGCACCAGGGAAGGCCGCAGCAGCGTATCCTTGAACAGGTAGCCTTTGCTGACCTCCTCGGAGACGATGTCGTCCTCCTCCGGCGTCTCGGTCGGCACGGTGATCAGCGCCTCGTGGACCTCGGGGTTGAACGCCTGACCTACCGCCTGGATCGGCTTGAGGCCGAAGCCCTGGAGGGCGCGGTGCAGCTTCAGCTCGACGAGCTGCACGCCTTCGAGAATCGCCGCCGCGTCATGATCGGTCGAGCCCAGCTCGCTCACCCGCCTCAGGTCGTCCAGCGATTCCAGGAGCGATTTCACCAGCTCGGCCTGCGCCCGCTCGCTCTGCTGGGCCCGCTCGCGCAGGGTGCGCTTGCGAAAGTTGTCGAACTCGGCGGCGAGCCTGAGATGGCGGTCCTCCAGGGCGGCGATCTCATCCTTCAGCTTCTCGTCGCCCCCGCCCGCCTCTGCCGCCGCTTCGTCGCCCGGCGCCGAAGGGGCCGCAGCCGCTTCTTCGGCCAGCGGCTCCTGGCCGATCCGGCTCTCTTCGATTCCGGGCGCCGTGCCTTCTTCTACGGTCATATCGGCTTCCTCAGCGGGCGCGTGGCCCGCGGCCTTGTCTCTCTTCATCTGCCTCTTTTTACGCGAAACCATGTCTCTAGTTTTCGTTCCCTTGGATTACGGTGCATCTGAGACTCATCGCTTTGGGCCCAGCCGTCAACCCCGGCTCGCTCACGGCTCGGCCCCGGCGGCCGCCTGAGGCCGCCGAGCGAGCCGCCGCTCGATCCAACCGAGCACATCCGCCACGACCCGTGAACTCGCCTTTTCGTTCAGCACCTCGTGGTAGAACCCCGGATACGTCTCGACCTTGACCCGCCGCCGCTTGCCCACCGCGGAAGCGAAGTGCTGCATGAGATCGGGGCGCACGAGCTTGTCGTTGCTGGGAACCAGCAGCAAGACCGGCGGCTCGAGCCGCGGCGCCTTGCGGAACGCGACCTCGATCCCTTTCTGAATCTCGACGTAGGCCCGGGGCGTGATCCGGTCATGCACCAGAGGATCGCGTTTGTAAGCATCCACGACCTGCCGGTCGTGGCTCAGGTACTCGGGCGGCAAGCGTGTGCTCATGGGGAGGGCAGGTATCGTGTAAGAGAGGAGGCTCGCCAGCCGCTCCTTCCAGCGTGGGACATCCACCGCCAGCCCCAGCAGCGGTGCCGAGAGCACGGCACCCACCACGGGGATCGCGGGATACTCCTGCAGGTAGCGGATGAGGATCAGCCCGCCCAACGAGTGGCCGAGGAAGAACACCGGGACCTCAGATCCCGCCGCCCCGAACGCCCGGCGTCGGAACTTCTCGAGATCCTGCACGTAATCGGCAAAACGGCGCACGTGCCCACGGCGGCCCTCCGAGCGCCCGTGACCCCGGTGGTCGAGCGCGAAGGTGCTGAGCCCCGCCCGGGCGAGATCCTGAGCCAACTCTTCATAGCGGCCCGAATGCTCGCCCAGCCCGTGCGCGACGATCACGGTGCCGCGCGGCGACGCCACATCCCAGCACTTGTAATGCAGCCGGATGCCGCCCGAGCCGGCGAAGTACGCGTGTGCGCCGCTCATGCGCTCCCCTCCAGGAGAACTCGCCGCAGCAGGTCGAGCCCCCCTTCGGCCGCCCGGGCCCGAATCAGGTCGCGCGCGCCCGCATAGTGCCGTCGTTTGGCCACGGTACGCTCCCTCACGCTAACGGCCAGCCAGACGGTGCCCACCGGCTTCTCCTCGCTGCCGCCGGATGGCCCGGCGATCCCCGTGACGGCGATGGAGGACGCGGCGCCCGAGCGCCGGCAGGCGCCTTCCGCCATCTCGCGCGCCGTCCGCTCCGAGACGGCGCCATGCTGCCCCAGAGTCGCTTCGGACACGCCGAGCAACTCGACCTTGGCTCGGTCATCGTACGCGATCAGCCCACCCCAGAAATAGTCGGAAGCGCCGGAATGCTGAGTGAGGCGCTGCGCGATCAGTCCGCCGGTGCAGCTCTCCGCTACCGCGACGTTGAGCCGCCGCTCGCGGAGCAGGTTGCCGACGACCTCCGCCAGATCCTGCCGACCCTCGCCGAAGATATGCGGCCCGAGTATCTGGCGCAGGCGCCGCGCGCCCTCGTCCAGCGATGGCCTCACATCCGTCTCGGCGACACCCCAGCCCGTCAGCCGAATGTCGTTGGTGCCAATCCCCGGCAGGTAAGCGACGTCCAGCGGGAGGTCGTCCAGCCGGTCGCCGACTTTCTCGGCGATGGCCGACTCGGCGATGCCCGCTGTGCGCAGGGTGCGGCGAAAGGGCCGGCGCGGCTCCCGCCCCATGCGTGGGGCGAGGTAAGGCAGCACCGACTCGCACAACATCGCTTCGAGCTCGTGCGGGGGCCCGGGCAGCATGATACAAAGGCCCAGACGCTCGTCGTCCACGGCCAAGCCCGGGGCGGTGCCGCGCGAGTTTGGGAACACCTGGGCACCCGCCGGCGCCTCGGCCTGGGCTCGGTTGGTCTGCGGGATCCTGCCGTGAGGAGCCCAGCGTCGCTCCAGCGCCTCCCAGAGGTCGGCCCGGAACTCAAGGGCCCGGCCGAAGGTGGCGGCCACCGCCCGCTTGGTGCGGTCGTCTTTGGTCGGCCCGAGGCCGCCGGTGGTGATCACCGCCCCGGTCCGCTGGAGCGCGGCGCCCACGGCGGCGGCGATCGCGTCATGCGCGTCCCCCACCGTCGTCTTGCCGACCACACGCAGCCCGATCGCCTCCAGCTCTCTGGCGATGCGGGCGGCGTTCGTGTCGATGGTGGCGCCGCTGAGAAGCTCATCGCCGATCGCGACGATCTCGATCGCCGAAAGCTCGCGGCTCATGTGGAGCCCGGACCCGCGACCAACGCACGGTACCGCCACAGGTAGACGAAGAGCGAGTAAGCGGTGAGCAGCACCGCCAGAGCCAGGGTGACGCCGACGAATGCGCCGTGGAACTGCGTCCAGAAGCTCCAGAAAGCGCTGTCCCAAACCCGCTCGAGAGCTCGATCGCGAAGAGCCAGCCAGAGGATCTCTGCGCCGATGAACACGTTCTGGACGAGGGCCTTGTACTTTCCCTCCCTGCCGGCGGAGATGACGACGCCACGCCGCTTGGCGAACCCGCGGAAGACGGTGATGGTGAACTCGCGACCCAGTACCACCAGCAGTACCCAGAGGGGGAGGGTCTGCCACCACGGAACGACGGGCAACAGTTCGCCGATATCGGGGCGGTGTGAGACGATGTAAAAC
Organism: uncultured Gemmatimonadota bacterium; assembly: GCA_964348165.1. Classification (GTDB taxonomy): domain Bacteria; phylum Gemmatimonadota; class Gemmatimonadetes; order Palauibacterales; family KS3-K002; genus CAYGAJ01. Next base: position 27,695 of record CAYGCC010000473.1, on the reverse strand, counting down.
GGGATGAAGGTTACGACCACCAGCAGCTTGTCGGCGATCGGATCGGCGAGCTTGCCGAAATCGGTGATCTGTCCACGGCGGCGCGCCAGATACCCGTCCCAGACGTCGGAGACCGCGGCCACGACGAAGAAGACGAAGGCGAAGAGGAGTTGACCGAACCCCCCCGCCAGGATCAGCACGAAGATCACGGGCGCCGCCACGAAGCGCGCTACCGTAATGCCGTTTGGAAGGTTCACGGGAGGAACCCGTTCAGCCGAGGGACTTAATTACCAGCTTGGCGATGGCCTTGAGCGTGTCGAAGACGCCGACGCCCTTGGTTGCCACGGCTTCGTAGGCGGGCACATGGTCGGGATTGAGGTGCTGATTCAGCTCGCCCACCGGTGAAACGTTGGGCAGGTCTCGTTTGTTGTACTGAACCACGAACGGAATCTGCCGCAGATCGTAGCCGTACTCGGCGAGGTTTTCGTACAGGTTGTGCATGGCCTCGATATTCGCGTCGAGCCGCTCGACCTGGCTGTCGGCGACAAACACGACACCGTCGACGCCCTTGAGGATCAGCTTGCGGCTGGCGTTGTAGTAGACCTGTCCGGGCACCGTATAGAGGTGGAATCGTGTCTTGAAGCCCCGGATGGTGCCCAGGTCTACCGGCAGAAAGTCGAAGAACAAGGTTCGCTCCGTCTCCGTGGCCAGGCTGATCAGCTTGCCACGGGTGTTGGGCGCCACCTTGGCGTAGATATACTCGAGATTCGTCGTCTTACCGCCGAGTCCCGGCCCGTAATAGACGATCTTACAGTTGATCTCCCGGGAGGCGTAGTTGATCATCGACATCGTCGAGATCCCCTATTCTCGGAAGAGTCGATCGATTTCATCTTCTGCTTCGTCAACGAAGCCTCTTTCTAGCGCCGGACTCTCTTCCTCCTCCGCTCGGCCAAAAACATCCTCGAAGGCTCTGTTCAGTCCGCCGACCGCATCCTTGATCTTGATCCGCACCAGGCCCAGGGTTGTCTGTTCGTTGAACAGCACAACCAGGATCAGGCGCTTGCCGACATCGGCCAGGTACATCGATTCGTGCCGCCCCTGATGAAACAGTGAGGTGAACTCTTCCTCACCGATCAACGAGGCGAGCTGATCGTTGGCTGAAAAGTCCGCGGCCGTGAGGCTGGCGAAAGCCGCGGAGTCGAACTCGGGCGGTTCGCCCACGGTCGTGACCAGCTGGCCCGTCCGATCGACCAGAAGCGCGCAGCGCGCGTTGGACTCGAAGAGAAGATTAGTGAGGATCTCCTCAATGCGCTGGGAGTCGCTCGGGCCGAAGGACCAGCTGGGCGCTCCGCCGGGCGTCATGCGCTCGCTTTCCCTCTGAGCTCCAGGCTAACTGCCGGCTCGGGGCCAGCGCTCAAGGTTCGTTCCATGCGCTCGAGCACCGCGGCGGCGCGGCGACGCAGCATCGGCTCTCTCTCCCAGCTGAGATAGTCGCGCAAGAGGTTCGCGTTCTCGATGTCCGGGTGCTTGCCTATGTAAGTCAGCGCCGCCAGGCGTCTCAGCGGCCGCGGGCTGAACAGGTCACGGCGGTGGCGCTGCACCTGGTCCCGGACCAACATCACGCCGATCGCGCTGACCGCCGCCACACCGGCGAGCGTCAGGCCGGCTGTCCGTAGCAGTTTGTTCGTAAGAACCTCCTCTTTCTTCTCACGTCTGAACATGGCTTATTTACTCGAACTCGTTCGGCGCTGATCGTCCTCTAGATCGCCCTGCGTCCAGCTAGCGCCTGCGCGATAGTGACTCCGTCCGCATACTCCAGATCACCACCCACGGGCAAACCCCGGGCCAAACGCGTGACGCGGACACCCTGCGGCGTCAACACCTTCTCGAGGTAGGTCGCCGTGGCCTCCCCTTCGACGCTCGGGTTGGTGGCGACGATCACCTCTCGCACCTCGCCATCAATACGCGCGACCAGAGATTCGACCTTCAGCTCCTCCGGGCCAATCCCGTCCAGCGGCGACAGACAACCCCCCAGTACATGGTAGAGGCCCCGGAACTCACCCGATCCTTCGATCGCCGAGATGTCGGACGCCTCCTCCACCACACAGATCAGCGACCGATCCCGGCTCGCGCTCGAGCAGTACTCGCACGGATCAGACTCACTCAAGTTATTGCAGGTCGAACAGTGCCGCACCCGCTCGGCCATCGTCTCGATGGCCCGCGCCAATCGGCACGCCTCTTCCGGCGGGACTTTCAGCAAATGATGTGTGAGCCGATAGGCGGTCTTACGACCGATACCAGGGAGGCGCGTGAACTCACTGGCCAGATCGTCGATGACGGACATGCCGGGGCCCTACGAACCTCCGAACAGATTGCCCAGGTTGAACGGGGCCAGACCGCCAGCCAGGCGATTGATCTCCTCCTCGTAAAGCTGACGGGCTCGCGCCTGTGCCTCCGTCACCGCCGCCTGCACCAGATCCTCCAGCATCTCCACATCCGCCGGATCCACCACCGACGGATCGATCTTGATCTCACGGACTCGGCCCTGCCCGTCCGCCACCACCTTCACCAACCCCCCACCGCTCGTGGCCGTTACGGTCTTCGACGCCAGTTGAGTCTGGATCTCGCTCAGCCGGGCCTGCCCCTGCTGCACGAGCTGGAACAACTGGTGAAGATTGTTCATCCGCGCTTCTCCCGCTCACCCATCGTCAGCAGCTGGAAAGTTGACTCATCGCCTGAGGGCACGCAAGGCCGGGGCCGCCCGGCGCCTCCCACCGGCTCGGGGTTTCCGCCGCTAGTCCATCAGCTCCAGGTCGAGCTTGTCGACCAGCGCCTGCAACCCCTCATCTCCCTCCACCAGGCGGGCCAGGCGCTGGGCCTTTGTTGTAGCCTGGCTTACCCTCGGCGGCCGCTCTTCATCCTGGTTCGCCTCCCTGATCCGGATCGGACGCCCCAGGCGGCGAGAAAGCTCCTCCTCGATCCGCCGCCGCCAGACTCGGTCGTTCAGGACCTCGGCGCCGGGCGTACCCGGTCCCGCCGCCACCTGCAACTCACCGTCGGGGCTCAACTCCATAACCCGGGCCGCCCTCAAGGCGATCCCCTGGCCTGGACGGAGAACCTGCCCCTCGGCGATCATCTCGAGCCAGGCCGTCCGGGCTTGATCGATCGCGGCTCCGCCGCCTGCGGCCTGCGAGGCGCGCGCCTGACGGCCGGGGGCGCCGCCCTTTTCAGCGGCGGACCGCGTCGCGGGTCGTCCGCCCCCTTTCGGGCCGCCGCTGGCGCCGGAGGGCGACCCGGATTCGCCTCCGACCGCGGCGATCAGGTCCTCGAGCTCGACGGTTCGATCCAGCAAGGCGAACTTGAGCAGCAGCACCTCGATCAGAATCCGCTGCTGCTCGCTCTTGCGAAAGCGCCCATCGGTATCGAGTTCCGCCAGGGCGGAAAGCATGCGCACCAGATCGCCGGCGGCGAAGCGATGCGCCAGCTGGCCGTAGCGCTCCTGCAGGTGCTCGGGCACCGCGGCGAGCGCGTCATCGCCCTCCAGATGTGCGCGGAGGACCAGCCGGATCGACTCGGCCAAACCCTTATAGAACTCCTCGAGATCATAGCCGCCGTCGCTGAGCTTCTCGACCAGGGCAAACACCCCAGCGGGGCGCTGTTCGGAGAGGATGTCGAAAAGCTCGAAGTAGAGCTCGTCCTCGACCAAACCCAGAACCAGGCGGACGTCCTCCCCCTTCACCCGCTCGCCGCTGAAGGCGAGCACCTGGTCCAGTGCCGAGAGGGCGTCCCTCAGGGCGCCGTCCGCCTTGCGGGCGATGGGCACGAGTGCGGCATCCTCCGCTTCGACCCCTTCAGACCGGAGCACCTGACGAAGCCGCTCGAGGATCCGTTCCACGGTGATCCTGTGGAAGTCGAAGCGTTGGCAGCGCGAGAGGATGGGCGGCGCCGTCTGAAAGATTTTACCGGGCTCGGTCGTGGCCAGCACAAAGATCACCCGGGGCGGTGGCTCTTCCAGGATCTTGAGGAAAGCGTTCCAGGCCTCGCGGGTGAGCATATGGGCCTCATCGATGATGTAGACCTTGTAACGCGACTCCTCCGACGGCACGTACATGGCTCGTTCTCGCAGGTCGCGCGCGTCGTCGACCCCGCGATTAGAGGCGGCGTCAATCTCGACCACATCCAGGGAGGTCCGTCCCGACCAGATGCGCTCGCAACTGTCGCAGGCCCCGCACGGCTCACCGTCTTCGCGGTTGTCGCAGTTGAGCGCCATGGCCAGGACGCGGGCGGCCGTCGTCTTGCCTATACCGCGGGGCCCGCAGAACAGGTAGGCGTGGGCGACCCGTCCGCGCTCGACGGCGGTGCGGAGCGTGGCCGACACGTGATCCTGACCGACGATCTCGGAGAACTTGCGCGGGCGATAAAGACGAGCAAGTGCAGGACGATGCATAACCGCGGGTTGAACGAGGTTAGCGGCTGCCGTGGACGATGCCCCTCACGGCAGCCACACCGGCTTCCTCACATCGCGATGAACGGCCGGAATCTATCCGACCTCCCCATCGGCAGCAACGTAGCGACGGGCAGCGGCCTGCCCAGTCACTCGCCGAGCGTCCAGGCGTTCGGGATATGCTCGACAAGCGGTTCTCGGTTGCGGCGCATGACGATTCCGACGGCGTCGAAGCGGTAGCAGAGCCCGGGTCGTCCGTTCTCGCGCTTCCAGGCGCGGGCAACCCGCTCAACCTCGCGGCGCTTCAGCGCGGTAATCGCCTCCAGCGGGTGCCCGTAACCCTGACCTGCGCGCGTCTTGACCTCGACGAAGACCACGACGCCGCCTTTAGAGACGATAAGGTCGACCTCGCGGCGCCCGAATCGAAAGTTACGCGCCAGGATATCATAGCCCAGCCGGGCCAGGTACGAGGCGGCGACGCGTTCACCCAGCACACCGAGGTCGTGCGGCCCGGAAGCCGCACTCGACTCCGCCGTACGACCCGGACCCGATTGCTCTTGCCCCTTTCTCCTCGCGCCGTCGCCGATGAGCCCGCCGCCTCCCGGCCGTTCCTCGCGCAGCCGCCGCTGAGCCGCCGCTTACCACCTGTCGACCGACGTACCCGCCCCCGGGAGCGTAGCCGGCCTATATCAACAATCCTTCAAGTGCTGGGCACCTCGCGCTTCGGGGCTCCGACCGACGTTAAGTGGCCGTTCGGCGCCTCATGTCTCCAGCTCCAGACCATCGTAGGCCATGATGATCTCGCCCGTGAAACCGGCGTCACGAATCAACTGCGGAACGTCCAGCCGTTGCAGCTGCGGGTAGACGTGCGTGACGGCGAGCCGCTTCACGGCCGAGCCGTTCGCCAGTTCGGCGAGGCCGGTCGGTGTGAGGTGGTTGTCTTGAGCGAACTCGTCAGGGAGCGAGCACTCGGCCAGCAGCAGGCTCACTCCGCGAAAGAAGTCGGCCAGCTCGGCGCTGGGGCCCGTGTCGCCGGTGTAGCCGAGCGTGCTGCTGCCGCACTCCAGACGCACGGCCAGGCTCTCTTCTGTGTGCCGCGTACCGGCGAAGCGGGCGCCCAGGCCTCCGATCGGTAAGCGCGTGCCCGGCCCGACTTCATGGAGCTTCAGATCGAATCCCGGCTCGACGATCCAAGACCCGAAGGCCGACGCCCAGGCGGCGAAGAGGCGCTCCGTCCCGGATGGTCCCCAGACGCCGAGCGGCGCCGTGCGCGGCACCTCCAGCGCGTGGCGCAGGGCGAAGATCAGCGAGGGGACCTCGGCGATGTGGTCGGCGTGAAAATGTGAGATGATGAGGTGATCGGCTGCGTCCCAAGGGAGCTTGCAGCGGGCCAGCCCTTGAAGCGCGCCCGCTCCGCAATCGACGATGACGCGGGTGCCCCCGTCTTCCACCCAATAACAGGACGACGCGCGGTTGGCGTCGGGCACCACCGTGCCCGTTCCAACCGTCAGCAGACGCATGGGAGGGTCAGGCCACGGCACCGCGGGCGTAGTCGCTGAACTCTACGCCCACGATCTTCGATACGCCGGGCTCCTCCATGGTGACCCCGTAGATCCAGTCGGCCGCCTCGATGGTCGCCGGGTTGTGCGTGATGACGATGAATTGGACCCCCGACTTGAATTCTTCCAACATCGCCACGAAGCGCAGGATGTTCGTTTCGTCGAGAGGCGCGTCCACCTCATCGAGGATGCAGAAGGGGCTCGGCTTCACCAGATAGAAGGCGAACAGCAGGGCGAGCGCCGTCAACGCCCGCTCACCGCCTGACAGCAGATGGATGCGCTGCGTGCGCTTGCCCCGTGGGCTCGCCGAGATCTCGACGGGCGAGTCGAGAGGGTCGTCCGGGCTGTCCAACCAGACGTCGCAGTCGCCGCCCTGGAACAACGTCGCGAACGTACGCTTGAAGTTGGCACGCACCTGTTCGAGGGTCTCGAGCAACGCCGCCGACGCCGTCTGGTTGATCTGCCGGATCGTCTCGCGCAGATCGTCCCGCGCCTTGGCCAGGTCGGCGCGCTGACCCTCTAAAAACTCGAGCCGCTCTCTCTCTTCCTGGTACTCCCGTTCGGCCAGCATGTTGACCAGCCCGATGTTAGCCAATCGCTCGGCGACCTCACGCAGCTCCGCCCGCAGCTCCGACGGGTCACCCTCGGCGGCCTGGACCTCGCGGCTCAGCTCCTCGAACGTGCGCCCCCACTCGTCTTCCAGACGCTCGCGGGTCCGCTTGAGCTCGGCGGCGATCTGTGTGCGCTCGAGCTCCAGTTCGTGACGACGCTCCGAGTGGCTGCGCTCTTCGTGCTGCAGCCGCTTGAGCTGCGACTCCATCTCAGAGACTTTCTGGCGCTCGGCCTCGACGCGCTCGTCGAGATCGCGGGCCCGGGCTTCGAGAACCTGCCGCTCCTCCGACAACGCTTCCAGGTCCCGCGCCGCGACCTCCGACTCCTCGCGCGACCGGGTCAGGTCGGCCCGTAGCTGCTCTTCTTCCCGCCCCAGACGATCGTGGCGTTCCCTGGCACTCTTGAGCTGGCCCTGCTGAGAGCGGAGCTCACGGTCGGCCCGGTCCAGCGCCGCGGCCGCCCGTGCCTCGTCCAGCTGGAGCGCGGTCAGGAGTTCGCGCCGCTCCTCGTACTCCGCTCTGACCTGGGCCAGCGCTTGCGGATCCGGCGCCGGGCTCTCTTCGCCAGGCAGCAGCGAGGCGAGCGCCTCGGCCTCGGCGGTGGCTCGGCGGCTCGCCGCCTCGCGCTCTTCATCCAGCCTCGCCACGAGTTCGCGACCTGCCTGCGCTTCCTCCTGCAGACGCGCCCGCCGCTCGGCCTCCGCCCCGGCCCGGGCGGTTAGCCGGCTCGCCTCCTCACCGGCGCGCTGGCGCCTCGACTCGAGATCCGTAACTCGGGCGACCCGTTGCGACAAACCCGCCTCCGCACTCTGCACGTCCGCGGCGGCCTGCCGTGTCTCTGCCTCGACCCCTTCCAAGTGCGCCTCTAGCCGCTCGAGCTCGGCCTTCCGCGCCAGCAGTCCGGCTCGTGCATAGGGTCGGCCGAGACGGAGGACCCCGAGGCTATCGAAGCTCTGACGCGGTCCGATCCAGGCGGCGCGGCCCTCGGGCCCCTGCCCCGCCATCGTCACGCCCCCAAGCAGACGCCGGAGCCACGGCGCGCCCGGACCGCGGACCTGCACCCCTGCGGGCAGCTCGGTGCCGAGGTCACCCGAGCAGCGATCCAGCGGCAAGACGACGATTCCCCCAGGGCCATCGTATTCTTCGAGGAACCAGCGCCGGATCCGCTCGACCGCCGCCTGATCATCGACGACGAGGCCCTCGAGGTAGTCTCCCAGGTAAGATTCGACGCCGTCGGCAAATTCCTCGGGCGCCTCAAGGCACTGGCCGAGGGTCCCATGGATGCCCAGCTGGCCGCGCCGCTCTAGCGCCGCCTGGACCGCCGGGTTCAGCCCCTCCTCACCGCTGGCCAGAGGCCGGAGCTCTGCGATCCGGGCGGCGAGCGCCTGCACGCGCTCCGCCAGGGCCGCGTGGCGGCCGCGCAGCTGGTCCCTTTCCGTCTGTGTTTCGGCCAGGCGCGAGCGTTCCGCCTGCAGTTCGGCATCAATAGCGCCGTGGCGCTCCTCGGCCTGGGCGGCCTCTGCCCGCGCCTGATCTTCGGCTCTGGCCGCCTGCTCGAGACTCGCCGATGCCGACGCGAGCCACGTCTGGGCTTCCTCCAAGCGGCGGACCAGCTGTTCCGCTTCGGCCCGCGCCGCATCCCGTCCGGCCTCGCGACGGGCCTGCTCTTCTCGGTACGCCCGGCGCTCCGACTCCACGGCAGCGGCCACCGTCTCCAGCGCCTGGCGCCGCTCGGCTAACTCGGCAACCTCGATCTCATGGGCCCGCAGGGATTCCCGCAGCGCGCTCGTGGCCGATCGTCGCTCAGCGGTCAGCTCGCTCAGGCGCTCGAGCTCGCCCTCCAGCTCTTGGATCTGCCCATCCAGCTCGCGCCGCTCGAAGTCGACCTGATCCAGCCGGGCGCTCGCGTGCCGGGACCGCTCCTCGGCCAGAAGCCGCTCGCGCTCACGCGCCGCCAGCCGCTCACGCTGCGAACCGAGCTCGCGGGCCGCGGCTGCGCGTTCGCGCTCCAGTTCCGTCGAGCGGGTTCGCAGCGCTTCGATCTGCGCCTCGCTGGTGCGCAGCTGAACCGCGTCCTCGACCCGAGCCTCGGCCAGCGTCTGGAGCTCGGCCTCCATCTCCCGCTCGCGCCCCTGGAGTCGCTGCAACTCGGCCTGAGCCACCGCCAGCTCGAGGGCGATCTTGCGCTCGCGCATTTCTAAGAAGCGCCGGGCGCGGCCACGCTGGCGCGCCAGGCTGCGAACCTTGGTCTGCACCTCCGAGAGCAGATCGTCGACCCGAGCCAGATCGCCGTCGGCCTCATCGAGCCGGCGCGCCGCCACGCGCCGCCGCTCTTTGTAGCGGCCGATGCCCGCCGCTTCTTCGAACATGGCCCGCCGCTCCTCCGCCTTGTCGCTGAGGATCGCGTCGACCATGCGCCCTTCGATAATCGCGTAGGCATTGGCGCCCAGCCCCGTATCCCGACAGAGGTCCTGGATGTCGCGCAGCCGGCAGAGCGTGCCATTGAGCCGATATTCGCTGTCGCCGCCCGTGAACACGGTGCGGCTGATCTGCACGTCGGTATAGGGAACGGGAAGGAGATGATCCTCGTTAGACAGGCGAAGCGTGACCTCGGCCCGATGAATCGGCTTGCGCCGCTGCGTCCCCTGGAAGATCGCCTCTTCCATCCGAGACCCGCGGATGGCCGTGGGCCGCTGTTCCCCCAGGACCCAGCGCAGCCCGTCCGAGATATTCGATTTGCCGCAACCGTTCGGCCCCACGATCGCCGTGATTCCATCGTGAAAGCTGATCGCGGCCGAATCAGCAAACGACTTGAATCCGTGGAACTCTATCCCGACAAGCTTCATCGCGAGATCAACCCCACCCTTTCCACAAGATTCAGTTCCAGCCCGGCGCGCTCGATCCGCTCGCGCAGAACCCGCCCATCCTCTTCGCTCTCGTAGCCGCCGGCGTACACGTGGAAGCCCACAGCCTCTCCCGCCCGTCGCGCCGGCACAATGTAGGCCGGCACCCCTCGTCCAAACAGAGTCTCGACCACCGCGCTCGCGTCGCGAGCCGAGTCATACGTGCCGAAGCTAAACGCGTAGCGCGCCGGTCGAATGTCCCAACCGCGGATCGTGTCCTTGATCCCCTCACGCACCAGCTGCGCCATCAGCTCTTCGGCCTGCTGGCGCTCGGGCAGAATTCCCGCAAACACCCGGTACCAGACCACGCCGCGCACCGGTGTCGGCGCCACGTAAACCGGCAGGTCGGGCCGCGTCAGTTTGCGGCGACGCGCCTCCGCGTCCTCGAACGACGAGTAGGAGGCGATGGCGACGGAGAAGGGCAGCTTGGTCTCGGGCACGGTAACCGGCGTCGCTTCCGGCGCGCCGGCGGCAGCGGGCCCCGGCTCGGCGACGGCGACCGTTTCGGCCGCCGCCTCCAGCGGCGGCGCCCCGACCGGCTGCCCGCCGTCCGCGATGACGCGCCAGAACGCGAAGGCGAGGACGGCGGCGGCGGCCACTCCGGCGGCGGGGACGACGCTGCGGCGTCGCAGTCCGGAGAGGAGACCGCCTCGGGTCTTGCGACCGGCGACGCCCCGTTCCAGCAGGACCCGGGGACGGGCAAGCGCGCCCGGCCGGAAGTCGGGTGGCGTCAGAGCCTCCCTTTGCGGCTCGAAAGCCGACGACGTCGAGGCCGCTGCCTCATCCGGCGGCGCCAGCTTCTCGGAGTCGCCTTCCTCCATCGCCTCGGCCGCTGCGGGCTCAGCCAGCGGCCCAGCGCCGGCCCGGCCAACGGCGTCGCTCGCCCCCACGTCGAGACCCTCGTCCTCGGCCGTCGGTTGGGACACCCGGCTCACGAGTTCCTTGTCCGCGGCCTCGTCCTCCGCGGCCTCGGCGTCCGCCATCGAGTCGACCGGCACGTCCGGCGCCTCCCGCACGGCCAGCGGAGCCAGAAACTCGGCGAGCTGTCGGGCACCGGCCGGCAGCTCGAGGTCCTCGCCTGTCGCGTTCAGCACGATCGAAGACTCGAAGCCCCGGGCCGGTCCGGCCTCGAGCCAGACCTCAGCGGGGACGCTCAGAACCAGATGGGCGCCCGTCTCGGGAAGTCGCTGCGCGATCTTTTCCCAACGCGCATGCTGCAACAGCACCGACATGGGCGGTGGATCGGCGCCGAGCTGAAGGTAGTGGAACGTTTCCGATGGCGGCCGGACCGCCGTTGCCGAGAACGACGCGCCGCGAAACAGCACGTCGACGATCCCTGCCCCCGGCTCGAGTCCCAGGGCCGTCGCCGTGGCGGACGGCGAGCCGGGCGCCAGATCGACGAGAACGACTCTGCGTTGAGCCGCCAGCCTGCGGACGATCTCGATCGACGTGTCGACCACCCAGCGCTGCTGGCGAGCGCCCTTCGCCGCCGTCACTAAGCTGAGGGCATACGGCCACCGCATGTCCGCTCGACCTACCGACCTGTCCACGTCACGACCTCCCTTGCGCTCCAACCCCGCATCCTTCGCGCCTCAGCCCGAACTCGCACCGGCCAAGCCAACGGCTGAACGATCCGCGTCGCTCAGCGTGTCCGCCGGGATCGCGGGAACCTCCTCCGTTTCCTCGACTGTGAGGATCCAGGGCTTGTAGCCGTAGCGTGCGCCCAGAGAGCGAGCCGCTACCTCGGCCTTATCGCGGCTCGAATACGGCCCCGCCATCGCCCGGAACCAGACGCCACCCATCACGTCCTCGTGACGGTCGACCGTCGCTGGATAGCCGGCGGTGCTCAGCCAGGCCACCAAATTGCGAACGCCGGCCGGTTCACGGGCGGCCGATACGACCGCGTAGTAGCCCGGCGGCGCAACACGCTCCTCACCCGGAGCTTCCGCACCGCCAGGCTGCGCTTCGGCTGCCCCAGGGCCCGCAGCCGCCTCACCGCTCCGTGCGGTCCGCTGCGCCAGCTCGATCCTCGGCCGCGGCGGCTGCCAATTCACCATCAGCCAGCGGTGCGCTCCTTCCGGCTCCTCTCGGGTGATCTCCAGCAGTCGCGTCATGTCGTACAGCACGAGCTGCCGACCGGAGCGCAGGATCAGCCGACCGCCGGAGATCCCCTGCGGCAGGTCGGCGTCCCAATCGCCGGGGACGACCCCGAGCAACGCATCGATCCCGACCTGCAACACCGCGATTTCCCCAGGATCACCGTCCAATCGCGCCAGCAGGTGCGAGCCGTTCAGGCTGAAGCGCAGCGCCGATGGGGCGGTGGGAAGGTCCAACGGCCGTCGACGCTTGCCGTCCACACGGTCGAAGACATGAAGGCGCGGACCCACGGCCACGTAGAGTCGGTGGCCGGAAGGGGTGATGGCCAGCGCCTGCCCCGGGGCCTTGAGCGGGAACTCCTCGGCACCCTCAAGGGCCGGGAGCGTGAGGCCCTGAACCGCCGGACCCGCCTCGCCAACCGATAGGTGGTACAGCTTGTCACCCCACGGCGCCACAACCACATCGCGAACGCCACTCACGGAGCGCCGACCCCGTGGCTCTTTTTCCGGCGGCTCGAAAACCAGGATCTCGCTGACCGATGCGCTGTCGACCACGACCACGACCCGGGCGCCGCCCGCACCCACCAACCGGGTCAGGCGTCCGGGCAACGATACCCGCCACGACTCCGCCTCGGCGACCCGCTGCAGCCGCCGGCCGCCGGGCGCGATGACCAACCCGCTGCCGGACTCGAGGGCCACCGCGGCCTCGGCCTCCGGAAAACCCTCGAAGTTCAGCAGGTGCCCGGTCGCATAGTGGTAGCGCGCGACATTGGCGTCCTTGAACTGCAACCAGATCGACCCCTCGCCCGGCCAGGCCCGCGCCACCGCCGGGAGGTCCGGCGGCGCCCAAGTCGGCGCCTCCAGGTTTTCGGCATTTCGGTAGGTCAGCGGACCGCCCTCCAGGGGAAGCCCCAGCAGGCCCCAACCCTCGGCGCTGCCGAGCCAGGCCGTGCGGGCAAGCGGTGCGCGGGCCGCTCCGTTGCCCTCCGGCTGAGAGCCGCAGGCGGCCAAAGCGGATAGCCCGGTCAGCAGGCCGACCCCGAGCGTTACTAGCCTAGACAGACGCGACTTCAGATTGGTATCCGCGGTGTTCGGGTCCCTATCCCTTGGACCGGTCCCGGGAAAGGCTGGAGTGCAGTGGGCACGGAAAAAGATATTCTCTCCGCCGCCGTCCGTGCAAGCCACGGCTGGCATCTCGGGCGTGCCGGGCTCGTGGGGGCCGGAGACGGCCACCGTGTCGTGACCTCGGTGCACGCAGCCCAACCCGTCAGAAGGTCGGCCCAAACGACAGCGACCAGACGCCGGCTCGGTGCTGGGGACGGCTGAGCGGGACGGCGTAATCGAGGCGAAAGACGTTGTACAGGATGTTCATGCGTATGCCGGCGCCATAGGAGGCGACGGGCTCGCGGACATCGTAAGGGTCGGCGCCCGGCGCTCGAGACCAGACGAGCTGGTCGAACGAGTTGAAGGCCGCCCCCACGTCGAAAAAGAGCACGCCGTCGACCGGCGGTAGGCCCAGCGGCACGAAACCCAGGTCGAGGAAGCGAAAGATTGGGAAGCGAAACTCGGCACTCGCGAAGGCGACGCTGCTGCCGATCAGCTGGTCGCGGACCGGGCAGAGAGTGGTGGTCGGATCGCTCACCCGCTTGACCGACTCGGAACACTCGCTGACGTCGAACGAGCCTCCGTCGTAGCCCCGGATGAAGTACGGGCCGCCCCAGAAGACCCGAAACTCGTCGTCGTCGGGCCCGGTCCGCGCGTAAGTCGTGAGCCGGGCCGCCAGAGCGTAGCGGCCACCCAGGTTGAAGTAGTTGCGGAAGTCGAGCGTCAGACTGTTGACGGCCACGTCCCCAAAGAAGCGCCCGACCTCGATTCGATAGCGCCTTCCCGCGATCGGGCCGGTGAACCCGAACAGCGCGTTGTCCCACACCAGCGCCAGTGCGGGGCCGGCAAAGACCAGGCTTTCCAGACGCTGGGTGAAGCGGTCGCCCGATGCGGTTATTCCGACGGTGACCCGATCCACAATGCTGTCACGGCTTAGATAGACGCCCGCCGCCGAAAGCTCCAACCGCTGGAACGCGCTGAAGGGGTAATGCACCCTGGCGCTGAGCGTTCGATAGACGTCACGCACGAAGCGGTCTTCAAAGACTCGCCCGCTCGACCCGTCGCTCACGGGCAGGGTGCCGCGAAAGCGGTAGAGGGGATACTGCTGATAGGCCATCGACAGGTTGGCCCGCTCGCGCAGATACGTGTATTGCGCCAGCAGGAAAGCGTCGTTGAAGGAACCGGCGATCTGGCCCCACAGGAGGATGTTGTGGTCGCCCATCATGTCGGATAGCAGCACGTACGACCCGCCGTAGACGCCGCTGCCAAAGAAGCCGCCCACCTCGGCCCCGATCACCGGTTGGCCGATGATATCCGCGCTAAGCCGAACCTCGTAGGGACGCCGCTCGAAGGCCGTGGTGTCGGGAAGCCCGCGGGTCGCATCCTCCAAAAGCGCCGCCACCGTCGTCTCGGCTCGCGGTGCACCCTCGCCCTGCGCCGGTCGACGCTCCGATGGCCGGAATCCGTTGCCGACTCGGTAAAACGACCGCCCCGGTCGATCGGGGGTCAGCCCGAGGTCGGCGTCGTCTCGCGCCCTGTCGCTGCCTACGGCACGCGGGCCGTCTCCGTCATCCGCCTCGGCCACTAATGCCGGCGTGGGCTCGGCGTCGATGGGACGGGCACGATCGCGTGGCCGATCGACCAGGTAGATGTTGTAGCCCGCGCCCTCGAAATAGGTGATCGCCAGACGGTCGGCGCCCGCGGCCCAGGAGATCGCCGGGCTGAGCGGCGTGATGCCCGTCACCCCCGACAGCAGATCTGTCGCCTGGTAAAGCTGTGCCTCGGGCAGAGACCAGATAAAGACGTTGCTGACACCCGTCCGGTCAGAGACGAAGGCGATGGCCTGGCCGTCGGGAGACCAGACCGGGTTGATGTTCTTGCCTCGCTCCTGACCACCCAGCAGTTCGATGTCGCCCCGGCCCACATGATAGAGAGCGACCTTCAGATCCCCGAATGTCAGTTCCTCGAAATCGGTGTCACCGCCCCGATCGGTCGCGATGGCGATGTATCGCCCGTCCGGAGACCAGCTGGGGTGCAGGTCCGCGTACCGGTCATCGGTGAGCTGCTGAAAGCGCGCGCCTGTGACGTCGACCGCGTAGAGGTCGCTGATCCCTCCCTTGATCCCCGTGAACGCGAGGCGCCGGCCGTCGGGCGAGAAGGTGGGGTTCTGCAGCCCGTCCAGGTCCAGGCTGATCTTGCGCGCGACACGTCGGCGCTCGACATCGTAAAGATATAGCGCGTCGCGGCCGCTAACCTTGGCCACAAACGCCAGGTAGCGACCGTCGGGTGACCAGGACGCCGAAGAAGTCAGAAAGCGCAGCGACTCGAAGTCCGGCGTTCGCGCCGCTTTCACCAGGCGCTCGATGGCCGTGCCGTCCTCGGCCGACGCTAACCAGAGATCGTAGAAAGAATAGTACCCGTTACCGCGATCGGAGAGGTATACTACGTGGCGGCCGTCCGGCGACAGGGCGGGCGACAGGTAGGACGCGAACTCCTCCGTACCCGGTCGGAAGCGGTGGGTCGTCAAGCGGCGCCCGATCTCATCGGCACCGCCGAAGCGCGACACCTCGGGTAAATAGGTCGTTCGGACGAACTCGATCCACTCGTCGGACAGACCATCGACCGAAACGCCCAGCGTCACTTCGACTGCCGCCTCAAGACCGAGGCGCAGCGTCCGTCCCAGCAACAGCCCCACCGTCTCGTCCCCGTACTTCCGGCCGATGAACGCCCACAGCGACTGCCCGAATCGGTATGACAGGTAGTCGTCGTAACGCGACATCTCCGGTATCGTCCGCAGGTAGCCCGACATCACCGCGTCGCGCAGCCAGGCGTGCGTATGCGGGTCCAGCTCGCCGATCGACAGATACTCCGCCATCCCTTCCATGAACCAGAGCGGCGGCTGGATGGCCCGGCTCGGGTCGAGTTGACCGGCCACTCCCCGTGCCAGGAAATCGAACTGGAAGGCGTGGACCAGCTCGTGAGTCAGGACGTGCTCGAAATCCGCGTACGAGCCCGTGAACGGGAGTATTACTCGCCGCTTGGCGTACTCTGTGACGCCCCCCGTCCCTTCCGATATGAATCCCGGCAGCGCGTTGGTTTGCTGAAACTCGGAGTGCGAGGCATAGACGATGATCGGTTTGCGGCTTTCGAATTCGTGACCGAGTATGCGGCTGAGACGAGCGTAGGCACGCTCGGCCATACGTGCTGCGTCCCACGCAGCCTCCCGCTCGCTCGGATAATAGTAGACATCGAAGTGGGCGGTGCGAACGACCTGGAAGTCGAAAACGCGATACTGCAGCTTGTTACGACCAAATTGGCCCGACGCGGGATGGGGGATCGCCGCCAGGGTGGCCAGCGCCAGAACGAGCTGGAACACCCGGAGAGCCCCACGTCGGCAGGCCGCGCTCACTAGGCTGTCTGCTCGGCGAACAGGGTCGGGGCGTCACCCCACAAGCGCTCGAGTTGATAGAACTCGCGCACCCGCGGATGAAATACGTGAACCACGACGTCGATGTAGTCGATGAGCACCCAGCGCGCGGATCGCTCCCCCTCCACGCCGGCCGGTTTCACGCCCTCCCGGGCCAGTTCCTCGCGCAGATGCTCCGCGATGGCGCGCACGTGGACATCCGAGTCGCCGGAGGCGATGAGGAAGAAATCGGTCGCATCCGAGAGCCCGCGCAGGTCGAGCACCAGCGGCTCGCGGGCGTTCCGCTCGAGGCAAAGCTCGAACGCCCGTCGCAGAAGATCGGGTAGGTCGGCCTCGCGTCGCTTTCTCATCCCGGAGGCTGAAGTCTTCTGATCAGCCATCTGGCCTCGGCAGGCGTCCAAACATCACCCCCGCGCCGATCGCCTGGCCCCGCCACCGCGCCGGCGATGGCACTACAGCGCCTGGTAAAAGACGGCCCAAGCCCCAGGCCCGGTGTGCACAGAGATCACGCCCGCGGCCGAGCGAACCATGATCTCGTCCGGACTGAACTCGCGCCGCAACGCTTCGGCCAGTTCGTCTGCCACGCCTTCGGCGAGGACGTGAGCGACACCCATCCGCAGATGGCTGCGCTCTGGCGGCACCTGCTCCCTCAACAGCTCGAGCACCCGCGGCATCACTGCGTCGCGGCCCCGAACTCTGTCGACGGGAACGAGCGTGCCCGAATCGTCTACAGCGAGTATCGGCTTGAGTCCGAAAAGGTTGCCCAGGAAAGCGCGCGCCCGGCCCACGCGACCCGAGCGCTGCAGATAGGTCAAGGTGTCAACGGTCAGGAAAACGCCCGAGCGACCACGCAGGCGCTCGAGTTCGGCGGTGATGCGCTCGCCATCCCAGCCCTGCGAGAGTAGCTCGGCCGCCCGTAGCACCTGGAAGCCCAAACCGAGTGAAGCGGTCCGTGAATCGTAGACACGCACCCGTGCGTCAGAGAAGCGTGATGCCACCGCCTGTGCCTGACCCAGAGTACCAGAGACGCCGCCCGACACGAGAAGCGCCAGCACCTCCTCGCCATGCTCGGCCGCGCGCTTGAACGAACCCTCCAGGTGGGCCGGGGTGGGCTGTGACGTGGTCGGTTGCGGCGACGCGGGGTCGAGGAGACGACCGACCAAATCTTCGTTCGTGATGTCTACTTGATCGAGGAAAATCTCGTCGCCGAAGGCGACGGTCAGCGGCACCACGGTGATGTCGTGCTCGAGGATCAGCTCCGGAGGCAGATCGCAGGTCGTATCAGTGACCAGCGCCAGCGGCCGTCGCTGCTGTTGTCGCCGGGTCTGATGCTGCGCCCGCATGTCCTCGGACTTGACCCGCTCGACCGTCCCGCCCACCCGAGTTAACGCTTCCTCCACGCGAGCCGGCTCGTCCGTATGGATGTGGACCTTCGCGACGGCGGTCGCCCGGGTGACGATGAGCGATCCACCCATCCCTTTGACCGCGTCGGCGAGGGCGCGACGCTCGGGCAGCGGCGCGCCGCGCACCAGGAACTCGCTGCAGTATCGATAGGCGCGGTCGTCCTCGGGGAAATCCACGGAGGCCGCCGCGTCGGGCGTACGGAGCGCCAGCGATAGGGAGTGCCGCGGCATGTGTCCGTCGATCAGACCAACCATCCCCTCCAGAAAGCGCACGAAGCCCTTGGCACCGGCGTCCACCACGTGGGCCTCGCGCAGCACCGGCAACAGCCGGGGCGTACGCTCCAGTGACGCTCGTGCCGCGGCGAGCAGGCGACGCGCCAGCGGTTCCAGATCACGGATTCGCCGCGAGAGGTGGACCAGCTCTTCGGTCGATTCGCGAACGACGGTGAGGATCGTGCCTTCGATCGGCTGCTCGACCGCCTGATAGAGGGAGTCACAGGCCCGGCGCATCGCCGCGGCCAGCTCGGTCGACCCCGCCCGCGCTCGCCCCTCCAATCCTTCGGCGAACCCGAGGAAGAAGTGCGACATCATCATGCCCGAGTTGCCCCGAGCCCCCAGAACGCCCGCCTCGGCAAGGCGCGAGGCCACCCCGGAGACGGAAAGTTCGCGCACGCCTTTGATCGCCTCGGCCATCGCCCGCATCGTGAGCGCCAGGTTGGTGCCCGTGTCGCCGTCCGGCACGGGGAAGACGTTGATGCGATCCAGCTCGGCGCGGTGGGCACACACGTGCTCCGATCCCGCGAGAAACAGGCGCCGCAGCCGATGTCCGTCGCAATAGGCGATAGCCAGGTCCTACTCCCCCTCTTCCTTAATAACCCACACTTTGACCGACGCTTCAACTTCCGGATACAGCTTGATCGGCACCGAGTAGACGCCCAACGCCTTGATCGGCTCCTTCAGGGCTACGTGCTTGCCCTGTACATCGAAACCCTGCTCGCTCAACTGTGTGGCGATGTCGCGCGGCCCGACCGAACCGTACAGCTTGCCCTCATCGCCGGCGAGCATCGAGAAGGTAATCGATACGCCTTCGAGCCGCCCGGCCATGAATTCGGCGCCCTTCCGATCACGCTCCTCCGCGGCCAGCGCCGCCGACCGCTCCTGCTCGAGCCGCCGCCGGTTCTGGTCCGTCGCCACGTAGGCGAGCCCCTGCGGCAGCAGATAGTTTCGGGCGTATCCGGCCTTGACAGTCACCACATCACCGACATCACCCAGGTCTTCGACCTTGCGTCTGAGTATCAATTCTTGAGTCCGACCCACCGTTCTCGCTCCCTATCAATGCAGTAAGTTCGCGTCGAGAAATTACCGTGCGTCCTAAACCCCCTGTCTCCGCGCACGCACCCGGTCCCGTACGTTCAGCCACGTGTCGCTCAAACCCACGAGCAACATGATCAGCACTAGCAGTGCCAGAATGGGATAGACGATCAGCACCGCAAGGCCACCCAAAACTCCGGCGATCACCGACACACCCCCGACGAGAGTCAGCACGACGGCCATTCCGCGGAGCACGTACAGCAAACCCATGAACAAGACGACGTTTCCGCCCACTCGGTCGCCCACCGCGCCCACGGGGGCCAGGATCAGCACGAGACCTCCCAGCAGCAACCAGACCAGGTGATCGTTGAAGCGGAAGCTCCGCAACCCACCGAAAACGCTGCCCGCCTCACCACTCAGCCAACCACGCACCGCCGCTGCCACGCCAAGCGCACCCAGTGAGCTCACCGCCAGCAGAGCGGGAAACACGGCGACTTGCAGCCCAACGATCTTGGGGACCACGCCCTGGGCCGCCTCATTCATCCGATCGCCCAACAGGCTCGTAGCCCGCTGCGCCGCCTCGCCCGCCCGAGCGGCCATCAGCGCATCCACGTCCGACCACGCCGTCGGGTGAATGACGAAGATGAGCGTCACCACGACCGCCGCCATCGCCAACGCCGCCAGCGCCCGGGCAAAAAAGCCCCACGCCGGGCGCCACCCCGTCGTCCAGACGAACATGCCCGCTAACACCAGGGGCCACCCCCGCTCGAACCACCATAGGCCCGCGCGATCCCCCAGCGCGCTCACCAGCACGACCGCCGTAACGACTACCGCCGACCTCAGATGAAGGGGGCCGAAGGTGAAAAGCATGAGGGCCAGCGGCAGTCCGACCAGGACGAACGGCTGGGTTACCGCGAAAACGAGAGTGACGAGCCCAAAACCGGCCAGACGGGCCAGCTCGGCGCGGCCAGCGCTCACTTGCTTCAGCGGCGGTAATCTTCCACGTAAGGCAGCAGCGCCAGATAGCGACCTCGCTTGATCGCTCGGCTCAGCTGGCGCTGGTGAGGCGCACAGGTGCCGGTGATGCGGCTCGGCACCATCTTCCCACGCTCCGTGATGAAGCGCCGAAGCAACTGTTCGTCCTTGTAGTCCAGCACTGTGATCTTGGACTCACACAGGTGGCAAGGCTTCCGTCGTCGTCTCATAATCTACCGTCTCTTCTCAACCATCAATGACGTCGTCGCGCGGTTTGCAGATCGCGAACCGCTCTTACTCAGTCGTCGTCGTCCTCGTCGTCATCCTCGTCGTCATCGTCGAAGCTCTTCTCCTTCGCGCTCCTCGACGATGCCGGGGTCGGAAGTTCGCCCTCCGAAAGAACTACCAGATAGCGCAACACTTGCTCGTCGAGCTTGATCGCTCGCTCGAACTCCGGTAGCGCCTCCGGATCGGTGCGGAACTGGACCACCACGTAGTAGCCGTTGTCGTGCTTGCGGATCGGATAGGCGAGCTGCCGCTTTCCCCAATGCTCGACGGCCACCACCTCGCCCCCGCCGCCGTTGCCCGTGGCCAGTTGGTTGAAACGGTCCAGCTTCTGATCGATGACGGAACGATCCAGGGCTGAGTCGAAGATGTAGACGATCTCGTAGTCGCGCATCGTCACCCCCTTTGGTCTGGGCTCGATGGCTCGAGCCGTTGCGGCCCCGCCCGGTGACACCGGCGGAGCAGGTACGTTGTCGATTTGGCAGGATCTGCCCTGAAACCGCCGAGAATTTACCCCATCGGCGCCCCAAGCTCAAGCTCTCGACTCGGACGACGACGCGCGGCCAGGGCCGCAGGCGATTCAGGGCTGGGCCCGAAACAGCAGGATATCCCCGTCCCGCACCTCGTATTCACGCCCCTCCGACCGGACCAGCCCCTGCTCGCGCGCCGCTTTCACCGATCCCGCGCGCGCGAAGTCGGCATAGCCGATCGTTTCCGCCCGGATAAAACCTCGCTCGAAATCGGTGTGCACCTCCCCCGCCGCCTGGGGCGCCAGGGCGCCCTGCGGTAGAGTCCACGCCCTCACCTCCTTCTCGTTGAAGGTGAAGAAGCTGATCAGGCCCAGGAGATCATAGCTGGCGCGGATCAGGCGGCGGACCCCAGGCGCCTCGAGGCCCACGGCGCTCATGTACTCCTGGCGTTCCTCGGGCTCGAAGCTGAGCAGCTCGGCCTCGAGCTTACAACAGAGGACCAACACTCTGTCCGCACCTACAGCAGCGGCGAGCGCCGAGACGTTCGGGCCGGCACCGGTCAGGCCGGATTCGTCCACGTTGGCCACGAACAGCACCGGTTTTCCTGTGAGCAGGAACAGGGAGCGGAGTACCTCGCTCTCGAACTCGTCGCTCTCGACCCCAGCTGCCGGTTCGCCCGCACCCAACCGGTCTCTGAGTCGAAGCAGGAAGTCCACCTCCCGCTCGGCGGTTCGATCGCCGCTCCGTGCGACCCGCTGCACGCGATCCAAGCGCTTCTCCAGCGTTTCCAGATCAGCCAGCAACAGCTCGGTCTCGACCGTCCCCACATCGCGCACCGGATCGACGGTCGATGACGGGTGGGCGACGTTCGCGTCTTCGAAGCAGCGGACGACGTGGACGAGGGCGTCGACTTCGCGGATGTGGGCGAGAAACCGGTTACCCAACCCCTCGCCCTTGTGCGCGCCCGCCACCAGGCCCGCGATATCGACGAACTCGACGACGGCGGGCACCCGGCGTGGCGGCGCCAGGACCTCGAACAAATGCTCGAGCCGTTCGTCGGGCACTTCCACGATCCCGACGTTCGGGTCGATCGTCGTGAAGGGGTAGGCTTCGGCAGCGACGCCGGCCGCGGTGAGCGCGTTGAACAGCGTGGACTTGCCCGCGTTCGGCAGCCCCACGATTCCCGCTCTCAGCGACCGGCCCATAAGCGATCACCCTCAACCGACGAGGGTTCGATGTTCGAGCACTGTCAACCGGCGAGCCCGCGGCGTTTCGCACCCTCGCGCCGCGCCGGCGCCCCGTTCCCCGTCCCGCCCCCGCCTCGTCTAGGCCAGGCGCGCGAAGAACGGCGCCAGGACCAGGCTGACCACGCTCATCAGCTTGATCAGAATGTTCATCGAGGGGCCCGAGGTGTCCTTAAAGGGGTCGCCCACGGTGTCGCCGACTACCGCCGCTTTGTGGGGATCGGAACCCTTGCCTCCCAGGGCGCCCGCCTCGATGTATTTCTTCGCGTTGTCCCAAGCGCCACCGGCGTTGGCCATGTAGAGCGCGAGCAAGACGCCAGCCAGCGTCGCGCCGGCCAGCAGGCCACCCAGTGCCTCCACCCCCAACACCCAACCTACCAGAACCGGCGCGACCACGGCCAGCGTGCCGGGGAGAATCATCTCGCGCAACGCCGCGCGAGTCGAGATGTCGACGCAGCGAGCGCTGTCGGGCTTCGCCTGGCCCTCCATCAGGCCGGCGATCTCCTTGAACTGTCGCCGCACCTCGTTGACCATCCCCGAGGCGGCGCGGCCGACGGCCGTCATGGTCAACGCCGCGATGACGAAGGGGAGCGCCCCACCCAGCAAGAAACCGATCACGACCAGCGGGTCCACCAGGTTGAGGCCCGCCTCCTGAAGTCCGACGGCGGACGAGTAGGCGCTGAACAGCGCCAGCGCGGTCAGCGCCGCCGATCCGATGGCAAAGCCTTTGCCGATGGCCGCGGTCGTGTTGCCGATCGCGTCCAGGCTGTCGGTGATGCTGCGCACTTTCGGGCCCAAGCCACTCATCTCGCTGATGCCGCCGGCGTTGTCCGCCACCGGTCCATAGGCGTCCACCGACATGGTGACTCCGACGGTGGCGAGCATCCCCACGGCGGAGATGCCGATGCCGTAAAGGCCCGACAGCTTGAAGGCCAGCCAGATCGCGGCGCAGATCAGCAGGACGGGGACTGCTGTAGACATCATGCCGACGGCCTGTCCGGCGATGATGTTGGTGGCGGCACCGGTCTGCGACGCCTCGGCGATCTTGCGGATGGGCTTAGCCGCCGTGTAGTACTCGGTGGACAGCCCGATGAAGATGCCGACCAGCGAGCCTCCCAGCATGGCCCAAAACGGGCCGAAGGTGCCGAACTGCGTCGTGTCGGCGAAAATGTCGAGCTGGCTGGTGACCCACCACGCCACGGCCCAGAAGATCACCGCCGCGATGAAGGTGCTGTAGCGAAGGGCGGAGGCCGGATTGAGCCGCTCCATCAGTTTCATCGAAAAGATGCCCACGAAGCTGGCCAGCAAACCGAACATGACGTAGAGGATCGGAAGGGTAATCGCCGCTAGGCGCTGTCCCGACATGATCTCGACCGAGGTGGCACCGATCGCGATCGTCGCGATCACCGACCCGACGTACGACTCGAAGATGTCCGCTCCCATCCCCGCCACGTCGCCCACGTTGTCGCCAACGTTGTCGGCGATCGTCGCCGGGTTGCGGGGGTCGTCCTCGGGGATTCCCGCCTCCACCTTGCCCACCAGGTCGGCGCCGACATCCGCCGCCTTCGTGTAGATGCCGCCGCCCACGCGGGCGAAAAGAGCGATCGAACTGGCGCCCATCGCGAACCCCGCGATGATCTCGCTGAACGTCTTGAACGCCGTGTCTCCCGACAGCGTGCTGGCGTAGACAAAGACCACCACGCCGATCCCCAACAACCCGAGGCTCGCCACGGAGAGCCCCATCACAGCCCCTCCGTTGAAGGCGATGCGCAGCGCCTTGGCCTGGCCGGCCTCCCGCGCCGCTTCGGACGTCCTCACGTTGGCGATCGTAGCGGCGTTCATACCGAAGAACCCGGCCAGCAGCGAACAGAGTGCCCCGCCGACGTAGGCCAGCGACGTGGGCAACGAGTTCAGGGCCAGGTAGAGCAGGACCGCCACCACCGCGATGAAGGGAACCAGCACCGAGTACTCACGCTTGAGGAACGCTCGGGCGCCCTCCTGGATCTGCTGAGCCAGCTCGCTCATCAGCTCCGTTCCCGTTGGTTGTCGCTTCAGGTACAGATAGATGAACAGAGCGACAAGCAGCCCGAGCACCCCCGAGGGTGCCGCCAGGTTCACCGCAAAATCCGTCACAGCCCCTCCTGTATTCTCAAAGCTTCGATGGCAGAGTGATACGAGAATCTACTCTTCGGAGATCGACGGCGTGTTGTAACGATTCATCGCCGCGTCGATTCCTTCCCGCACCCACACCTCTACTCCCTCGACCAGACGTGGCAACACCCCGAGCACCGCGTCTTCGTCCTTCGGGTCGTCGAACTCGGAGAGGACCCAAGCGGCCAGCTCGGCGCCGGGCGGAGCCGCACCGACACCGATGCGGAGTCGCGAGTAATCCCGCGTGCCGAGAGCATCTTCCACCGACTGCAGACCGTTGTGGCTGCCCGCTGACCCGCGGGCGCGGAAGCGGGGCCGCCCCGGCTCCAGCGCAGCGTCGTCCACGACCACCAGCAAGTCGCGCACCGTGTCGAGTGAGGCGGACTCGACGAGCGTCCTCACCGCGACCCCGCTGCGGTTCATGTAGAGGGTGGGCTTGATCAGCCACACTTCACCTACACCGGTCAGCTCGGCAACCGACCGGAGCCAGAGATCCTCATCTTGAAACGGGGTGGCGGACCAGCGGCGCTTGAGAAGATCGACCAGCCACCAGCCAACGTTGTGGCGCGTGGCATCGTACCGGGCTCCCGGGTTGCCCAGCCCGACGACTGCCTTCAGGGCTAACCCTCCTCTTCCTCCTCCTCCTCCTCGATCGCTTTCTGGCGACCGACCAGCTCGGGCTCGGGCACCTCCTCGGCCTTGACCTCCGCGACCTCAGGCTCTTCGACCTTGTGGACGGTGGGCGGCACGACCGCGGCGATCGTGGCGGCCGCGTCCTCGAGAATCTCGACGCCTTCGGCAGCTCGCAGGTCGGCGACGGTGACGCTATCACCGATGGCGAGGCTCGAGATGTCGCATTCGAGGATCTCGGGGATTTGCGAGGGCAGACAGCGGATCTCGACCTCGTGGCGAGCGTACTCCATAATCCCGCCTTCCTTCACGCCGGGCGCGACGCCGACCAAACGGATCGGTACGTCGAGCTTCACTTTCTCGCCTTTGCGAACCGCGAGGAAATCGACGTGCAGCACTTCCGGCCGGTACGGGTGCACCTGGACTTCACGGATCAGCACGCTTGACGGCTCGCGGCCGTCGACCTTGAGATCGATCAGTGTGCTTTCATAGGAGATCGAGGTGAGCAACCTCTCGAGCTGCTTCGACTCGATCTGGCACAAGCGCGTCTCTTCGTCGTGGCCATAGATGACCCCCGGGACGTAACCCTGGCGGCGAAGTGACCGCGCCGCGCCTTTTCCGGTCTCGCTACGCTGTTGCGCCTCGAGCGTTATCTTCGAGCTCATTCCGTCAAACCCCAACGTCTATCGGTGGATCTAGCTAGCCTGTATCAGTCGAATAGACTGCTCACACTCTCGTTCTCGTGGATGTAGCGGATGGCGCGAGCCAGCAGACCCGCGACCGGCAGTACGCGCAGCGTGGGCCAGTGTTTCGCCTCGGGCACATCGATCGTGTCGGCGAGCGCCACCTCTCTTACCGGTAGCTCGGCCAATCGACCGACCGCTGGCCCGCTGAGCAGAGCATGGGTGGCGCATATATATATGTCGTCCGCTCCGTGCTCCTTCAGCGCGCGTACTGCCTCCGCCATCGTGCCACCGGTGTCGATCATGTCATCCGGGATCAGACAGTTGCGACCCTCGACATCCCCGACGACAGCGGCGACCTCCACCACATTGTGCGAGGGCCTCCGCTTATCGATCATCGCGATTTCGCCGCCGAGTCGTCTCGCATAACCCCGCGCCATCTTCGCCGCACCCACATCGCTCGCCACCACGGTGAGCGGCTCGAGTTGCATCTGGCGATAGTGTTCCACAAACACCGGCATCGCGTACAGGTGGTCCACCGGTATGTCGAAGAACGCCTGGAGCTGATGCTGGTGGAAGTCGACGGACAGCACCCGGTCGGCCCCGGCCGTCGTGATCAGATTGGCCAGCAGCTTGGCGCCGATCGCGACCCGCGGCTGGTCCTTACGGTCTTGCCGGGCATAGCCAAAATACGGGATCACCGCCGTCACTCGAGCCGCCGACGCGCGGCTTGCCGCATCGATCAGCAGGAGGAGTTCCATGATGTTGTCGCTTGGCGGCGCCGTCGGCTGGACGATGAACACATCGCGGCCGCGAACGTTTTCGTCGATCCGCACAAAAATCTCGCCGTCGGCGAACCGTTTGATGGTCACATCGCACAATACGCCATCCATCCGTTCCGCGATGCGCTGGGCGAGCGGCCGGTTCGCCGTCCCAGAGAGAAGCATCATCTCCCGGCTCTTGGGATCGATAGAAGACGTATCGGTCACGCCCGTATAACCCCTGTTTTTTAAAGGCCCTGCAACTTATCCCAGCCCAAACTGAGCGTCAACAGCATGGCGTGGCCCGGACGACGATTGGGCCGCCTTCCGGGCCGGCCGGTTCCGAGCAATTCCGGCACCGGCAGGCTGCCTTGTCCGGGACGACTGCGCCCTCCACATTTCCGGGCCGATGTTGGGATCAACCGCATTTTTCGTTGTCGGCCTGGTAGCCCTCTACCTTGGCGCCGACGTGCTGATCCGGGGATCATCTCGGTTGGCGCGTAGCTTGGGGGTCAAACCGATGATCATCGGGCTCAGCGTGGTCGCCATGGGCACCTCAATGCCCGAGCTGCTCGTCGGGCTCGTGGCGTCGGTGCGGGGCAGCGGCGATATCGCCATCGGCAACGTGGTCGGTTCGAACATCGCGAACATCGCCCTGGTCCTCGGCGTCGCCGCGCTCATTCGGCCGATCCGCGTCCAGATGCGTCTGCTGGTTCGCGAGGTGCCGATCATGATCCTCGCCACCCTCGCCTTTTACGTCTTTGCCCTCGACATGCAGCTGACCCGCTGGGACGGCCTGTTCCTGACCGTCGGCTTCGTCGCCTATACGCTCTACGTGCTCGAAGGCGCACGCCGTGAGTCGCCGGCAATAGAGGTCGGATTTCAAAAGTTCGTGCCGGCGGGTGGGACGCTGGCCGGTCACATCGCTTTCACGGTCGGCGGTCTTGGCGTGCTGCTCGCGGGCGCCCACATGGTCGTGAGTGGCGCGGCGGAGACGGCTCGCGTCCTCGGCATTTCCGAACTGGCCATCGGACTGACGGTCGTGGCCCTGGGGACGTCCCTCCCCGAGCTGGCCACGGCAGTGGCCGCCTCGGTTCAGGACGAAGGTGATATCCTGGTCGGCAACGTGGTGGGCTCCAACATCTTCAACCTGCTCGCCGTACTCGGCTGCGCCTCGCTGGCCGAGCCGCTGGGCGTCTCCTCCTCGGTGATTCGGGTCGAGGCGCCGGTCATGCTGGCGCTGAGCATCCTGGTCCTCCCCTTCGTCTGGACCACTTTGAGGGTCACGCGCTGGGAGGGCGCCGTCTTCGTCGTCGCCTACGCCGCCTTCGTTGTGCTTCTCGCTCTCCCGTCCTGAAACCTACGGGTGGCCCGCCGGCCGCCCGGCGATCAGTGGCCCTGCTGGTGACCGTGCTCGGCACCGTGCTCGCCCGAGGCCCCCGCCATCCCCATCGCCCTCTGCTCCGCCTTTTGGCGGGTTTCCTCCAGGTTGGCCAGATACTCCGGGTCGGAGGGATCGAGGCTGGGCCATTCGACGCCTCGGGCGGGGAGAAACACGCCGCCGAGCACGCCCATGCCGCCACCCTCCAGCTTGGTACCCGTCGGGTTTTCATAGACCACGGTCAGCCGATACCTGTGATCAGGCCGCAGCTCGACCCC
>CAYGCC010000472.1:0-2514 GCA_964348165.1 uncultured Gemmatimonadota bacterium | reverse complement strand
CGAGCCCGCGTGCGCGAACGTGCGACGGATGCGGTCGGTCAACGTCGCGAGCGCATCGGCCTCGCCGATGTTGTCGACGCCGGCGGTGCGGTAGTCGAGGGGCGAGTCGGTCATCGGGCCGGGATCTCCGTTCGGTTGTCTGGACGCGCCAACGATACGGGGCGTGCGCGGCGCGGTCAACGCACTGACAGAGATTCGTGGAGGCCCGGCTGTGAATCGGTCTAGAAGAAAAGCTCGTCCACGCGGCAGGAGAATCCAGGGACCACCGATTCGCCGTCGAGCGAATCGGCGGCGGTCAGGAGCGCCACGCTTCCGTCCTGGCGGTAGACGCGGACCTGGCGAGCCCGTGGGTCGAGGACCCACGCCGCCCTCACACCGGCTTCCAGCCAGTCGGCGATCTTGGTCAGCACTTCACCGGGGCGGTCGTCCGGCGAGAGTACCTCGGCGACCAGGTCCGGCGCCAACTCAGCATAACCCCGCTCGGGGATCGCCCCCAGTCGTGCCTGCGCGACGAAGGCGACATCCGGCGCTCGAACCGTATCCGGATCGCGGGCGATCTTGAACCCGGTATCCTGTCCGAAGACCCGGCCCAACTTTTCGCCCTCCACATGGGAGGTGAGGAGATATGCGAGCCGGTTGGAGACGGCACCGTGGTGCGTCCCCGGAGGCTCGCGTACGACCAGCGCTCCGCGGATCAGCTCGACCTGTTTGTTGGGCAGGGAGAGCCGGGCGAGTTCCTCTGCGGTGATGATTGAACCCGTCGCCATATAATCCAAGCTAGCCTCGCCGGTCACGCTTGCGCCAGAATGATCGCGCCGTGGCATCACCGCGGCGTCAACTCGGCAGACGGTAGGCGGTGGGGCGTTAGACGGAACGTGTCGGTATTGCCTTCAACCGTCTACCGTCTGCCGCTTACCGCCTACCGCAACCCGGCCTCTTGCTATATCCCCGCACGGGGACTAGACTTGCGACGATCGTGGAGTTGTTCCCCCGGCTCCCGTTTTGCCCTTACCATCAATTCATAATGCGATTCAGCTATCTCGCCCTCGCTGGTTTGTTCGTGGCCCTGGCTTCGCCGCTCCCCGCCCAGGTGCCCGACACCGCCGCGATCATCGAGCGCGTGCGCCAGGAGCTCCAAAGCGGCCGCATCAGCCCCGAGGAGGTCCGGGCGCGGATCCGCGCCGCCGGTCTGAGCGACGAGGAGGTGCGCCGCCGCCTGCGCGAGCTCGGCTATCCCGAGAGCCTGCTGGACCGTTATCTGGGGGCCGGGGTTGCACCGGTTGGCGCGCCGAGCCTCAGCGCGGCCCAGCTGGAGCAGGTGCTTCGCCGGCTCAGCGTGCCGGCGCTGGGCGAGCTGCTGTCGGCCGACAGCCTGGCCCTTCTATTGGCCGACACTCTGGCCCCCGACACCATCACCCTCGCCGCCGGGCGCGTGGGTCTGCCCATCTTCGGCAAGAGCCTATTCGAGCGGGCCACGACCCAGTTCCGACCGGTGACGATGGGTCCCGTGCCGCCCAACTACCGTCTGGGCCCGGGCGATGAGCTGGTGCTGATCCTGAGCGGGGATGTGGAGGAGATCAACACGCTTCCCGTCACGCGCGAGGGTTATGTAGTGATCCCGAACGTGGGTCGGGTCCCCGTTAACGGGCTCACGATGGACGAGCTGCGCAGCGCGCTCTTCACCTACCTGGGCCGCGTCTACTCGGGCGTTATGCGCGGGCCGGAGGCGACCACCTTCTTCGACGTCTCGATCGCCACGCTGCGCCGCAACCAGGTCTTCGTCATCGGCGAGGTCGAGCAGCCGGCAGCCTACGAGGTGACGTCCGTGGCCACGGCGCTACAGGCGCTCTACCAGGCCGGCGGCCCCACGGAGCAAGGTAGCTTTCGCGACATCCAGATTCGGCGGGGAGACCGGGCCATAGCGGTGCTTGACATCTACGAGTACCTGACGCGAGGGGCGGCCACGGGGGACATCTCCCTTGATCAGGCCGACGTCGTATTCGTGCCGGTGAGAGGCCGTCGCGTGACCATCGACGGCAACGTGGTGCGGCCGGGTGTCTACGAGCTCAAGGAAGGTGAGGGTCTGCGCGCGCTGATGGAGCTGGCGGGTGGCATCGAGCCGGAGGCCGATCTGCGGCGGGTACAGATCGACCGGATCCTGCCGCCGCAAGAGCGCGAGCTTGGGGTGCAACGTGCCCTGTTCGATGTGAACGTGGCCGCGATTCTCGAGCGTGAGGGTGAGTTCGTTCCGCTGGAGCCGGGCGACAAGGTGTATGTGTTCGCGGTCTCGGAGGAGCGCCGCAATACGGTGACCTTACGCGGGAACATCTGGGCGCCGGGCGTCTACGAACTGGCGCCCGAGATGCGGCTGTCGGGTCTCATCGACAAGGCCGGCGGCCTGAAGGACGACACCTACCTGGGCCGCGCCCAGATCGTCCGGCTCGATCCGCTCGATCTCTCCCAGGGTGTGGTGGCCGTATCGCGGACGGGCGACGATGACCCGCGCCTCCAGGA
>CAYGCC010000471.1:0-2277 GCA_964348165.1 uncultured Gemmatimonadota bacterium | reverse complement strand
GGTGACACGGTGAAGGTCGCCGCGTCCGAGGTCCACTTCTTCACCGACTCGACGCGCGTGCGGTTCCCCAACGGGACGATCGGCTTCGTCGATCGGGTGACACCGGCGGGTGACTCGCTGATCTTTCTCGTGCCCGCCGCGGCGGATACGGGTCAGTTGACGCTGCGAAACTTGCGGGACGACCTGGGCAAATTCCGCGACAACGTGCTGACCCGCATCGTGTTCGACGGTCCGGGCTCGGCGGTCGTCAACGATTTCTTCGAGCCGAACGAGACCTTCCCGCTCGATTCGACCGTATTGATCACATTCCCGTTCCCGGCGCTTCTGAGCTCGGATCCGAATAAGTCGGCTCCAGCGGATACCAACTTCTTCTGGTTCGAAGTTCCGTCGGCGCAGACCAAAACGCTCGACATCCTGGCGGATTGGCAGGAAGACGCGAACATCGACTTCAAGATTTGCAACGCCGTCGGGCTTCCGCCGACGAGTTACGATCCGGCTCTGTGCCCGAGACCCGACACGAACAACACGACCGATGCGCGAACGGAGAGCGAAAACGGCCTGTTGCTCACGACGGGCCGGTACGTAATCGGATTCTACTGCGTAACCTGTCCCGCAATCCCCCGTCCGCTGACATACCGAGTCACCATCACTGAGCAGTGACGCCGTAAGCGTTGGCTTAATCTGAGCGCATCGATGACAAGGCGCGCAGATTCGAAACGCCCAGTCGCTTGACCTCCTAGCCGTCGCTGCTCGACCAGATTGGGGGAGCGCCACAAAATGGCGAGACGAGACCAACTCATCCTCTGCAAGACCTGCGGCGAGGTGAACCCCGCCGACGCCATCTCCTGTAAGAGCTGTCTGGCCGACCTGAGCGGCAAAGGCTCCAGCCACGTCGGCCAGAGCCAGCTCGCCCAGCTGCACCGGCTGGTCAAACAGGTGGAGGGCACCAACCGGCGGCTGAACCTGCTCCTCGGCAGCGTCTGGCTGATCTTCGCCCTTTACGTCGGCTGGACCGTGGTCGCCGGCATCATGGGTGTGGACGGGCCCGCCCAGCTATTCCGCTGGCCTTTCTAATGCTCCGCTTCCTCCGAGACCTCCTCGGCTGGAACGAAACCGGGGCGGGCCTCCTCATGAGTGATCTGGCCGCCCAGATTCGATGTCCAACCGGCCCAGGCGGAAGCGGCCAGACCGAGCGCCAGCAGAGTCGGCCCCAGCCAGCGCGGCAGCGCCGGCGCTCCCCGTGAGACCACCAACCCCAGCAGCGCCACCGCACCGAGCACCTCCAGCGCGATCAGACTGACCCGCCCGGCCGTTTCGTGCCGCTCGAGGATCTCCTCGGCGACCCCCGGCATGTGCTCGACGATCTCCTCCGCCGGTTCGCCCGTCAGATAGACCGGGATCGCGACGACGGCGACGGCGATCAACGCGACGGCGGCGGCGCGGGTCAGCTCCGGGCTCTTCCGGTAGAGCGCGGCCGCCAGCAGAACCAGGCTGAAGATGAGCCCGACGATGGGAGAGTGGTTGAGGACGAGATGAAGGTGTGCCCCGTTCATGTATTGCGTGATCCCGGTCTTAGTCTTGTTGGGCTGCCGACTTCTCCTCCGATAGGTCCGCCTCCCGTCCAGCCTCGACGCGGGCCGGCGCCCGGCCAGCCTCCAGCTCGGCGCGCAGCGGCTCGACCTTCAGCTCGACGATGTCGGGTGGGAACACAAGGTCCAGCGCCCAGTCGAAGGCGACGCGTAGGCGCCGCTCCCAGCGCGGCAGCGCCAGCAAGTAGTAAGTGCGCCAGGCGAACCAGGCCAGGAACCCCTTCAGCCGGACGCCGAACACCTGGCCGACGCCGCGATGCCTTCCGAGCGTGGCGAGCATGCCGAGTCCTTTGTAACGGAAGGGGGTCGGCGCCCTTCCACTGAGGACCGCGTGGACGTTCCTGGCCACGTGCCGGCCCTGGCGCACGGCGTGCTGCGCCGTGGGCGGCTGGTACTTCTGCCCGTCGCCGTCGGGGATGAGCGCGCAGTCGCCCACCGCCCACAGCGTCTCGTAGCCGCGCACCTGCAGCAGCCGGTTGACGGGCAGGCGGTCGTCTTTCTCGACGCGCTGGGTCTTCACCTGCGCGATGAGCGGTGACGGCTTGACGCCGGCGCTCCAGATCACCGTCTCGGTTTCGAGCGAGCGGCCGTCGTGCATCTGCAGCACGCCGCCGCGGTAGCGGGTGACGCGCGCCTTCACCCAGACCTCCATGCCCCGCGACTCCAGGTTCGACTTGGCGTAGGCGCC
>CAYGCC010000470.1:0-2747 GCA_964348165.1 uncultured Gemmatimonadota bacterium | reverse complement strand
AGCACGGCGTGATCTTCTGCTCGTTCACGGAGGCGGTGCAGAAACACCCCGAGCTGGTGCAGAAGTACATGGGCACGGTGGTCCCGCACACCGACAACTTCTTCGCGGCGCTCAACTCGGCGGTGTTTACCGACGGCTCCTTCGTCTACGTGCCGAAGGGCGTGCGCGTTCCGATGGAGCTCTCCACCTACTTCCGGATCCCCTCGGCGGCCCCTGGCCAGTTCGAGCGGACGTTGATCGTGGCGGACGAGGGCAGCTACGTGAGTTACATGGAGGGTTGCACGGCGCCGATGCGGGATGAGAACCAGCTGCACGCGGCGGTCGTCGAGCTTGTCGCGCTGGACGATGCCACGATCAAGTACTCGACGATTCAGAACTGGTATCCCGGCGATGCGAAGGGCGAAGGCGGCATCTACAACTTCGTCACGAAACGCGGGAAGTGTTTGGGTCGGAACTCGCACATCTCCTGGACCCAGGTGGAGACAGGCTCGGCCATCACCTGGAAATATCCGAGCTGTATTCTCCAGGGCGACGACTCGGTCGGCGAGTTCTACTCGGTGGCGCTGACGAACCTGAGGCAGCAGGCCGACACGGGCACCAAGATGATCCACATCGGCAAGAACACGAAGAGCACCATCGTGTCGAAGGGTATCTCGGCGGGCGAGGGTCAAAACACCTATCGTGGCATGGTCAAGATCCTGAAGGGCGCCGAGAACGCACGCAATTATACACAGTGCGACTCGATGTTGATCGGCGAGAAGTGCGGTGCCCACACCTTCCCGTATATCGAGGTGAAGAACAACACCGCCCGCATGGAGCACGAGGCCTCGACGTCGAAGATCGGCGAAGACCAGATGTTCTATTGCCAGCAGCGGGGCATCGGTATGGAGGACGCCATCTCGCTGATCGTCGCGGGATTCTGCAAGGAGGTGTTTCGCGAGCTGCCGATGGAGTTCGCCGTCGAGGCGCAGAAGCTGCTGAGCGTCAGTCTGGAGGGCAGCGTTGGGTGAGGCGGACGGTTTCTTGGTCGCGGGCACAGGGCGATGGAATGTTCAATTCTCAATTTTCAACTCTCAATGTTGAAGGGAAAGCGTAACTGGCGGGAGAAAGCGCGATAAATGCTGGAGATCAAGAATCTGCATGTAGAGGTTGAGGGGAAGAAGATCCTCAAAGGCGTGAACCTGGTGGTGAACGCCGGGGAAGTGCACTCGCTGATGGGCCCGAACGGGTCGGGCAAGAGCACGCTGGCTCAGGTGTTGGCGGGCAAGGAGACGTTCGACGTCACCCAGGGCGACATCCTCTACAAGGGAAAGAGCCTTTTGGAGATGGAGCCGGAGGAACGTGCCTGTGAGGGCGTGTTCATGGCCTTTCAGTATCCGGTCGAGATCCCGGGAGTAGGCAGCGTCCAGTTTCTCACCGCGGCTCTGAACGGGCTTCGTAGGCACCGGGGTGAAGAGGAGCTCGACGCTCTCGAGGTGCTCAAGCTGCTTAAGGAAAAGCTGAAGTTCCTACATATGGAGCCGAGCTTGCTGCAGCGCTCGATCAACGAGGGCTTCTCCGGTGGCGAGAAGAAGAAGAACGAGATCTTCCAGATGGCGGTGCTGGAGCCGAGTCTGGCCGTCCTCGATGAGACGGACTCGGGACTCGACATCGACGCTTTGAAAGTGGTGGCGGAAGGTGTCAATGCTTTGCGCAGCCCCGATCGGGCGTTCCTGGTGATCACCCACTACCAGCGCCTGCTCAATTATATCGTTCCTGATTTCGTGCACGTGCTGGTGGATGGGCGTATCGTGAAATCGGGCGACAAAGACCTCGCCCTGCGGCTCGAGGAAGAGGGCTACGCCTGGGCGGGCGAGCGCGACCTCGTGGAGCCGGCGGCGTCGAAGTAAAGTTTTCGACCGAGATAGCAGCGGTCCGGGTGGCGCGTCGATCGCGAACGGCGTTCGACGAAGTGCCGGTCGGGCTCGAACGGAATATCGGCAAAGGGGAACAACGGAACTGAACGTGGCGACGAAGCTCAAGACCCAGGAGGGCCTCGAGGGGTACCTCGAGAGTTTCAAGCGGTTCGAGAACGGGGCGAAGGGCCCCGAGTGGCTGCGCTCCGTGCGAGAGAAGGCGATCAACCGGTCAAAGGAGCTGGGGTTCCCCACCGTGCGTGACGAGGATTGGAAGTTTACCAACCTCACGCCGCTCGCCCGCACGCGATTCCGCCTGGCCGAAAGGGGTGACGAGCCGTCCGCCAAGCGGCTGGCGGCTTTCCGTTTCGACAAAAATGTGCAGCGGCTGGTGTTCGTGAATGGGCGCTACGCGCCGGGTCTGTCCGACGCGGCGCAGCTGCCGAAGGGGGTGGTGGCCGGAAGCCTGGCGGCGGCGTTTGCTGAGCAGCGCCATCTGGTCGAATCGCAGCTTGCCCAACATGCCGATTATGACAACGACTTCTTCTCGGCGCTCAACACGGCGTTCATGGAGGACGGCGGCTTCGTGTACGTCCCGCGCAACACGGTTCTGACGCAGCCGATCCACTTACTGTTCGTGGCGACGGCCGCGCCACAAGCGACGATATCGCACCCGCGCAACCTGATCATCGTGGAAGAGGTCAGTCAAGCGGAGATTATCGAAGAGTACGTCTCGCTGGGCGGCGAGGATTACTTTTCCAACGTCGTCACGGAGCTGGTGGTGGGCGAAAGCTCGGTGGTCGAGCATTACATGATCGAGCGCGAGAGCGCCAGCGCCTATAACATCGGCAC
>CAYGCC010000469.1:0-3787 GCA_964348165.1 uncultured Gemmatimonadota bacterium | reverse complement strand
AGAGGGCCGCGGCGTTCGGGCCCTTGAGTATGCTGACGTTCTCGATGTTCGCCGGATCCAGGTCCTGGATCGCGTTGCCGTAGTCGATCCCGCCGTATCCATTGTTCCGGGAGCCGTGGATGTTGGCCCAGAAGTCGACGTACGTCGCGGTGTTGTCCACGTACTGCCCGTCCACGATGAAGACAGGCTGGTTCTCGCCCGCTATCGAGTTCGCGCCGCGGATCAGGAGCCGCGCGCTGCCCGCCGTGGGGCCGGCGTTCGTGACCTGGACGCCCGCCACGTTGCCCTGGAGCGCGTTGACGAGGTTGTATTCCGGCACCTCGGCCAGTTCCTCGCCCGCGAGGTCTTGCACCGAGTAGCCGAGGGACGCTCTCTCACGCATGACGCCGAGTGCGGTGACCACGATGCCTTCGAGGCCGATGGCCTGAACCGTCATCACCACATCCACCCGGTCGGACACCGGCTCTTCCTCGGTCCTGTAACCGAGATAGGTGAAGACCAGGGTCTCGGCATCCTCCGGGACGCGCAGCGAGTAGAACCCCCGGCTGTCCGTCACCGTGCCGATCACGGTTCCTTTCACGGCGACTTGGACGCCCGGAAGCGGTTGCTGCGTCTCCTCGACCGTCACGGTCCCCGACACGGTGCGCAACTCCTGGGCGCTCAGTGCCGAGGGCATCGCCAGAAGGAAGCTGAGGAGAAGCAGCGTTCGTACGCCAAGTTTTTGCATGAGTTCCTCCTATCGAACGAAGGGAGAACGCCGGCGGTGTCCCGCCAAAAGGTGAGGCCAAGTCGCGCAATACGCTTGAGCATCACGCCACCGCCGGGTCCGGCGTGTATCGAGTCCGGATCTATAGGAAAGCTGCGCGACAAGCCTGTGGAGGAAGATGTCGCGGTGATTGTGACGAGCTTGAGGTGCACGTCCCAAAGCAAACGTCAGCGGCGCCACCACACTACGCCGCCCCTTCATCTAATGGTGAAAGTATAAAATCAATTTAACGTCTCGTAAGATGGGGGCGCAACAATCTTCGTTACTAATAACGAAAATACCTTGCGCCAAGCCGCGCCCATTCTCAACACGACCAGCTGCGAAGGTCCACGCTTCGTTGAACAACGACCGTCCCTCCCTTCGGCGACTGACCGATCAGATTATCAAGCTGATAGGGAGCGTCGAGGAACCGCGCCAGGGAGAATACGCTCTTCCGCCGGACCTCAGTTCAGCGCCCCGTGAACTGGCGTGGTCAGCCATCACTCGGCCGCAGCCGGTAGTTTGCAGTCGAGGTTATGACCCGCTGAAGAATCACTTGAAGAGCGCAGCGGGTGAGCGTTATCTTGTCAAATCAAACAAAACACCAAGCTCCACTGCAGCGCCTGAACCTTGCCGTCGCACGCTCAACGAAGAGCCCGAGCGAGACGCTGGAGATCGACATCCGTGGCGTGAATTAGCGCGCGCCGTCACACGGCCCAGACGAAAAGGCTGTCCCTCATGTCTTCACACTGGAAACGCGAGCATACGGTTTCCCTCGTCGTGGTCACCCTGGCAATCATCCTGGCCCCGGCCGTGATACCCGCTGGAGGGCGCGTCTGGGCCTGGGCGCTGGTCGGGCTGCTCCTGATCCTCTTCATCGCGATCACCGGGCATGGGGTCACCGGACTGTGGCGCGGCGCATTGATCGACGAGCGCAACCAGATCAGCCTCTCACGTTTCCAGCTGGCTGTCTGGACGGTCATCGTCCTCTCCGGCCTGCTGACCATCGCCATCTACAACATCGGCGGGTCCGGGGACCCGCTGGCGATCGCGATACCGACTGAGCTGTGGGCGCTGCTGGGGATCAGCACGGCCAGCCTGGTCGGCTCACCGCTGGTGCGGAGTACGAAGGCGGATAAGAACCCGGATCCGAAGGAGACGGCCGCCAGCATCAAGCTACTGGCTCAGCGCTACGGGGCCGCTGAGGCCGATTTCGAAACGAAAGGCCTGATCGTGGCCAACAAGCAGCCGGACATGGCGCGCTGGGCGAACATGATGCTGGCCGAGGAGACGGGCAACGCCGCCCGACTCGACCTGTCGAAGATCCAGATGTTCTTCTTCACCCTAATCCTCGCGATCGCCTATGCCTTCGCGCTGGGCGACCTGCTGGCCGGCGACTCGGAGGTGATCGCGAAGTTTCCGCCGCTGACCGGCGGGATGCTCGCGCTGCTCGGGATCAGCCACGCGGGCTATCTGACGCACAAGGCGACGCCGCACAGCAAGCAGGTTTAGGGCGCGAGACGGGTCCGGAGAGAGCGGAGTCGAATCCACCGAGACCGCTCACCTAACCTAACCGGACCGGCGTAGCGTAAGGCGCCCGAACCACTCGGCCCGGAAAGCCCTCTTAGGCATCTGTGCTGCCACGAAACACGTGACGCGCTGGCACCGTCTTGGCCGGGAATAAGGTTCGGCGTGCGAAGCTCAGCAGGCGAGCGATGATCGGGTTCAGGTGCCTGACCGCCACCCAGAGAGGAGCGGGCTGCGCGCCAAAGCGTGCCTTCGCCACCTCGGTGCTCTGGCCCAGGGAGAGCTGGCGGGCGCCAGACTGGATGGAGAAGCGTACGACCTCGGCCGGCTGGTTGAAGTAGAGGGCGCTACGGTCGTTCTGCGCGTAATCGATTCCGTGAAAGAGGTCGTAGGCTGCGCCCTCCTACACAAGCACAGCGATCCAGCCGATGACCTTGCCGTCGCGGGAGAAGCGGATGAGCTCGGCCGCATCGCCGTAGGCCTCTCCAAGGGCGCTGAAAAACTCGGGGGTCAGCCGTTCCAGTTGCACGGCGGCTCGGTCCACCACCGCCTCGTATAACGCGTGCAACGTCCGATCATAGCCTTCGGCCAGTGGCACCACATCAACGCTTACACCCTCGCGCGCCAGCGTACGCGCCGCTGAACGGATCCTGTAGCGGTAGTGGCTCCGCAGACTGCCGAGGTATTCGTCGTAGCTGGACCACTCGATGCGTAGCGCGCTGTTCGGCTCGCTAGGCGCGATAAACCACAGCGACCCGTTCCCGGCAAATGCGCGTCTGGCGTCCTCCAGCTCGTCGCTAGCGATCTCCTTAAATGCCAGCCACGGCGCGCCCTCGCGCTTCCCGAGTTCTTGCAGCAACCGAGCCAGCTGCTGTAGGATCGGCGCGGAGTCGAGGCCGCGGGCGATGCGGACGGGTGGATTACCCACCGAGAGCGGCGTGCCGCAGACCGTGAGCGCGGTGCGCAGGAACGCCGGGTAGAGCTTGCGAACGGCTCTGATCAGCCGGCGGAAGAGCCCGTGAGCCAACCGCTCGGCGTCCACCTCGATTCGAGCAATGGGCGCGGCCGCGAGGGTTCGCCCATTCTCGTCTTCGATGGTGGCGTACCACATGCGGATACCGGGAAGCGCGGCCTGCTCAAGCGCGGCGAGCACGGCGTGACTGCTGAACGGGTCGGTGCCAAGCTCGTCCCAGCCGGCGCGGTCGACGCTCGTGATGCTCTCATGCAGCGTGGCCTTGAGCATCGCTCTTCACCTCCATCCGCGCGAGCCGTAGCTCGATGCGTGCCGCCTGCATCCCAGCGAACGGGAATGGCGGCGTCACCGTGAAATGCAACCGGCGGTAAAACTGTTCGAGCGGGCGGTTACTTGCGTCGAAGAACCCGGTGACAAGCAGTTTGCCGCGGGCGCGCACCGCCTCGACGGAACATTTGACGAGGTGCGACCCGAGGCCCCTCTGCCCGCCGTCGCGCTTCACGAAGAGCCAAAGACCACGTGCCTCGACGCGGCGCTCCCCA
>CAYGCC010000468.1:0-28013 GCA_964348165.1 uncultured Gemmatimonadota bacterium | reverse complement strand
TATCACCTGAAGGCGGCTGGCCAGGAGAACTGGGGCAAGCTGAGTGACGTCTTCGCCCGGGTCGAGGCGGCACGCGCCGAGGGTCTGCGCATCACCGCCGACATGTACACCTACACCGCCGGTGCCACCGGGCTCAACGCGGCGATGCCGCCCTGGGTGCAGGAAGGCGGCCACGAGCAGTGGGTCGCCCGCCTCAAGAACCCGGCGACCCGGCGACGCGTGGCCCGCGAGATGCGCACCCCCACGCGTCAGTGGGAGAACCTCTTACTCGCCGCCGGCACGCCGGAGAAAGTGCTCTTGGTTGGGTTCAAGAACGACTCGCTCAAGCCGCTCACCGGGAAGACGCTGGGCGAGGTGGCGGCGATGCGCGGGAAGTCGCCCGAGGAGACGGCGATGGACCTGGTGATCGAGGACGACAGCCGCGTCGGCTCTGTCTACTTCATCATGTCGGAAGAAAACGTTAAGAAGAAGATCGCCCAACCCTGGGTCAGCTTCTGCTCTGACGC
Source organism: uncultured Gemmatimonadota bacterium (assembly GCA_964348165.1). GTDB lineage: Bacteria > Gemmatimonadota > Gemmatimonadetes > Palauibacterales > KS3-K002 > CAYGAJ01. The sequence continues at coordinate 27,507 of CAYGCC010000468.1, read as the reverse complement.
CGAGTCGCTGGCGCCGGAAGGCGTGTTCCTCGAGTCGAACCCGCACCCGCGAGCGTACGGCACCTTCGCCCGGCTCCTGGGAAAGTATGCCCGCGATGAGCAGGTCATTTCGATGGAAGAAGCGGTGCGACGCCTGACCTCGCTCCCCGCATCCAACCTGGGCATCGAGCGGCGCGGCGCGTTGCAGCCCGGCCACTTCGCTGACGTGGTCGTCTTCGATCCCGACGCGATCAACGATCACGCCACCTTCGCCCAACCACACCAGTACGCGACCGGCGTCGTCCACGTTTTCGTCAACGGCACCCAGGTCTTGGCCGGCGGAGAGCACACCGGCGCGACGCCGGGACGGGTCGTACGTCGGGCGGAGGGACGGACCGGTAGACGGTAAACGGTAGACGGTGGACGGTAAAGGTACGATCTCAGGACATAGGTAACAGGTTGTCTCACGACATGGGTGACACTTGGGGTAAGCTAAGGGGCACCGGAGGAGGTGCCTCATGCCGTGGAGAAAGGTGTCGCTCGTGGATCAGCGCCTGGAGTTCATTGCGGATCTAGGGACCTGGGTGTGGTCGATGACGGAGCTGTATGCGAGCTACGGGATCAGTCGCAAGACGGGCTACAAGTGGGCCGCGCGTTTCCAGCAAAAGGGCCCTCTGGGCCTGGCGGATCGTTCACGCCGGCCGCAGCACAGCCCGCAGGCGGTGAGACCAGTGTTACCCAAGTCGTGGATCGTACGTAGGCGGCGCGCTGTCGTTCATGTCACATGTTGTCAGGTATGCAGATAGGCCCGGCCGGTAGCCTCGCCTGGTCGCTCTGCCGGCCGCGGCTCACCGCCTGCGGCCAACCGCCCACTACCGTCCACTACCGTCCACTGTCTACGCCGACCGCCTACCGAGCCCCACCGTCTACCGTCGACCGTCTACCGCTTACCGAATAAGAAAGTCCTCGGGCACGCGCTCGGGCGGCGGAAGCTCCTCGAGGCGAACCACGTGGGCGGCGGGCGGCCCGTCTTCGAGACGGTCCTTCATCTGCTGCACGGCCGTCGCCGGGCCAGCGAGTACGACCTCCACCGTTCCGTCCGCACAGTTTCGCACGCTGCCGCGCAGGCCCAGGCTGTAAGCCACACGCTGGGCCCACCAGCGGAAGCCGACGCCCTGGACACGGCCGTGGACTTTGAAGGCTCTGCTCACTTGCGAGTCGGTCATGGCGGTATTCGGCTGAGCGCCGCGCTCGGGGGCTGTACCGCTACGTCGAGTGTTTTAACTTCAGCCCTCACGAGCGCGACGGAGACGGTGGAGCGTTTGCCGCTGGTCAATATCCGTCGCGACGACTCCTGGGAAAAGGTGTCGGCGCCGGGCGGTGGGGGGCGGGACTGAGAGGGTCTGAGAAGCGGGTTCGATCGACATGAGCAGCACGTACGACGTGATCGTGGTAGGTGGGGGCCACGCCGGATGCGAGGCGGCGGCGGCGGCGGCGCGGCTGGGCGCGCGCACGCTGCTGGTGACCAGCTACCTGGCGCGGGTGGCGCAGCTGAGCTGTAACCCGGCGATCGGCGGAGTGGCGAAGGGTACGGTGGTGCGGGAGGTGGATGCGCTGGGCGGATTGATGGGTCGAGGTACCGATCGAACGTCCATTCAGTTCCAAATGCTCAATCGCCGCAAGGGTCCTGCGGTCTGGTCGCCGCGGGCCCAGTGCGACCGCGGACTCTATCCCCGGGCCATCCGAAGGCTGCTGGAGAGCACAGAGGGGCTCGACCTGTTCCAGAGCACGGTCCAGGGGCTGGTCTTCGAGCGAGGGCGGCTGGCCGGCGTGCGCTGCCGGGACGGCTCCGAGTTTCGTGGGCGGGCAGTGGTGCTCACGGCCGGCACCTTTCTCCGCGGGGGCATTCACATCGGCGGCGGGGTTCGCGAAGCGGCGGGCCGGGCCGGTGACGCGCCGGTGGTGGAGCTGGCCGCGCAGCTGGAGGGTTTGGGTCTCGAGGTCACGCGCTTCAAGACCGGAACTCCGCCCCGGGTGGACGGCCGCACCGTGGACTTGGCCCGCCTGGAACGGCAAGACGGCGACCCCGAGGAATTCCGCTTTTCGCACTGGGAGCGGCCCCAGCGTCTGCCCCAGCGCCCTTGCTGGATCACCTGGGCCGGCGACGAGCTCAAGGAGATCATCCGGCGCAACCTCGAGCGCTCGGCTCTGTACGGCGGGCAGATCGCCGCTCGGGGTCCCCGGTACTGCCCCTCCATCGAGGACAAGATCGTCAAGTTCCCGCAGGCGCGGCGCCACCAGATCTTCCTGGAGCCCGAGGGCCTCGAGACCGATGAGCTTTACGTCAATGGCCTCTCCACCTCCATGCCGCCCGACGTCCAGCGGGAGTTCCTGGCGGCGGTGCCGGGGCTGGAGCGGGCGCGGATGACCCAGCCGGGCTACGCCATCGAGTACGACTACTTCCCGCCCCACCAGCTGGAGCCGACCCTCGAGGTCAAGGCTCAGCCGGGGCTCTACTTCGCGGGCCAGATCAACGGGACCACGGGATACGAGGAGGCGGCGGCCCAGGGGATCGCGGCGGGGATCAACGCGGCGCTGGCGGCTCTGGGCCGGGAGCCGTGGGTGATCGAGCGGGACCAGGCCTACATCGGGGTGCTGATCGACGACCTGGTGACCAAGGGGGTGGACGAGCCGTACCGGCTGTTCACGTCGCGGGCGGAGTTTCGGCTGCTGCTGAGGCAGGACAACGCGCTTCGGCGCCTGGGCCCGCGGGCGGCGGAGCTAGGGCTGCTGGACGAGGCTCAGCGGCGGCGGCTGCAGGAGAGGCTGGAGCGCGAAGAGGCGGCGGTGAACTGGGTGCGATCGACGACGATCGCGGCCGAGGAGGTGAACGACCGCCTTCTGGCCTGGGGGACGACGCCGCTCTCCGGGCGGGCGACGCTAGCCGACCTGGCCAAGCGTCCCGAGGTCAGCCTTTTGGAGCTGGTCGCCCCCGGGGGCCCGTTCGCGGGGGACGGGTCCCCCGATCTCGACTCGCTGGCGGCGGCGGAGATGCAGATCAAGTATGCCGGCTACGTGGCCAAGGAGCGCACGCGCGCCGAGCGTCTGCGGCGGCAGTCGGCCGTCAGTCTTCCGGCGGACTTGCCGTACCTGGAGCTCGCCAGCCTTTCCATGGAGGCGCGTCAGAAGCTCGATCGGGTGCGGCCTCGCAGCGTCGGCCAAGCGGCCCGCATCCCGGGCGTTGGGCCCAGCGACCTGCAGAACTTGCTGATGGAGGTTCGGAAGGCGCAGGCGGCCCCGCACGCTGGCGACGACGACTGAGCCGGGAGCCTGGTGGGGCTGGACTGGAAGCCGGCGCCGGGCTGGGCCCGGCTCGCGCCTAGCTCGTTGACGCGCGGGGCCTTTGCGGGGCTCAGCTACAGTTTCACGTGAAACGACATGTAGCTTGGATCACGGAATACGTTTCACGTGAAACGTCTCTACCCTTGTCTTTCAGGTTTACGTGCCTGTATCTTCCACTCGCTGGGCGATCCCGAGACCCCCACCCAACGCCGCTCCTATCCGGGCTCCGGTTTGTAAGCCTATGTCGAAAGTCATCGCTATCGCCAATCAAAAGGGCGGCGTCGGCAAGACCACTACTGCCATTAACCTCGGCGCCTGCCTCGCCGTCGCCGAGCGCTCGACTCTACTCGTTGACGCCGACCCTCAGGGCAACGCCACCAGCGGCCTGGGGGTGGACCGGGACGGGCTCGAGTCGTCGATCTACGACGTGCTGCTGGAAGGCAGGGCCTCCCAGGATGTGCTCCTCCGCGGCGTCCACTTCCCCCTGCTCGATCTGCTCCCATCCGGTCGCGACCTGCTGGGCGCGGAGATCGCCATGGCGGGCCGGGCTGGACGCGAGACGCTGCTGCGCGAGGCGTTGCTGCCCATCCGTCAGCGCTACGACTACGTGCTTATCGACACGCCGCCCTCGCTGGGGCTGCTGACCGTCAACACCTTGGCCGCGGCCGACACGGTTCTGATCCCGATCCAGTGCGAATACTACGCCCTCGAGGGGTTGACCCAGCTGCTCAACACCGTGCAGCTGGTTCAGCGCAGCCTCAACCCCGGCCTGCAGATCGAGGGCGTGCTGCTGACCATGTTCAGCGAGCGCCTCAACCTGGCCCGGCAGGTGGCGGAGGAGGCGCGGGAGTACTTCGGGCCAAAGGTGTTCCGGACGGCGGTCCCCAGAAACATCCGTTTAGCTGAGGCGCCCGGCTTCGGGAAGCCCATCGTCATCTACGACGTGCTCTGCACCGGCGCAGAAAGCTATCTTGCGCTAGCACAAGAACTTATGGGCAGGAACGGCAGTGGCCAGAAAACAGCAGAAGCGACTCGGTAAAGGGCTCGGCGCCCTCCTCGGCGACTACCTCCCCGGCGAGGGCGCCTCCGCGCGCGATGTGGAGCAACTCCCCGTCGCCCAGCTCCGGCCCAACCCGTACCAGCCGCGGCAGGGCCTCGACCGCAAGACCCTCGACGGCCTCGTCGCCTCCATCCGCGACAACGGCCTGCTGCAGCCGGTGGTGGTGCGACCGGTGGAAGACGGCGCCTGGGAGGTCGTGGCCGGCGAGCGGCGCTTCCGGGCCGTTCAGGAGCTGGGCTGGTCGCACGTGGCGGCGGTCATACGCGACGTGGACGATCGCACGATGGTCGTGCTGGCGCTGATCGAGAACCTGCAACGCGAGGATCTCAACCCGCTGGACGAGGCGCACGCCTACCGCCGCCTCGTGGACGAGTTTGGATTGACCCAAGCGCAGGTCGCTGACCGCGTCGGCCGTGACCGCTCGACCATCGCCAACACCATCCGCCTCCTCGGCCTGCCCGACCCGGTCCAACAGCTCGTCGCCGCTGGCGAGATCTCCGCGGGCCACGCCCGGGCACTTCTGGGACTGGAGGATGAGCGGCGGGTGATCGAGCTGGCCCGGGCCGCGGCGCGCGACGGCCTTTCGGTGCGGGAGGTCGAGCGCCGGGTGCGGCAACGGCGCAGTCGCGATGGTGGCCGGCGGAAGACGAGTGGCCGCGCCGTCTCGCCGCACGCCAACGCCTATGCGATCCGGGCCGAGCAGGCCCTGGCGCGGGCGTTGGGCACGGCGGTGCGCGTACGGCTTGAGGGGACGGGGACGAACCGCGGCCGTATCGAGATTCCGTTCCGCGATGCCGAGGACTTCGAGCGTATCGTCGAGGTGATCGTCGGCGTCGGCGGCATCGTCTGAGCCCCTTGACCGGTAGAGCTTGAGGCGACGATCCTTGAAAGAGACTGAAGGCGGTTTCACCATCGTATTCGTTCCCGGCGACACCGAGCGAACGCGCAGCGTCCGCGTGACGCCGCGCTGGCTCCGCATCGGCGCCGCCCTCGCCACCGTAACCGGCCTGGTCCTCGCCGTGCTCCTCGGGAGCTGGTGGTACTTCGCCGCCCAGTCGGCACGGGTTCCCGAGCTGGAGCATCGGATCGCCGAGCTGGAAGCCGACAACGCCCGGGTGATGCAGCTGGCCGAAAACCTCTCGCAGCTTCAGCGGGAGTACGACAAGATCCGCTCGATGCTCGGCGCCGACCTATTGGCGGCGACCGCGGCCACCGACGTCATCCCCGGGGAGGAGGAGGCGGGCGAGGAGGAGGCGGGCGCGGCGCCCACGGGTCTGTCGCCGGAGATCCCGACCAGTTGGCCCCTGGCGACGGCAGGATTCGTGACTCAGGTTCTGGAGGAGGCGCGGGGTGGCACCCACCCCGGGGTGGACATCGCGGTGGCACAGCATTCCTACATCCGTGCCGCCGGGGCCGGGGTGGTCCAGGAGGCGGGATCGGACTCGGTGTACGGGCTCTACGTCCTGGTCGCTCATGGGAACTCTGGCTACCAGTCGATGTATGGACATGCCTCCCGGCTCTTCGTTGCCCCCGGAGATACGATTCGCCAGAATGAGGTCATCGCCCTATCGGGCAACACCGGTCGATCGACGGCGCCGCACCTGCACTTCGAGATCCTGCAGGACGGGGAACCCATCGACCCGTTCACCCTGGTACACCAACGGTCAGGTTCCTGAGCTCTTGAGATGATTGGACGCAGCAAGAAGGCACCCGAGGAGACACGGACACCCATGTCGAAACCTGAACGAGACACAGGCGATGCGGCGATCTCCCTGATCGCGCCGGGCATGAATATCGTCGGCGACTGCGAGACCGAAGGCACCATCCGCGTCGAAGGTCGCGTGGAGGGTACGCTGAAGGCGGGCAAGTCGATAGTGGTGGGACGGAGCGGTGAGGTGGTGGGTGACATCATCACGCAAGACTGCGTGGTCAGCGGTCGGGTGTCCGGCAACATCGTCGCCGAGAGCCGCCTCGAGCTCCAGGCCACCTGCGAGATTCAGGGTGAGATCCGAAGTCGCCGCGTGCAGCTCGATGAGGGAGCTCGGTTCAACGGTCAGCTCCACATGGAGGATCCGAGCGCCCCGCGAACCGTCAAAGCCGCCGAGCGACCTGCTGCGCCGCAGCCGGCCGCGGCGAAGGTGGATTTCGGCGGCGCTCCGGATCTCGGCGGCGCTCCGGCGCCCGGCGGCGCTCCGACGCCCGGCGGCGCCTGACCTGCCGGCGCCGATCCGGCAGCCAAGATCCGCACCCCGGCGGTCGCCTGCCGCGGCCGCCGTTCACGTCCCGCCGCCCGACCCCGCCACCCCCCGATCGGGGAACCGACCGCGGTGTATTACTTTCGAGTCCCCGTCTTTGGGTGATCTCGAGTTCGATGGAGTTGGAAAGAGATGCAAAAACGCCGAAAGGGAATCGCCTCGAAAAAACGACCTCGACCCGCTAAGCGAAGCCATGTGGACCGCCGCGGGAACGGGCCCTACACCGAGGACGAACGGCTGTTCAGCCGGCGGATCACCGAGCCGGAGATCACCACTGTCCCCGGCCGGCCACATGTGGAACGGCTGGCCGAGGTGCTCGAGCCCATCCCCGACAGCACCCTCAAAGACCCCTGGAGGGTGTTCCGAATCATGGGCGAGTTCGTGGACGGGTTCGATGCGCTGGCGCGGATCGGCAAAGCGGTCTCGATCTTCGGGTCGGCGCGCACGCCCCGCAACGATCCCGATTACCGGGCGGCCACCGAGACGTGCCGGCTGCTGGCGGAGGAGGGGTTCGCCATCATCACGGGCGCCGGACCCGGGATCATGGAAGCGGCCAACAAGGGTGCGCGACTGGGCAACGGACTCTCGGTTGGCCTCAACATCGAACTCCCCTTCGAGCAGGCGGTCAACCGCTATATCGATCTCACCCTTACCTTCCGTTACTTCTTCGTGCGCAAGACGATGTTCGTTCGCTACTCCGAGGGTTTCGTCATCTTCCCCGGCGGCTACGGGACGATGGACGAGCTGTTCGAGGCCCTCACCCTGATCCAGACCGGCAAGGTCCACAACTTCCCGCTCATCATCTACAACACGCGCTACTACGACTCGCTGATGGGCTGGCTCAAGGGCGCGATGACCGACGGCGGTAAGATCTCCCCCGATGACCTCGACATCATCCGTACCGCCGACACGCCGGAAGAGGCGGCCGAGATCATCGTCGAGGCGCAGGTGGTACGAAACGGGGCGGGGAACTCGGGTGGCGATCGGGGGCCAGGCACGCGCCCTTAAGCGTATCAGACAGCGTCAAGCAGAATTCTAGACGGACCTTCGCAAAGCGGCGCCTCGTGGAGAAGGCGCCGACCTGTGCCGGCCGCCCCGCGCCGCTTGCCGCGCCCGGCGTCGCTCCCCTAGGTTTGGCCACCCTCGATATCCCAGCCGTCGTCGCGTCGTCGCCGCTCAGCCGCGAGGAGCCGATGCCGAACAAGTCGGAAAAAGAACGCAGTCGCTACCTGAGCGGGCCGCCCATCGATCCGGCGCCGATTCGGAGCGGCGTCCAGGTGGCCGATCTGATCGATGGAACGTTCCTGGCCTACAACGCCGGCCGCTTGCGTGAGGCTGTTCGTCTGTTCGTCGAGCGGGTGCTCGAACCGGAGGTGACGATCGGGCTCAGTTTGAGCGGCGCCCTGACGCCAGCGGGCCTGGGGATGTCGGCGCTGATCCCGCTGGTGGAAGCGGGCTTCGTGGACTGGATCGTCTCCACCGGGGCGGTCCTTTACCACGATGCGCACTTCGGGATCGGCCTGGAGATGCGCCAGGGCCGCCCCGAGGTGAGCGACGTCGAGCTGCGGGCGGAGGGCGTCGTGCGCATCTACGACATCTTCTTCGAGTACGACGTGCTCCTCTCCACTGATGCCTTCTTCCGCAAGATCATGGAGGCGGAAGAGTTTCAGCGGACCATGGGGACGGCGGAATTTCACTACCTCTGCGGCCGCTACGTCGCCGAGCGCGAAAAGGCTCTGGGTCTGCGGCGGGTGTCGCTGCTGGCGGCCTGCTACGAGGCCGACGTGCCCATCTACACCTCCTCTCCCGGCGACTCGAGCATCGGGATGAACATCGCGGAGCGCGCCCTGGCGGGTGGTGCGCTGCGGATCGATCCCACGATCGATGTGAACGAGACGGCGGCGATCGTGCTGGGGGCGAAGCGCTCCGGCGGCAAGAGTGCCGTGGTCATCATGGGGGGCGGCAGCCCCAAGAACTTCCTTCTGCAGACCGAGCCGCAATTGCAGGAGGTGCTGGGCATCGAGGAGGCCGGCCACGATTACTTCATCCAGATCACCGACGCCCGGCCCGACACCGGGGGCCTCTCCGGGGCGACGCCGGCCGAGGCGGTCACCTGGGGGAAGGTGGATCCCGACGCCCTGCCGGACACCGTGGTCTGCTACCTGGATGTGAGCATCGGCCTGCCGCTGCTGGCGGCGTACGCTTTGGCGCGCCATGAGCCGCGGCCGCCGCGTCGGCTTTACGCGCGCCGCGCCGAACTCATGTCCCGGCTCGAGGAAGAGTATCGGCGGGCGCGCCCTTAACCCCGCGCCAGGCCCGGATCCGGAATCGGCTGGCCATGCGCATCCCCGGCCCTCTGCTCCCCGGGCGTTTTCTTTCCAGGCCTAATCGTTTTCTCACCGTGCTCGACTTGGGTGGAACGGAGGTCGAGGCGCACCTCCCGGATCCCGGTCGGCTGAAGGAGCTGCTGACCCCCGGGGCCCAGGTCTGGGCCCGACCCGCGGCCGGACCGCCCCGGAAGACCGGCTACACGCTAACGCTGGTGAAGGCCCCGACCGGCGAGCTGGTCTCGTTGGTCACCACTCTGCCTAACGACCTGGTGGAGGAGGCGCTGCGGCTGGGACGCATCGCGGAGCTGGACGACTGGACGATCGAGGCCCGCGAGCGGCGCTGGGAGCGGAGCCGCTTCGATTTCTTGCTCGGGCGCGGCGCCGACGAGCGGATGTGGCTGGAGGTCAAGTCGGTGACGCTGGTAGAGGAGGGCGGCGCCTTGTTTCCCGACGCGGTGACCGCCCGGGGCGCCCGTCACGTCCGCGAGCTGGCGGCGGCGCGCGAGGCCGGCATGGGGGCGGCGGTCCTCTTCGTCGTCCAGCGGCGCGACGCCGACAGCGTCACGGCGGCCCGCGCTATCGACCCGAGGTTCGCCGACGCTCTGACCGAGGCACGTGACGCCGGGGTGCGTCTGCTCGGCTACCGTTGCCGGGTCACGCTCCGGCAGGCCCGGATCACGGACCCGATTCCAGTGTTCGTGGCCTGACGCAGCGCCCAGCCCACCTCAAGCGCCGATTGGACGTTTAGCCGAGATCCAGTCCCGGCCAGCTTGCGATCGGATCTGTGGAACGCACGATGCGCGCTCCCGCGTCGCTGAACCGCTGAAAGGCTTCGTTGGCCTGATCGGTGAAATCGATCACGCCGGGTACCACGACGGGCGACGTGCAGTCTTCGAGCAGGTAGACCTTCCGCGCCAGACTCGGTTCCCGGTCGCTGATCTCGCTCAGCAAGTCGGTCACCGTCCAGGCCACACAGTGGCTCTTCGCCTGACCCGCGATGATCACCGCATCGAACTCGAGCAGCGCTTCGATCAACGATTCGTTCCTCTCGGCGATCCGCTCCCCCTTCGGCCCCGTCAGAACTTCGGGGCTCAGCGCCGAATAGTTCTCGGTCAAGGGGTTGTTGCCCTTGACCTCGAAGCGCGGCTGAACCCCGCGGGCCTGCGCGAAGAAGAACAGCGCCTCCTCGACGGCCGAGACGAGGGCGTGCCCGATGCCGCCGAGCATGGCGTGATAGGGCCAGACGAGCAGCGGATACTTACCGCCTTCGCTCAATGCCCGGACGTAGTGCAGGGCGTGTCGCCTGAGATATTCGGCGTCACCGCCGGCGACGCTCATCGCCACCGCCGGGTTAACCTTCCACACACCCGTCTCCACATCCTCCGGTGATATGATCGTCGTGCCGCCTTTGGGATGCTCGCCGCGCTCATCCACCCAGAAGACCGGGTGGAAGATCTGCATCGCGGTGTGCGTGTCGAGCGTCGCGACGATCCGGGTGATCACCTCGAGATTGCGGTAGATGAACTGGCACAACCGCACGTTGTCTTCCACCGCGCCTCGGCCGGATCGACCGCCGACGAAAAGCTCAAAGCTCGGGATGCAGAAGGTGTTCTGACAGTCGACCGTGATCAGGCAGACCCGAGCCTCGTCGCGCGACGCCGGTCGTATCTCGTGTTGCTCCGCCCAGGCCGCCGCCTCGCGGGCACGCTCCTCGTAAGGGACAGGCCAGACTTCGCCCACTCGCCCGGGATCGAAGTGAGATGGAATCGGCAGCTGCCGGCTACTCAAAGCTCTTCTCCTTCCCTTCGCGTCTCGCCCCTCCCCCAAAAGACACCCGCGGTAGAAACAAAGCGCCCCCCGTCAGCTGGCCTGCGTGAGGCCGCGGGGAGCCGGGGGCCCAGAGCGGCCAGGCCGCATGCAACCCTGTAGAGTGCCCTCGCGTCCAAACTAGTGAACGTTTGGCGAAAGGGGAAACCGCGGTCCCCGATCCGTTGAGGAGGGAGCAAGGGGGCCGAAGAGTTGAAAGGTTTCCCCTGCTTCAAGGGTCGTTGTGCAGTAATAGATCGACGCTCGCAATTCAGCAGAGGACAGCCAAGAACACCGGAGCAGCTTTGGCTGAGAGAGGGGCGCCCGCCTGGTGCCCCTCTTCTCCAGGTGGCCCAGCGGCACCCGTGTCCCGCCGTTCACCTCCCAGCATCCGTCCCCGGCCCGGCTGACGGCATGTTAGGGCGTCAGGAGCTGTAGCACACTGAGCAGGACAGCCGGGTCCCGGACACTTAGAAAGACTGCGACATCTGCTCACCGACGAGCGGTCGGCGCGCAACCTCGGACAGCCATGCCTGTCGCAACGCGGTCAGGGGGTAGCTGACGCCTTCCGGCACGGCTGTCCTCAGAGTGTCCACGGCTGGGCCGTCCGCCTGGGAGTCGTCGAGGGGCCCAACGCCATCCGGTCCACGGGCTGCCGACCCCCCGGAAGTGTCCACGGGTAGTCCACCGTGGCCGTCTGGAGATAGGCTGTCTTGATCTGACAACCTTTTTCATGTCCGAGGGTTCGGTGTGTTCAGCCGCCAATTTAGCTGTCTTAGCCAGGAGGTCCTTCCGACGGGCTGCTCCACCGACACCGGCAGTCCTGACCGGGATCCACACAGGGGGGCTTATGTCCAGGACGACCCCCCGGGGACGCCAACATTGTCCGTATCCCATTATGTGACAACGTGTATAGTGTCCAGGCGTAGCGTGGCGCTGGACGCGTGGACACTGTCCCCGACGGTGTGTCCACGGCGCCGCCGCATCGTCCTGACCTATGGAAGTCCACCGCGGGTGCCCTGGAGGGGTGGAGCCGCCGCCGTGGCGAGGCAGAGGCCACAGGGCTGAGGGGCTGCAAGGGAGACGGGCGCTGGCACGGTTGTGGTCGGGCTCTATTATGGGCAGCAGCGGCGGGGAAGTGTCTCGGTTAGCAGGCGGCCCACGGGGTGGGGGGTGAGTGGGCGCCCGGTCGTAGAGTCGAAAGGTGGAGGCCAGGTGGAGGTTTTTTTGACAGGCGGAACGGGCTTGGTGGGTAGCCACGTAGCGGAGCGGCTTGCACGAGAGGGGCATGCCGTCCGGGCGCTGATCCGCCGGGCTGGAGCGGCGAACCACCTCGACAGCGTGGGGGCGAAGCTGGTCGTCGGCGACGTCAGCGATCCGTCGACGCTTTCCGGCGCCCTGCGAGGCTGCGACGCGCTGGTCCATGCGGCGGCGGCCGTGACGGTGGACGCCCCCTGGGAGGTCTACCACACCGTCAATGTGAGTGGGACGGCGAACGTACTGAGCGCGGCGGCCGACCAGGGCGTTCGGCGGGCGATACACGTGAGCACCGTCGCCGTATACGGCGGGGTAGAGGTGGCGCGGCTTGACCGAGTGGACGAGAGCACGCCGACCGACAGCCCTTTGGGCCCCGAGGAGTTCTACGGTCGGTCGAAGCGGGCGGCCGAGGAGGTGGCCTGGCGCTTTCAGCGTGAGGGGCGTCTGGAGGTGACCGTGGTGCGCCCCGATGTCATCTACGGCGAGCGCGATCGGGCGGCGCTGCCGCGGCTATCCCGGCATGTGAGCTTGCCGGTGGTGCTCCTTGTGGGTGATGGCCGGAACGAGCTGCCGCTGGTCTACGCGGGCAACGTGGCGCAGGGCATCGTGCGCGCCCTCACCAGTCCCCGGGCCCCAGGGCGTGTGTACAACCTGGCGAACGACTTCCCGATCTCGCAGCGTGAGTTGTTCGGGCTGCTGGCGGTTCACCTGGGACGGCGCCCTCGCTTTCTGCCGATCCCCGTGGCAGTGGCTAGCGGAATCGCGGGGAGCATCGAGGCGCTGGCGCGGCTCCGGGGCGTGCGGCGGCCGGTGGTGAGCCGGCGCCACATCGCGTTCATGGGCCGCGGGAACCCCTTCGTCTCCGAGCTGGCCAAGGCCGAGCTGCCCTGGGAGCCGGAGGTCACCCATGAAGCGGGAGTACGCCGCGCCGTGGACTGGCTTCTGGAGGCGCGCCGCTCGAGGTAGGACGAGCCGGCGGCCGCAGCGGCTCGGGGCGTGGCGAGAGGTTTTGACAGCCACTCGTTTTCGGCGTTATAAGGCGTTATAATCGCGGCAGAGTTCCACGACTGCCGAGCACCCGCCCCGCTCCGCCGGCGCAGCATCGTCGGGAGCTTCGCATGCACGACTGCGATCGCATTTCCGCCAAGCTGAGCAAGTTCCGTCCTTCGCTCACTCTCGAGCTCAAGCGTCTGGCCAACGAGCGCCTACGTCAAAACCGTCCCGTTTACGACTTCGGGCTGGGGGAGACGAAAGGCGAGCTTGCCGACCGCATCCGCGAGGCGGGTGAGCGGGCGTACCGCGAGGGGCACACGATGTACGGCGATCCGGCCGGACTGCCCGAACTGCGGCGGGCGGTGCTGGAATGGCTGAACCAGACCGAGCACTACGACCCGGAGAATGTCGTCATCTCGACCGGGGCGAAGCAGAGCCTGTTCAACATCTTCCTCGCTGTCTGCAACCCCGCCGATACCGTGCTGTTCGACGCGGCGCCCTGGGTGAGCTACCAGCCGCTGGCCATCTCGGCCTACTCCAGCCCGATCATGGTGTTGCCCCGCGCCGGACCGGCGAATCATCTGAAAGTCAGCCCGGAAGACCTGCGACGTAACCTGAGGATGCGGCCTCACGCCAAGCTCTTCCTGCTCAACAACCCGGTGAACCCGACTGGGCAGCTGTACAGCGGAGAGGAGGTCGAGGGGCTGCTGCAGGTCTGTCTCGAGTCCAGGATCTTCTTTGTGCTAGACCGTCTGTACTGGAAGCTGATCTTTGACGGCGAGGAGTATCCCGAGCCGCGCATCGACGAGGAGACCAAGCCGTGGCTCATCCAGGTTGACGGACTGTCAAAGAACTTCCGGCGGACGGGTGGTCTGCGCGTCGGTTGGTCGGTGGCGCCCACCGACGTGACCCGGGCCATGGTCAACCTGCAGAGCCACTATACCGCCGGTCCCGCCGTGCCCACCCAGCACTCCGCGCTCGCCGCCGTCACCGGCGGCTACGATCCGGAGCTGAAGGGCGATCTGCAGCGCAAGCGCGATCTGCTCCTACAGGAGTCACGGAATCTGCACTATGTAGAGGTGTGGCCGACGCCGGCCAGCTTCTATTCCTTCTGGGACGTGCGAGCGGCTTTCGGTCGGCGAACGCCGGATGGGCAGGTCCTGCAGACGTCCGACGACGTTGCCGAGTATCTCGTGCGCGCCGCCGGTGTCGTGACGCTCTCGGGGCAGGCCTTCCTTCAAGAAGGTTACCTGCGGGTCTCGTTCGCCACGCCCGACGAGCAGATCGTGCGGGGGCTGCGGGCGGCCGCGGAAGCACTGGATCGCCTGGAATGAAGGACGCCGGGCCGGCTGGCGCGCGGCGAAACCGCTAGTCGGGGGTGACCGTAGGGAGGGCCGGCAACTTTCTTTTCACTCTCCCGGGAGGTGAACATGCGCAGAGTCGCGCTCGCGGCGGGCGTCCTGCTTATCGCCGGCTGTGCCGTTTTTGGTGGAGGAAAGGCCCCGGATCCGCTGGCCGGTTGGGGCGGCCTCTGGGTTGGCGAGTACCGGGGCGATTCCGGCGGCTTCGGCGCCCTGGAGTTCGAGTTCTCCGTCGAGACGGCTGGATTGCCAGCGGGTGTGGCGCGCTTCGATCGTGGGGCCGGAATGGAGGAGGTGCCGCTCGAGGCCTCGCGTATGACCGCGGACTCGATGCGGACGGTGTTGCGCTTCGACGGGCTGATGGCGGAGATCCGGGGGGTACGCAGCCAGTCCCGTGCCCAGGGCACCTATCTGGTGCGGACCGCCGACCAGCCTGAGGTGGTGGATTCGGGTTCGTGGGAAGCCGTTCGGGGGAGCGGGAGCGACTGAACCGATTCGGTCTCCGCGGAACGCGAGACTAGAGTTCCGTCGGCCCGCCCTGGGCTGCCTCGTCCAGTGCTTGGCTCAGCTTGCGAATCGCCTTCTTGAGGGCGCTGCCGTAGTGGGCGGCGGCGTCGCGGGCATCTTCGCGGTAAGCCCGCTGTTGCTCGCTGCGCCTCGCGTACTCGCCTCTCAAGATGCGATCGTAGTTCCCCTCGCGGATCCAGCGGCGCAGCTCGCCCACCCGTAAGACGTGGAACGGATGGGTCGAGCCGATCAGGTTCATCACTTTAAAGACCGCATCGGCGATGCTTTCGTCCTCCTCGTACTCCTCGGCCTGGCGCATGAACTCGGCCAGGTTCAGATCCTGGCCGTGGTGGTGGCTCCCACCCGCCAGCTTCATCAGCGAGCTCATCACCGCCTCGGGATTCTGGCTGCCCAGTAGCCCGGCGCGGTCGGACGACAGCTCACTCTTCCGGTTCCACTCCGCCATGGCCAGGATGACCGCCTGGATCGCGATCCCGGCGATGGGGAGTTGGCGCTGGCTGAGCATGATCAGCAGCACGAAGACCGTGCGGTAAAGCACGTGATCGCTGGCGATGTGGCCGACCTCGTGGGCCAGCACCGTCTCGAGCTCCTCGCGGTTGAGGATGTCCAGGGCGGCGCTGTTGATCAGCACGAACGGCTTGTCCACACCCAGGGCGCCGGCGTTCACCACCGGCGTCTGGGAGATGTACAGCTCGGGCTCCCACCCCAGGTCGAGTATATCGATCACGCCGCGGTGCAGGTCATAGACCCAGCCGTATTGGCGTGGGCCGACCCGAACGGCGTTCGCCTGAAAGAAGAGGCGCAGCCCGCGCTCTCCGAACATGCCGACGATCTTGCGGACGACCTCTGGAAACCCGGGGATCGAGTTGAGGCTGCGCAGCGCGGCTCGGTCCGCCGGGTGCTCCCAGGAGCGGGACGAGATGTCGGCCAGTCGAACGCGCCGGGTGGGCGCGAGTCTATCGGTAGAGTCGCTCATCAGACCAATCCCAATCTCGTGGCGGCAAGCGGCGGCGTCAAACAGAGCTGCCCTGCCAGGCGGTGGGCCGGCGGCATTACCGGCCGGGGCAACGGATTTCGCGGCCGCCGGCGGCAGTTTCCGAGCTCAAGCGCCGCCCGTTGCCAATCGGCGGCGTGGGCCACATATTAGTCGCCCCAGGCTTTTAGCCCTCAATTACGCCCCTAAAGCGCGTTTTCCCTCGCCCACGCGGGGGGCTCGGTATGCGACGGGGGCCAGAGCCTGGAGTCGAGGAAACATACGGAAACGTCGGGGACGCGGATTCAGACATTCGATCTGAAGGGTCGGACTGGGGGGAGCCGGCCGCGCGGACCGCTCCGACGCTGACGCAAGGAACCTGCAAGGGTTTTCCCACACTCGAATCAGCCAGAAGGAGGAGCGATGGGCAAACGGCATTCTCGATTGGCGGCCGCCGGTATGATTGGTGCCTTTGGGCTGGCCTTGTCGGTCGGCTGCGCGGGCGTCAAGCAAGAGGACATGAACTCTCAGCTTGCCAGCCTCCGCGACGAGATGCGAGCGGGCGACGATCAGCTCTCGGGCCGCATCGACCAGCTCTCCAGCCGGGTCGGCAACCTAGAGAGCCAGCTGCAGTCGCTGCGCAACGACTTCAACGTGTCGATCGAGCGGA
This sequence comes from uncultured Gemmatimonadota bacterium, assembly GCA_964348165.1. GTDB lineage: Bacteria > Gemmatimonadota > Gemmatimonadetes > Palauibacterales > KS3-K002 > CAYGAJ01. The sequence goes on along the minus strand of CAYGCC010000468.1, from coordinate 10,953 downwards.
TGCAGGGGATGATCAAGTTCAACGTCCCCGTGCACTTTGACTTCGACAAGGCCAACATCCGTGACCTCGACCGGCCGGTGCTCGATCGCTTCGCCGCGGTCGTCAAGGAGTTTTACGGAGACGCGACGGTGACGGTAGAAGGCTTCGCCGATCCCGCGGGGAGCGAGGCTTACAACATTCGTCTCGGCAAGCGCAGAGCCGACGCCGTAAAGGGCTACCTGACGACGACCGGCGGTATCCCCGCTGATCAGGTGAAGTCGGTGAGCTACGGCGAGGCGGCGAATCGCCAGGTCGTGCCTGGCGCTCGGGGCCCCGGCATGACCGGGATCGAGAACCGTCGGGTCGCGCTGGTGATTGACTACGGCGGCCAGGTCCGCGGCCCCGGCCGGACTTAGTTCCAGAGCGGTCACGCGACCTCGAGTATGTGCAGCGCCCCACGGCCGTCGGGCCGGGGGCGCTGTTTTGTCCGTCGCGGCCTGCGAGCAGGAATCGTTGAGGAGTAGACCCGGTCACGACCGGATGGCCTTTGCATGATCGACGACGTGCATGATCTGTTTTGGCCAGCGCCCGATCCGGGCGACTGGCGCGAGGCTTATCGCGCCCTGGTCCAGAGCTGCGCGCTGACCGCTCGCAGCGACCGGGGCGCCGTGCGGGTGGCGGGTGAGCGCCGCGCCGAGATGCTGAACGGGCTGCTCACCAACAAGGTGACAGACCTGGAGAACGCCGGCCGTCACGCGATGTTGCTCAACCCGAAGGGCAGGGTACTCACCGATCTCCGCGTGCTTCCCACCCGCGATCACCTGCTTCTGGACGTGCCGGGGCGCGGGCTGGAGAATCTGCTGGCGGCCTTCGAGAAATACCTGCCCCCCATCTACGCGACGTTCGAGGATGTAAGCGAAGAGCTGGCCCAGCTGGGCGTCTACGGCCCCCAGGCGGCCCCGGCCGCCGCCCAGGCTCTGGGCGCGCCCATGCCGGATTCGCACCTGGGCGTGCTCGCGCTAGAGGCAGCGGGTGCCCCTGTGCTCGTGATCCGCAACCGCTGGCTGGCCGGCGACGGTGTGGAGATCATCGCCTCGCGCCAGGCGGCACGAGCGCTGGCGGAAGAGCTGAGATCGACGGTGAAGTTGCAGGGCGGCGGGCTGGTGGGTTCGCAGGTATTGGACGTCGTCCGGGTCGAGTCCGGCATACCAGAGTACGGCGTAGACATGAGCGATGAGTACCTGGCACAGGAGACCGGGCTCGAGGAGGCGATTTCTTTCGACAAGGGGTGTTACCTCGGTCAAGAAGTCGTCGCTCGCATTCACTTCCGCGGCCACGTCAACCGCCAACTCCGCAATCTCGAGTTCGACATGGGTCCCGCGCCGAGCGGAGCCCGGCTGCTGGATGGCGACAGAGAGGTGGGCGTGATCACGTCGGCGGTGACCTCGCCGGAGTACGGAGACATCGGCCTCGGGTACGTCCGGCGTGAGGTCGAGCCGGGATCGCGGCTGCGCTGGTCGGCCGCAGAGGCGGAAGGCGACGCGGCCGTCAGGGGGGCGCCGTTCCGCCCCCGGCGGGTTTGAAGTCGCCCCCGTTGCGCTTTACATTTTAAGGCTATGCCGGGATTTACTGGCCCGATCGTCGTCGCAGAGACGTCGCCTGCCGGGAAGATGGTGGTGTGGAACTGAGCCCGAGATCGAAGTGGCGTGATGAGTGAGCTCAACCGATCGCAGCACCATGAGCTGTACTACTATATGAGGCTCACACGGGCTCTCGAGGAACGCCTGGAGCTCTTGTTCCTCCAGGGCAAGGTGGTGGGCGGATTCTACCATAGTCGGGGGCAGGAGGCCCAGTCGGTGGGCGCGGCCTATGCGCTGGGCCCGGACGACTGGCTCTCACCGGCGATTCGCAACATAGGGGCCCTGCTGGTACGGGGCATTCCTCTGGCTACTCTGTTGCAACAGTTCACGGGGCGGAAGGGTGCGCCGACTGGCGGCAAGGACAACATCACCCATTTCAACGACCGCGAGCGCGGCTACATCGGACCGATATCACCGCTGGGAACCACGCTCTGCGTTCTCGCCGGTGTGGCGCTGTCGTTCAAGCTGCGCGGCGAGCGTCGGGTGGCGCTGACCTTCCTGGGCGACGGCGCGACTCGTACCGGCGCCGCACACGAAGGGATCAACTTCGCCGCTGTGCGGCGTCTGCCGTTTGTGGTGATCGTCGAGCATAACGGCTGGGCCTTCGCCACGCGCACCTCCGAGCAGACGGCACAGGAGAGCCTGGTCGAGATGGCGAAGGCGTATGGGGTGCACGGCGCGCAGGTGGACGGCAACGATGTGCTGGCCGTTTATGGCGCGTCCAAGCAGGCGGTGGAGCGGGCGCGTGAGGGCGGCGGCATGACCATCATCGAGGTGAAGACTTACCGAATGAAAGGCCACGCGCAGCACGACGCCCAGAGTTACGTGCCCCGCGAGGAGCTCGAGACGTGGCAGGGCCGCGACCCCATTGATCGCTACATCAGCTACCTGCGCGAGAACGGGCTGGCCGCTGATGAGGAGGTCGCGGAGCTGGACCGGCGGGTGGATTCCGAGTTGGACGAGGCCGTGGAGCAAGCCCTCGCCAGCCCGCTGCCGGAGCCCGCGGTGACGCTGGCGGGTGTGTTCGCCGTTGGCCCGCAGCCCGCGCCCTGGGCGCGGACGCTCTAGCGGCGAGCGGCGGGTGTGCGAGGCGGATCACGCGGCGACGACAGAGGTTTGGAAACCGAGGGCAGGATCGACGAAGTGGAAGTCGCGACGGCACAGGCCGGTGAGCGTCAGGAGCTGAAGGAGGAGAAGCAGGCCATCACCTACCTGGAGGCAATCCGCGAGGGCCTCTGGGAGGAGATGGCGGCGGATCCGACCGTCTTCATCTTGGGTGAGGACGTGGGCCGCTACGGCGGCGCCTTCAAGCTGACCGAAGGCTTTCAGGAGCACTTCGGGGCCGACCGGGTGATCGACACGCCGATCAGCGAGGCGGCGATCGTGGGCGCGGCGATCGGCGCCAGCCACATGGGGTTCAAGCCGGTGGCGGAGATGCAGTTCATCGACTTCATCGCTCCCGCTTTCGACATGCTGGTGAATTTTGCGGCCAAGCTGCGGTATCGGACCGGTGACGGCGCGCAGATCGTGGTGCGCGGGCCGTGCGGAGGCGGCGGCCGGGGTGGGCCGTTCCACTCGCAGAACGTCGAGTCGTACTTCCTGAACGTCGCGGGCCTGAAGATGGTAGCTCCGGCGACGGCGTACGACGCGAAGGGGTTGATCAAGGCGGCCATCCGCGATCCCGATCCGGTGCTCTTCTTCGAGCACAAGTTTCTCTACCGGCGGATCAAGGAAGTGGTGCCCGACGACGACTACGTGGTGCCGATCGGGGCGGCACGGCTTGCCCGGGAGGGCGACGCGCTGACGATAGTGACTTTCGGCGCCATGGTGCACCGTTCGCTCGAGGCCGCCGAGGGTATCGCCGCCGAGGACGGCGCGGAGATCGAGGTGATCGATCTGCGCTCGCTCAACCCGATGGACGACGAGGCGATCATCGCGTCGGTGAAGAAGACGAACCGCTGCCTGATTGTGCATGAGGCCCCGCGCACCGGTGGAATCGGCGGTGAGATCACAGCACGAGTGAACGAGTACTGCTTCGAGTGGCTGGATGCGCCGGTGCGCCGTGTCACGGCGCCGGACACGCCGGTGCCGTTCAGTCCGCCGTTGGAGGATTACTACCTCGTGCAGACCGAGGACATAGTCAAGGCATCACGCTGGATGCTCGCGTACTGAGAGAGGCCGGAGCGATGGCGAAAGTCGATGTCATCATGCCGCAGATGGGCGAGTCGATCGCTGAAGGGACGATCACGAAGTGGCTGAAGAGCGTCGGCGATGAGGTCAAGCGGGATGAGTCGATCCTCGAGATCTCCACGGATAAGGTAGACGCTGACATCCCGTCCCCCACCGGCGGCACCCTGGCCGAGATCGTGGTCGAGGAGGGAGCCACGGTCGAGGTCGGTACGGTGATCGCCCGCATCGAGACCGAGGCGGGCGCGGCCGCCGCTGTGCAGCCTGAGGCCACGGCGCCGGCGCAGATTGAGGAGGGGAAGCCGGCCGCGAAGGCCGAGGCGGCGGCGAAAGCCGAACCGGCGGCGTCTGTGAAAGCGCCGGCGGGGGCGGCGGCCGTGGCCGAAGCGCCGCCGAAAGCGGACGGCGGACCGGCGACGCGCGAAGAGCGCTTGCGCACCCGGTCCACGCCGCTGGTGCGGCGAATCGCCGCCGAGCACGGCATCGATATCTCGCGTCTCAGCGGCAGCGGCATCTCCGGCCGTGTCACCAGAAAGGACATCCTCGCCTTCATCGAGAGCGGCGAGGCGTTGGCGCCAGCGGCGGCGCCCGCCGGTCGGCCCGGCGTGCTTTACGTGCCGATCCACGGCGCGACGCTCGAGATCAAAGTTCCGGAGGTCATCATTAAAGAGACCGACCGGGTCGAAGAGATGAGCGTCATGCGTCAGCGCATCATGGACCACATGCTGATGAGCCAGCGGATCAGCGCGCACGTCAGCTCGGTCTTCGAGATCGATTTCGAGCGCGTGGTCCACGTCCGCAAGAAGCTCAAGCCGCGATTCGAGGCCGACGGCGTCAAGCTCACCTTCATGCCGTTCATCATCAAGGCCGTGGTCGAAGGGCTGAAAGCGTATCCGGTTCTCAACTCCTCGGTCGTGGGCCGCAAGATCATCTACCACGGCCTCTACAACATCGGCATCGCCGTGGCGCTCGACGAGGGGAGCGGTCTGATCGTCCCCGTGCTGAAGGACGCCGACGAGCTGAGCCTGCTGGGCATCGCCCGGCGCGCCAACGACCTGGGTGAGCGAGCGCGGACCCGTAAGCTCGATCCCGACGACGTGCAGGGCGGAACCTTTACCATCACCAACCCCGGCGTGTTCGGCTCGCTGTTCGGGATGCCGATCATCAACCAGCCGCAGGTGGCGATACTCGGCATCGGCACCATCGAGAAGCGGCCGGTTGTGATCGATGACATGATCGGCATCCGCCACCGCGCCTACTTCGGGATCTCCTACGATCACCGGGTGGTGGACGGCGCCATGGCGGACTTCTTCATGAACAAAGTCAAAGAGGTGCTGGAGAACTTCCCGGAGGACGTCTGAAGTACACGGTAGACCGTTGACGGTAGACCGTAGACGGTACACAGGCCACCGACGGTCTACCGTCTGCCGACGGTCTACCGTCCACCGCATACGGTCCACCGTCCACCGCATACGGTCTACCGTCTACCGCCTACCGTCCACAGCGCACCGTCCACCGTCCACCGTCGTCTCAGGAGAAGCAATGAGTTCATCCTTGAACGCTCGGCTGTCGATCGCGACGCTGCTTTGCGTCATATCGGTGACGGCGCCGGCCGCCGGCCAGCTCGCCGAGCGCGCGCCGGCGGAGAACGGCAAGCTTACCGTCGCCTTCGTCATGCAAGGGCCGGAGCTTGTGGGTACGTCGCCCTCACAACTCCGCTGGTCGCCCGACGGAAAGAAGCTCTACTTCGTCTGGAAGCGGCCGGACGAAGAGCGCCAGGGCTTGTACCGGGTCGACCGCGACGGCGGACGGCCAGAGCGGGTGCCCGACGACGAGGCAGAGCGCATCGGCCCGCGACTTGACGCGGTCTTCTCCGAGGACCGGACCTGGGCCGCTTACGCTCACGAGGGCGATCTCTACCTGCTGCAGATTCGACCGGAACGGGAACGCTTGCTCGCCTCCTTCCCGGGTCGTCTCTCCTCGGTGCAGATCTCCCGTGATGGGGGCCGCGTCTATTTCGTTCGCGACGACAACCTGTTTCGCGTGGACGCGCTCAGCGGAACCGTCGCGCAGCTCACCGACATCCGACACGGCCGCGCGCCCGACGAGGACAAGGCGGCCGAGGGACAACGCAAGTTTCTGAGGGACGAGCAGCGCGAGCTATTTCGGGTGTTCGAGGCGGACTCGATCCGGCGGGCGCGACGCTGGCCGCCGCCGCCCGACACGGCCAAGGTGGACACGCCTCAGGCGTTCTACGTTCAGGACAAGCAGCGTATCGGCGGCTTCCACGTGTCGCCGGACGGCACGCGCATGGCGTTCGATCTCACGGAAGAGGCGAAGGAGGTGCGGCTCGCCTGGGTGCCCGATTACGTCACCGAGGAAGGCTACACACGCCAGGCGCCGCGCCGGCGCGCCTTCGTGGGCGACGAGCAGTCCACGGAGAAGCTGGGGATCATGGACCTGGTCAGCGGCGCGGTCACCTGGGTGAGCCACGGGCAGGAGGAGCGGGAAGTGCGGCTGATGTTTCGCGGCTGGTCCGACGATTCGCGCCGGCTGCTGGCCGTGGGCATCTCCGACGATTTCCACGACCGCTGGATCTTCGCCGTGGACGCCGCCTCCGGCGAGTCGAAGCTGGTGGACCACTTGCGGGACGACGCCTGGATCGGCGGCCCGGGCTGGAACGCGGCGGGCTGGATGCCCCGGCGCGACCACGTCTGGTTCATCTCCGAGGCGACCGGCTTCGCGCACCTCTACACGATGGCGGTGGGCGGCGGCGAGCCGACGCCGTTGACGACAGGGCCGTGGGAGGTGCTGCACGCCGAGCTTTCGCCCGACAAGAAGGAGTGGCACCTGCTGACCAGCGAAGCGAGCCCGCACTCCCGCGGGTTCTACCGCATGAGCCTGGACGGAAGGGACCGGCGCCTGATCACGGGTTTTGCCAGCCTGCACGGCTCCTCGGGGCGCAACATGGGCGGCGCCCTGGCGCTCGCCCCCGACGGCCGCCGGCTGGCCGCCCTCTATTCCTGGCCCAACCGGCCGCCCGAGCTGTTCCTTCAGGATGCCCGGCAGGGAGCCCGGCCCACCCAGATCACCGAGACCCCGGCCGAGGCCTTTCGCGCGCGCCGCTGGGTCCAGCCAGAGATCATCTACTTCAGCGCCCGCGACGGCGCCGACGTGCCGGCTCGCCTCTATCGCCCTCAGCGCCCGAACGGGGCGGGGGTGATCTTCGTGCACGGCGCCGGCTATCTGCAGAACGCTCACGGGTGGTGGAGCGGCTACTACCGCGAGTACATGTTTCACAACCTGCTGCTCGAGCGCGGCTACACCGTGCTTGACATCGACTATCGCGGCTCGGCCGGGTACGGCCGCGACTGGCGCACGGCCATCCGCAAGCGCATGGGCGGCACCGACCTGACCGACCAGCTGGACGGCGCGCGCTTCATGGCCGAGTCGCTGGGCGTCGATCCCGCCCGGATCGGCATCTACGGCGGAAGCTACGGCGGCTTCATTACGCTGATGGCGATGTTCACCGAGCCGGGCACCTTCGCGGCGGGTGCGGCGCTGCGCCCGGTGACCGATTGGGCCTACTACAACCACTGGTACACCTCCCGCATCCTGGGGATGCCCCAGGACGACACCGAAGCCTACCGGATCAGTTCGCCCATCTATCACGCCGAAGGGCTGAAAGGCGCTCTGCTCATCGCTCATGGCATGATCGACCAGAACGTCCACTTCCAGGACACGGTGCGGTTGGTGGAGCGGCTGATGGAGCTGGGGAAAGAGAACTGGGATGTGGCGATCTATCCAAAAGAAGACCACGGCTTCGTGCACGACTGGGCCTGGACCGACGAGTATCGACGAATCCTGGAGCTGTTCGAGGAGAATATGCGTTGAGATCGACTCGAGGAGACCACGATGGGTGCTGATCCGGTAAAGCAGTTCGAGGCGTACCGGCAGGAGCTGCTCGGCCTGCTCGGCGATCGCGATCCTCTGGATGTGCTGGCGCACACGCCGGCGCGGATCGAGCAGCGTCTCAAAGGCATCGAAGAGACCGTGCTCGCCAAACGGCCACGTGAGGGCGCTTGGTCGGTGAAGGAGGTCCTGGGGCACCTCGGCGACACCGAGTGGGTCTACGGGTACCGGATCCGGATGATCCTCAGTCACGACGCCCCCGCCATCGCCGGCTACGACCAGGACCCGATGGCGACCGGCATGGCGCACAACGAGCGGCCGCTCTCGATGCTGCTCGAGGAGTTGCGACGGCTGCGCGGGCTAAACATAGATCTGTATCTGCGCACCCGCGGCCCGGCCTGGAAGCGTTTCGGCGTGCACGCCGAGCGCGGTGAAGAGAGCGTGGAGCTGAACGTACGTCTGTTGGCCGGACACGATTTTCGTCACATGGACCAGATCGATCGGATACTGGCGGCGGTTCAGGGTTGATCCGATGAAGAAACACGACCTCGACACCCCCTGCCTGGTCGTCGATCGCGTGGCGCTCGAGCGCAACATCGTGCGCATGCAGGCGACGGCCGATGGCTTCGGCGTCCGGCTGCGTCCCCACACCAAGACCCACAAGTCGCACCATATCGCCCGGCTGCAGGAGCGGGCCGGGTGCGCCGGGATCACGGTGGCAAAGCTGGGCGAGGCGGAGGTGATGGCGGAGGGCGGGCTGGAGGACATCCTCATCGCCAACCAGGTGATCGGCGCCGCGAAGCTCAGCCGCCTGGTCGAACTGGCCGACCGCGTCCGCCTAGCCGTGCTCGTGGACAGCCGCGAGGGTGCGGCGATACTCGACGCCGCCTTCCGTGATGCCGGGGCGCCGCTGGACGTGCTGATCGAGGTGGACACCGGCAAAGGCCGCTGCGGGCTGAGCGACCTGGACGAGATCATCGCACTGGCCGATGCGATCGCCGACGCTCGTGGCCTGAGGCTGTGCGGCGTCGAGACGCACGAGGGTCATGTGCCGGCCGGGGCGAGCCGGGCGTCGCAACTGGAGGAACGGGCGGTCGCGGCTGGCAAGCGCCTGGTCGAGGTGGCGTCGGCGCTCCGCGAACGCGGCCATGAAGTGACCGAGATCAGCGTGGGCTCGACGCCAGCGGCGCCGTACACCGCCTCGGTCAGTGGGGTCACCGAGATGCGCCCCGGCACCTACGTGTTCAACGACGTCAACCAGTTATCGCTGGAGCAGGCGACGCCGGCCGACTGCTCGCTCAGCGTCCTCGCCACCGTCATCAGCCGCCCGGCACCGGGCCGCGCCGTGCTGGACGCCGGCAGCAAGTCGCTGTTCGCCGAGCCGGCGCGCACGACGATCGCCATGCAAGACTACAGCGGCTTCGGCTATATCCGGCAGGCGCCGTCCGCCCGAATCGCCAGCCTCAGCGAGGAGCACGGCGTCGTGGAGCACGGGCCCGACGTGGCGTTCCCCGCCATCGGCGAGCGGGTGGAGGTGATCCCCAACCACGTGTGCCCGGCGGTCAACCTGCACGAGGAGCTGTACGTGGTGGACGGTGACGAGGTCGTCGAAGTGTGGCCGATCGCGGCGCGTGGAAAGGTGCGTTAGCTGTATGCGCCGGTCTATCTTTGTCGCCCTCTTGTTCGGTCGAGCCGGAAGACGTGACCGACGTGATCATCAGCCACGCCCACTGGGATCATATGGGCGGGATCGATCTCTTCCCTAAGGCGACGCTCTGGACCCGCTGAACGATGGCCAACGTCGTTAGTGCAGAGCTTTGATGAACTCGCACATCTCGTCGGTGACGAGCTGGGGTTGCTCGAGCGCTGAAAGGTGTCCCGCGCGCGGCACGACCACGAGGTGGGCGTCCGCCAGGCGCGTCGCGATCTCCTCAGAGCAGCTGGCCGGAAGGGCCTCGTCTTCTTCGCCGACGATCACGAGGGCGGGAATCTTGATCTCCGGTAACTGGTGCACCACGGAGTCGCGCCGCATGAGACATCGAAGGTAGCGAAGCATCGATGGAAGGTGGGCGCTTCGGAATCTCTCTTCCCACTCGCTTACTAGACCGGGGTTTCTAAGCCGCGTCGTCCGCCCGAACATCAAGCGTGCGATGGTTGGCAGGAAGGGAGCGATTCCCAGGTAGCGCGCGCCGACACCCATGGCCGTGTACTTGATACGATTGAACGGCGTCTCCGGTCCGGCGTGCGTGTCCAATAGCACAAGGGCGGCGACCCGCTCCGGTGCCCGCAACGCCGCCCGCATCGCGATCATCCCGCCGATCGACAGCCCGGCCCACACCGCACGTTCGATATCGAGTAAGTCCAAGACTTCGACGACGTCCTCCAGCAAGTCGTAGAGGTCCATCGGACCTGTAAGCGAACCGGACTCGCCGTGTCCCCGAAGGTCGACGTTTACGATCCGGCCGTGCTGGGCCAGACGCGGAACTTGCTGGCGCCACATGGCGCCGCTGCAGAGGAAGCTGTGGAGCAGTACGACGGGGAGACCGCTTCCGGCTTCGTCGAAGTAGATCCGAGTTCCGTCGCGCTCTAGTACGGGCATAGGGATCGGCGTCGCTTTCGTTAGAGACCGAACTGCCTGAGGTGATAATCCGTATGGCGAAACGCCCAGCGGTGCCAATCGCGGGTCGTCATGGCGCCGAAGATCGAATGGTTGCGGCGAAAGGACTCGGCGGGCGCAGTGGCCAGAGCGCGCAGTGTTTCGATGGCCCGGCAACGGTCGCTCTCGAAGTCGCCCGGTCGTGTTCCGTCGGCGCGCGGGTCCACATCGGAAGGAGCTTTGACGCCGTGCGGCCAGGGGATCCCCGAGTAGAGCCCCACCCACTTCACCAGCGGTCGCCGGCGACGGCGGTGGGGCTCGGGCCCGTTGAGAACACTCGCCGCGGCGTCGCCCAGATGGCAGAGCATCTCGCCCGGCGTCAGTGAGCCCCAGCGACGCGGACTATCGGCGCGTAGGGCGCCGAGTCGGCTGACGAGCTGCCCGAGAGCATCGGGCTCGGTGACGTATTTCATCGGCCGGTAGTGGTCACAGCAGCAACGACCTTAGCAACCCAGAGCCATGCGAGGGGCACGGCGGACGGCCATCCCCGACGCATCGGCCACCAATAGCAGTAGGCCCCGAAGCCAAGGACGGCAAGATTAGCGACCACGAAACCGCGCTCGAGATCCTGGGATATCA
>CAYGCC010000467.1:0-2152 GCA_964348165.1 uncultured Gemmatimonadota bacterium | reverse complement strand
ACGTCCGCCTGTCGCCAGCACTACTACACCGTGTTCCAGGGTCTTGCCTGCTCCGTCCTCCGTCTCAATAGTGGTAACAAAACGTCCGACCCTTCCTTACTCGCGATGCCCCGGGGCTTTGGGCGCCTGACGGTCAACTTGACCGGGTATCCGCCTCTGGGCCCCGATGGTGAATGGCAGACGGTGATCGAGAACCTCAGCTTCCCGGCGGGCAAGAACAAGACCGTGGTGGTCGACCTGACCGGAAAGTTTCTGGCCGACGACTATCGCGTGCGGATCCGCACCAACATGGAGATCTACTGGGATCAGGTCTTCTTCTCCGCCGACCCGTCCGCCAATTCGGTGAGGCGGACGACCCTACGACCGACCTTTGCGGACCTCCACTACCGCGGGTTCTCACTCGAATACCGCAAGGGCGGGCGCTACGGGCCGCACTGGTTCGATTACCAGGAGGCATCGACCGAGCCGAGGTGGTTGCCGATCAGCGGCCGCTACACCCGGTTCGGGGACGTGTTACCGCTGCTGCTCGAGTCAGATGACCGCTACATCGTCATGGGCCCCGGCGATGAGACGACGGTCGAGTTTGATGCCGAAGCGGTGCCGGATCTCGAGCCCGGCTGGAGCCGCGACTTCCTGCTCTACACCGACGGCTGGATTAAAGACGCAGACATCAACACCGCACGCGGCAACACGGTGACGCCGCTCCCGTTTCACGCGATGTCTCAATACCCTTACGATGCCGATGAGACGTATCCCAGCGATGGGGCTCATCGGAGCTATCTCGAGACGTACAATACCCGAGAAGTCACGAGACGAGGTGAGTGAGAGCAGGGAACGCCGCAGAGTCGTCGTACCGCCGACGGATGAGCATATCGGGCCACTGTTTCGATCGCTGCTCGCTGCCCCGCACGCGCACGCGGGTCTTTGGGCGCCCAGCTGTCCGTGGGCTAATCCAGGAGTTCCAACTCAACCTCTCGGCTGCTACCCTGCCCGCCGCCCAGCAGATCGCGCACCGTAACTCGCAGCCGGTAGCTTCCTGGATCGAGCTGCCCGGCGTCCACGCCGACAGCTTCGATCGTCACGCCATCCCCCTCAGCGACGACCGTGCGCTCGAACTGAAGCGCGATCCGCCGCTGGCCGCCGAGCAGCCGAGCCAGCCAGCCGCGCTGCTGCTCGAACTCGTAGGTGATCTCGAAGCGTTGAAGCCCCGCTCGCGCCTCCAGCCCGTAAACCTCGAGGTAGACGACGAACGGCTGCTCGTGCGACAAGGTGAGCGAGGGGAGCGCCGCAGCCGCAGCCTGGGCGCGAGTGGCGCCCCGCGCCTCGACGGCGCCGGCGATCAACACATCGCTGAGCGCCAGCGTGTCGCCGCTGAAATCGGGCAGCGCGACGATCCCACGGTAGCGTCCCAGCGAGTCGTCGCGTTCCGCGTCCAGCGCCAGCAGCAGCGAACCGGGCGGGCTCGTCAAGCCGATCCAGCCGCCGACCGGCGCGGCGGCACGCGCGATCTCGCGGCCCGCCCCGTCCCATAGCACCGCCGTCGCTGCCACGCTCGCCTCGGGAAACAGTAGCAGGTCGGCGCGCTGGGGATCGTCGCGGTTTCGGAAGCGCGCGTACCAGAACCCGAACAGCAGCGGCGCCGGCAGCGACGATCGGCCCGACGTCATGGCGACGGCCACCGAGCGCGCCTGACGGGCGGTCTGCGGGCGGTAGAGCATGTCAGGTATCGGCGGGTCCGGATAGTTCCAGCTCCGGTCGAACCGCAGCCGCAGCGACGGATACGAGTCGTAGGCCCACTCCTCGGTGTCGATCGTCTTGAAGTCGATGCGCTCCGGAGGGCCGTGCCGGATGAAGGCCAGCCCCCGGTCGTCGATCATGTCGGGCAGATTCCGGCCCAGCGGGAGGATGTCGGGGCTGATCCCGGTAAGGTCGGGTTCGCGAAAGCCCGCATCGAGCTGCAGCAGCCGTTCGAGCTCCGGATCGACCGTGTCGCCCCGCAGCGCCGCCAGCAGCCGCTCGCCCGAAGCCAGCGACCTCGATTGGCTCAATGCTTCGGCGATCTGCGCGCCGCGCTCCAGCTGCGCGGCCAGGTAGCGCTCGCGCTCCTCGCTGGAGACCCGTGAGACCATGTAGCGGTATTCGTCCGAGTAGT
>CAYGCC010000466.1:0-7956 GCA_964348165.1 uncultured Gemmatimonadota bacterium | reverse complement strand
CTCACCTCCGGGCTCGACTTCGACGCGAAAGCGCACGGCACCCGCCGACAGCTTCTCGGCCCGATGGCTCGACTCGACGATCTGCCAATCGCCACTCAGCTCCTCGACCACCTGAACCGTGACCTCCGATTCGCTACGATTCCTAAGCTCCACCTGCCAGCTCGACTCGTAACGGTTGCTGGTCGGCCGCTCGTAGCGAGTCTGCGTCCGCGTGCCCAGGATGTCGAAGGCAAAACCGGTGCTGATCCACAGATCTTCGCCTTGAGGAGTGTTGGGGATGGCGGCGATTCCCAGAAGCTGGACTCGGCCCGCTGCGTCCTCCTGTAGCACCCTCAACTGGCCGGCGGGCAGCGGCATGCCGCCAAACTCGCTCTCCTCCGGACGCTCCACCTTGTAACTCACCGCGACCGGCCGGGTGATCGGGTCCGCTTCCTGTCGGTGGTAGACCAGGCTGTTCCTGAACGCGTACTGCTTCTCGGTAGCGGCCGACGCGGCTCCGAGTAAACGGATCCGCCGCGACTCCCCGGTCTTCAGTGAGAGGGGGGTCGATACCGTGTACAGGTGATAATCGCCGAACGCCGCCTGCTGGAGTTCTGGGGCCGCCATGGCCTCCGAAACCGCACCGGCGGCTCGGAAGTCAGAGAAATCGAAACGGCTGCCACGGCCTTGCTGAATCGTGCCGGCGAGCAGCTGTACCTCTGCGTCCTCGTAGGCGGCGCCGGAGCCGTTCACGATTGTCGCGTAGCCGTCGACCCGGGCCGTGGCATTGTCTCGGGCGACGATAAGAGCGTAGTCCGCCGACCAGTTGAGCCCGTTCGTGAGAAACGCCAGGCTCAAGCCATCGACCGGGGCTTTGACGCCCAGATCGAGATCGAGCGACGCGCCCGTGCCTGAAGCGGCATCCTGATAGCTGCGAAAGCCGTGCGTGCCGAGGAGCGTGACGGCCTCGTTCAGCACCCACAGGCTGGACGGATCCATGTTCGTCGGCAGGCCATCCACGCGTATCGTCTGCGACCCGGTGCTCAGCGGCCGCTCGACTCGCTGGCGGACCAGGGCCAGGTTCCCCGAGTAGACGGTCAAGCTCGGGCTGGCTGCTTCGGCCCGTCGGTCTCCGGCGGGTGCTGCCAACGGCGACGCGCCCGCGCACACGGCGATTGCCAGCGCCAGCATCCCCAAGAATCTTGGGCTTCTCATCTAGCACCTCCCTGCTTGGACGACGTGTTCAAGACGGCCGAATTCGATCCATCGGCCGCCTCTTTCGCTTCCATGACGCAGCTGCGAGTTTTCTTTGCACAGACCGGTTGCGGGGCCTGGTCAGGCCCAGATAGGGCCCCAGGGCCCGGAAATCCGCTGCACGACGCGCCCGCCCTTTGCAATCTGCGGCAAGACGGGCGGTCGGTTGACCGTCCTTACGCTATAAGTAACTTAATAACAATCACTTAGCGTCAGCGGGACGCTGGCACAAAGCTTGCTCCCTCTCCGGGTGGCGTGGTGGCTCAGTTTTCCCGTGATTCGGCGGCAGTGATAGAACATATGATCGTCCACAATCGCTCAGGTCTTCTGGGATTCCTGGCTGCGGGCAGGGACCGCGAGAGGGGATTCACGCTGGTCGAGCTCTTGGTGATCGTCGTGATCATCGCCCTGCTCGCGGTGATCGCTTTGCCGAGGTTCGCCCGAACCCGAGACAAAGCCTACCGTTCGCAGATGCAGACGGCGCTGAAAACGCTGGTGTCGACGCAGGAGGCCTACTTCGACGACTATCTGGCCTACGCCGATGATATCAATAACCTGAACTACAACGAGACCCCGATGGTGACGCTCGAGATCGTGCAGACAGCAGGCAACGGCTGGAGCGCCCGGGCCACCCACACGCAGACCACGTCCGAGTGTGGGGTCTACATCGGGCCGGTGGCGCCCGTCGCCAGCGTCCCCGACAACGGCGAAGGCGTCGTATCCTGCTCCTGAGGTCACCCGCACGTCCTATCTAAAGGCGTACCGCCTCCAAAAGCGATTCCTGACAACTTCTTTGCCTGGGCGCCGGGCCCCTCGGCGTCTCGAACCACAGTTTCGTCCAGCAGCCCCGTCGCGGCAGCCCTCGATGCCTTAGTATCATCCTGAGCGCGCCGGGGCCCGTGGCGCGCGAGTTTGGCCACCTTGTTCAGCCAGCCCGGCGTTAAGAGATTCCCCGGGTTCGTCGGCGCATACACTCACGTTAGGGGACAATGACGAGCATTCGAGCTTGGGGTCACCTATGACGAAGACCGCGTTCGGACAGCCGCGGCTCGTCCTGATCATCGGCACCCGTAAGGGGCTGTTTCTGGCGACAGCGGACCTGGACCGCCGCGCCTGGCGGCTGGACGGGCCCCATCTGGCGGGCTACGAGATCGTTCACGCCATCTTCGACCGCCGGGAAAGCGCCACGATCTACGCCGCCGTCCGCCACCCGGTTTGGGGCGTACACATCCACCACAGCCGCGACGCCGGGGGCAGCTGGGAGGTCTTGCCCGCGGCACCCCATTTCGAAGGCGCCGAGGGCTTGCAAGCGATCTGGTATCTCGCCCATGGGGATGCCAAGCAGAGCGGAACGCTGTACGCCGGTATCGAGCCGGCGGGGTTGTTCGTGAGCCGCGACGGCGGCCAGTCGTGGGAGGGTATCCGCGGTCTGAACGAGCACCCGACGCGAGCGACCTGGCAGCCGGCGAA
Organism: uncultured Gemmatimonadota bacterium; assembly: GCA_964348165.1. Lineage (GTDB taxonomy): Bacteria > Gemmatimonadota > Gemmatimonadetes > Palauibacterales > KS3-K002 > CAYGAJ01. The sequence goes on along the minus strand of CAYGCC010000466.1, from coordinate 5,253 downwards.
AGGGGGCCTGGCGCTGCACTCCATCCAGGTCGATCCACGCGAGGGACGGCGCATCTACGCCGCCGTTTCCGCTGGCGGCGTTTACCGTTCCGACGACGGCGGTGAGACCTGGGCCCCGATGAATCGCGGCGTCCGCGCCGACTACCTGCCCAACCCCAGGCCCGAGAGCGGACACTGTGTGCACCGCCTCGTTCTTCACCCGGCGCAGCCGGACCGTCTATATCAGCAAAGCCATACGGGCACCTACCGTAGCGACGATGGTGGAGAGAGCTGGCTGGAGATCACCGCCGGTCTGCCCACTGACTTTGGATACGCCATCGACACCGATCCGCGCGACGCGGACACGGTCTACGTAATACCGGAGGACAGCAGCCACATGCGCACGACCGCGGGTGGCGCGATCACGGTTTACCGCAGCCGAGATGGCGGGAGAAGCTGGGAGCCCCTCACGCGGGGCCTCCCCAGAGAGAGCGCCTACGTGACGGTGTTACGCGAGGCGATCACCACCGACGGCCTGGAGCCCTGCGGCCTCTACTTCGGGACCTCCAGCGGGCACCTCTTCGCCAGTCGGGACGGCGGCGCGAGCTGGGCCGTGATCGCCGGCTTCCTGCCACGCATCCTGTCGCTCAGGGCGCGAGTGCTCGAGGCCTGACGCGACGCGAGACGTGAACGGCCTCGTCGATCTCCTGAGTGCAGCGTCGGGGATGGTCTGTGCGGTCGGCGCCGGCGGCAAGAAGACGACCCTGTACCACCTCGCCACGCACCACGTCGGACGGGTCGGTTTGACCTGCACCGTGCCCCACGGCTTCTTTCCCGAGTCACTGCCCGCACAGGTCGTCGTCGCCGAGCCACGCGACATCGTCGCGGCGGTGCTCGACGCGGCCCGCTCCAATCGGCTGGTGGCCTTCGCGCTGCCGCCGGCAAAGAAGGGGCGCTACGGTGGCGTCGATCCGAATGTGATCGAAGAGATTCGCCGCCGCGAGATCTTCGACGTGCTGCTGGTCAAAGGCGACGGCGCGCGGATGCGCTGGATCAAGGCGCCCAACGACGATGAGCCGCTGATACCACAAGGGACAACGACCGTGATCGCGCTCGTCTCGGCGCGGGCGCTGGGAGCGCCTTTAACCGAGGCGACCGGCCACCGACCGCTGCGCGTCGCGGCGGTCACCGGCGCGCGGCCAGGCGAGCCGATCACACCCGCGCACGTGGCCCGCCTGCTGGCCAGCGAGGACGGAGCGCTCAAGGGTACTGCGGGCGCGACGGTCGTGCCCGTGATCAACATGGTGGACAACGCCGAGCGGCGGGCCGCCGCAGTTGAAGCGGCACGTTTGGCTCTCGAACTCAGCGGCCGTTTCGACCAGGTCGTTTTGACCTCACACCGGCGGGATGATCCGTTGGTGGATGTCGTCAGCCGCTAACCCCCTTAGAACACATTCGTCGTCGGAGGACGTGATGATCGCACCGCTGCTGGCCGCTCTGCTGACCATCTCTCCGCCCCCGCCCCTCCAGAACACCAGCCACCTGTACCGGACCGTCCTCATGCGTGCCGCGCCGGGCGAGTTGCTCGAGGTGATCCGCCGCTACAAGGAGCGGATGCCGGTATTCGACGCGGCGGGCGAAGAACGACCCTTGATGATGCGCCACAGCCAGGGCGACCAGTGGGACCTGCTGCTGCTCTTTCCGCTCGGTAGCTTCGCGGACTATTACTCCCCCGATCGCATCGGCCGCCGCGAGCGAGCCGAGCGGACAGCCGGCGTTTCCGATGCGGAGTTTCAGCGCGAGCTGGACGAGCGCCTCGCCTGGCGCGAGGACCTCTTCGTGTGGGGGCCCGCCCTCGCCGTGGTCAAGCGCGCCTTCGCGCAGGCCTCATTCTTTCACGTCGAGATGTTCATTGCGCTTCCCGGCAAGCGAGCCACTCTGCTGCGCGAGCGCGAGATGGAGAACGCGTACCTCAGCGCCATCGACCGCCCGCAGAACTTGATCTTCGGGCGCGAGGCCGGGGCTGCCTGGGACCTGTACACGATCGGATTCTACCGGGACATCAAGCATTTCGCGGCGAGCGCCGACGTGCCGGAAGCGCGGCGGGAAGCGGCCGCCCGCACCGCCGGCTTCGAGGCGGCGGACCGGATCGGCACCTTCTTGCGCACCCTGATCCAGTCACACCACGATACGCTCGCCACCGCCGTCAACTAGAGCGGTGTGCGTTCCCGGGAGCCAGCGCGTCAGCGGGTCGCAGAGTCACGCCGGAGGGGAACAGCCATGGCGCCGACGTACAGTTTTCTCGAGCAGGTCAATCGCAGCTTCGATCGCGCAGCCGCTCTGACCACGCATTCCCCAAGCCTGCTCGAGCAGATCAAGCAGTGCAACCACGTTTACTACATCTCGTTTCCGATCGAGCGCGACGACGGGTCGATCGAGGTGATTCGCGGCTGGCGAGCCGAGCACAGTCACCACCGGCAGCCCACCAAGGGCGGCATTCGCTACAGCAGTGTGGTCCATGAGGATGAGGTCGTCGCGCTGGCGGCGCTGATGACCTTCAAGTGCGCCCTGGTCGACGTCCCGTTCGGCGGCGCCAAGGGCGGCATCAAGATCAGCCGGCGCAACTACTCTCGGGAGGAACTCGAGCGGATCACGCGGCGCTACACCTTCGAGCTGGTACGCAAGAACTTCATCGGCCCGGGTGTCGATGTCCCGGCGCCCGACTATGGAACCGGTCCGTCCGAGATGGCTTGGATCGTCGACACCTACACGACGCTTTCCGGCGGCGATCTGAACGCCATGGCCTGCGTGACGGGAAAACCGGTGACGCAGGGCGGGATCCGAGGACGGCTGGAGGCCACGGGGCGCGGCGTCTATTTCGGCATACGCGAAGCGTGCGCTCAGGCCGACGACATGAAAGCCATCGGCCTGGAGACGGGGCTCGAAGGCAAGCGGGTGGTCGTCCAGGGCCTGGGCAACGTGGGGTACCACGCGGCGAAGTTCTTGCAAGAGGCGGGTACGACGCTGGTCGGCCTGGCCGAGGTCGAGGGCGCCATTCACAGTGAACGTGGACTCGATCTCGAGAAGGTGATGGAGCACCGACGCGAGACCGGCTCGATACTGGACTTTCCCGGTTCCACCAACCTGCCCGAGTCGATCGCAGCCCTCGAGCTCGATTGCGACATCCTCGTTCCCGCCGCTCTGGAAGGTCAGATTACCGCCGACAACGCCCCACGGATCAAGGCGAAGATCATCGCCGAAGCGGCCAACGGCCCGACGACCGACGAGGCCGACGAGATCCTCGACCAGCGGAACACCTTAATCATCCCGGATAGCTACTTGAACGCTGGCGGCGTCACCGTGTCGTACTTCGAATGGGTGAAGAACCTGTCCCACGTTCGCTTCGGCCGCATGGAGAAACGTTTCGACGAAGCGGCCCACGCCCGACTTATTCGGGCGGTCGAAGCGGCAACCGGAAAACAGTTTACCGAGAAAGAAAGGGCGGACCTTTCCGAGGGCGCAGACGAAGAGGACCTCGTCAACTCAGGCCTCGAGGAAACGATGGTACTGGCGTATCGCGAGCTGCTCGAATGCCGGGAGGCCCACGGCCCCAAGGTCGACCCGCGAACGGCGGCGCTCGTCGTGGCCATTGACAAGATCGCGTTGGCCTATGAAGAGCTTGGCATCTTTCCGTAGGCCGTCGCCGGGCCCGGCCGCCGCCAAAAGACATGCCGAAACTTTCCCGCTGGTTCATCAAGACGGCCCTCGTCTACCTCGTCGCCGGGCTGTTCACTAGCCTCGTCGCCGCCGCTCAGGCTCCTCTGAACTTGGCGCTGGCGCTGGGAGCCATCCATCCCGTGACCCTGCACCTGTTCACAGTCGGTTGGATCACTCAGATGATCTTCGGCGTCGCGGTCTGGATGTTCCCGCGGGCTACGCGCCAGCGGCCGCGAGGCAACATCCCGCTTGCCTTCACCGCCTATCTGCTTTTGAACACGGGGCTCGTGATCCGCATCATCTTCGAGCCGCTCCACAACCTGAGAGCCGGCGCCGTGGCCGGATCGCTACTCGTGCTCTCGGCAGCACTGCAGTGGGCAGCCGGAATCAGCTTTGCCATCTACGTTTGGGCGCGAGTGAAGGAGCGGTGAGTTGCCTCCCCTGAGCCGCTGGTTCATCCGCGCCTCGCTCATCCACCTGGTCGCAGGCTTCACCCTTGGCGGGCTCCTCCTCGTTCAGAAGGTGTCGCCGTTACACCCGATTCTGTGGAGGCTGGTGCCTGTCCACGGCGAGTTGCTGCTCATCGGCTTCGTCCTTCAGCTCATCATGGGGGTCGCCCACTGGATCCTCCCGCGCTTCGCGCGTCCACCCGCGCGTGGCAACGTCACCGCTGTTGCCCTCGCGTTCGCTTTGCTCAACGCGGGCGTCCTGGCCAGCGGCCTGGGTGCGGGGCTGGCCGCGCCGGCCTACGTGGGGATGACGGGAAGAGGTGGCGAGGCGTTAGCCGCCCTCGCCTTCGCCTTCAACGCCTGGCCACGGGTCAACGCGACCGAGCTGACGCCACGAGAGCCGTGATCCGGCCCAGAACGGCAGGCCAGCGCTCCGCCACAGAGTCCGCCGCACGCAGCCGCAACGACCGACGGCGTTCGCGTGCAGTCGCCGGATCAGTTGATCTGACCGCGTACCTCGCCGCCGGGAAAGTCACCCGGTCCCGTGTTGGGCGGGTCGACGAAGTCACTCGTGAGGACGTTCACATAGGTGTAGCCGCTCGCGATCTCCTCGATCAGGCGGCTGAGCGGTTGACCGGCGAGCGGGCCGATCAGGTTCGCCGCCGTGATCGTGCCCTGGGCAAGGACGCCGTCGAAACGCCCCGGAATGGGCAGCGGCGGCGGCCCACCCTCGGGATATAGCCACACCACGATGGGGCCGTTGGCACCGGCCGGTGCCAGGTGGATGTGCGACAATTACACGTTCTGAATGTTGGCAACGATCAGCTTGTAACGCAGCTCGCTGCCGTCCTTGCTCAGTTGAAAGATCGCCTCTCCCTGCGCCGAGCTTTCCACCGCGTTGGGTACCTCGTTACGTCGATTCAGGTGCGTCGACGTGCCCGTGAAGGATTCACCCGACGCCCTGGCGTATAGACAGTCAGGGCCTTCCTGACTCCCGCGCCTTGCCCACGTTCCGCTCGGACCCAGTTTGAACGGGCGTTGCACGGGGAGCTCACCGCCGTCAGGAGCCGGGAATCTGAATATGCGCCGTTGTGTATCGCCTGCCGAA
>CAYGCC010000465.1:0-2169 GCA_964348165.1 uncultured Gemmatimonadota bacterium | reverse complement strand
GGCGCGGTCCTTGCCGCGCAGGTGAAACGCAGATCCGTTAGACGGACGCTGGAACAGGATGACTACGAGGTATTGGGGCACGCTCGAACGTGTCCGCCAGATCTTGGTGCCGCGTTGCTACCCTGAGATCAGGATTCCAGGTTGCTTCCCAGATCGAAGGACGCCCCGTCCGGGTTGTTATCCTTTGGGAGGCGGATCTGACGAGGGCAAACATCCCGCGCCGTCTAACCGGCGTTTGCACCTGTCGCGGGCGCCTTTCGATCTAACGCCTTAGATTCTCTTTAGGGAGTGTCTAGCGGCCGTGCCGCGCCCGCAAATCGGGCGCGAGCGCTGCCGCGCAGGTGAAACGCAGATCCGCTCACCCCTGTAGCGCCCTCGATCCTGCACCTTCAGCGGACTGTGGGAAACCGAGCCCTGCAGCGGTGGCTACCGCCAAACGCCAACGGGCACATGTCGAACAGCGAGACGGCGGCCCGGCAAGCTTCCGGTCGAGCCACCGGCCGACACGTCGCGGCGCCTGTGCGTCAGCGAGTGAAGCGCAAGACGCCCCAGGAAATTGTCGAGCCTTATAAGCTCATCGCTGCCGGACTTGTTTATCCTCCTTATCTACATGACTTCGGGCCGAAGCCGGTCTTCGACCACAGCGGTGGAAGGACCGTCACCATCCGAGCCGACACGGCGCCCGAATTCGCCCGCAACATCACGGCGACCATCGGGTCGCCCCACGTGCAACCGGTGTTCGAGCCCGATATCCGGTTCAGCTTCAGGACAGACGCGGCTGCCAGGGAGGTGCCGGGCTCGCGACGGATTACCTCGATTGGCCTGAAGGTGAAAACGGCGATCACCAAAGTCCGCCACGGGCCGGGGCGGCCTAACAGAAAGCACAAGAAGGCGATACGTGAGATGGTCGCTGCCATCAAGGATCATGAGGAGACGCACCGCGCCATCATCGAGGCGGACGCGACCTTTGCTTTATGGGCAGCGCAGAAGTTCGTTGGGACCGCGTTGACGAGGAAGGCAGAAAAGGCGCTAACCGACGACCTGGAGTGCGCGACCAACAAGCAGCACGAGGCACTCGACGCCGTCGAGGGGTTGCTGACCGCCGCCGAGCAGCCGGACGGGTCGGTGAAGGTCACCAGATCGAGCAGCGGCGCGAGATACCCGTGCCCCTGACAGAAAGAGTCGCGGGGAAGTCGTCGGGGAAGAGCGAAAAGACCGTCTAACGGGCCGTCCCTCCCTAAACCGACACGGGACCTGCCTAGCGCAAGCGCGGCCCCAGCAACTCGCCCAGCGTATCGGCGATGCGCCGCAGCTCCCGCTCATCATCTTCGCCGAAGGCCGCGGGCGTATCGCTGTCGATGTCGATCACGCCGAGGATCCGCTCGTCGTGGCGGATGAGCACGACGATCTCGGAACGCGTCTCCGCACTACAAGCCAGGTAGTAGTCGACCGCTTCGACGTCGGGCACGTTCATGTCGCGTCCCTCGGCCACGGCCATCCCGCAAACGCCTTCACCGACCCGAATGCGCGTCAGATCGGTGGCCAGTCCCAGGTAGCTGTGAAGAACCAGCAGGTCGCCACTCAGCAGGTAGATCCCCACCCAATCGTAGCGCGCGCCCTGCTCGTGAATTCGTTGAACCGCGCGCTGCACGATCAGGTCGGGCTGCGCATCGGTCATCTGCAGTAGTTCGTCCGTCAATTTCTCTGCGTTTAGCATGATCGCAGCCGTAGTCACCGAGGTCGAATGGGTGCCGGCGGCAGTCGTCCGAGCGTAGTTTGGAGCGCCGCTGCCCGTTCTCCTTAAACTTAGCCCGTACCCGCGCGACACGAAGCGAGACGACTGCCGCCGGCGCCCAACGCCAACGAGGGTAGATCCGGCGCGGCCTGCTAGTCGTACGGCGTCTCGCCCACCGGGCTGCTCACCGGCGGCGCGCCCCAACCGAGCACATCCCGGTCTACCGATATTCGGCCTCCGCCCATCAGCAACAAGGCCAAGGCTATCATCAAGAGAGCGAACTCGAACTCAAAGCCACCGAGGAACCCGCTGGCCAGCCTGACCTTGAGGATCGCCGCGACCATCACGCCGGCGATAAAGCCGGCGGCCGCTCGGGTGAGCAGGCCGACGACGACGAAGATGCCGCCGACGAACTCCACCAGGGCGACAAGCCA
>CAYGCC010000464.1:0-2269 GCA_964348165.1 uncultured Gemmatimonadota bacterium | reverse complement strand
GGCCGCAACCGGCATGTCTCGAACGTCGGGTACTACTGGGCGATCAGCGACTACATGGATGCGCAGATCAGCCTGGACTGGTGGAGCTCGGTCTGGACGAGAATCGACGGCTTTTACCGCTACCGCTGGCGGCAGAAGTTCCTGAACGGGCGTCTCGGCTATTCGCAATTCTTCCGGCCGGAGGGTGGCAGAGAAACATCTTTGGCCTGGAACCACAGCCAGAAGTTCGGAGAGCGCGGCGACCTGAGAGCGTCCGTCCAGTTCGTTTCGAGCCGGACCTTCCAGCGACAGAACGAATTCGATCCGGAACGCTTGACCCAGCAGATCCGGTCCGACGTGGGCTTCTCGCGCCGCTTCAACTGGGGTAACCTCAACCTGAGCGGACAGCGGGTTCAACCGTTGACGGAAGGAGGCACCACGACGACGCAATTGCCCCAGCTCTCGCTGACGCTTACACCGATCGTTATCACCCCGGCCCGCTCTCCCCTCGAGGCTCGCTGGTACAACGGGCTGACCTGGACCGGTAGCACTAATTTCGGTTATCAGTTCTCGAACACCAGTCCAGTCACCCAATTCCTCTCGCGCGACACCATCATCGCTGGACTCGACACAACAGTCGTGGACACGGTCGTCACGCAACGGCCCGACCAGGCTTCGATCAATGGAAGCCTGAACTCGGCCCTCGCGCTCGGGAACCTGCGCTTTAATTCTAGCGGCTCGTTGGCCGAGACGATCATCGACAAACCCGACACGCTGGTTAGCGCGCCGGACACCGTGATCGTCGGCCCCGATACGACAGTCACTCGAGACACCACGGTGATCGGATCGAACGTCCGCGAGGGAAGGCTGACCTGGCGGTCCTCCATCGGCTATCAGCAACGGCTTATCGGGTCGACCAGCCTCACGCCATCGGTCGATCTGAGTGGCACGCTGTTCCGGTCGAACGAGACGAACCTCGACTTCGTCGCCGGTCCCACACGCGTGTCGGCGCGGGCTTCGTTGAACAGCGATCTCTACGGCTTTTTCCCAGGAATCGGACCTCTGCAACGGATCCGGCACAAGTTCTCACCCTCGCTGAACTGGACGTACAGCCCTGAGGTCACCGCCTCGGATCGCTTGTCGCAACTGCGCGGTTTCAATCCGGGCGACGTACGCGAACAACACCAGTTGAGTGTGGGTCTGAATCAGACTTTTGAGGCTAAGTTGAAACCGCGCAAAGAGTTAGAGGATACGGCCGCCGCCGCGGCCGACAGCGCGCCGGCGGGCCCGCCCCCGGAAGCACGCAAGATCACGCTGATGGCGCTGCGCACGACGGCGCTGACCTACGACTTCGTCGAAGGCGAGTTGATCACCGACCGCATCTCGAACAACATCACCTCGGATCTCCTGCGCGGCCTGACCATTCGGGTCCAGCACGACCTGTTCGAGGAAACGGAGAGCGGCCGAAACTTCGATCCGTTTCTGACCCAGCTCAACCTGACCTTCTCGCTCGGCGCGCGAACGTTCGGCGGGCCGCTGGGCGAGCCGAGCGCGGGCGTGAGACGCGGGCGGGGGATCGTGCCGCTGTCCGATGAGTTCGAGGACGAGGAGCTGCGGCCCGAAGAGGAACCCGACGCTGCGGAGCCGGCGGCGCGGGCGCGGCGGCGACCTTGGAACCTGGGCCTGGATTACAGTCTGGTGAGGTTTCGCCCCGTGGTCGGCGGCACGACGCCGAACAATCGTCAGAGCGTTCGCGCCAACCTCGGCTTCAGTCCGACGGACAATTGGACGATAACCTGGCGAACGCAGTTCGACATCGAGGAGAGAGAATTCGTGGATCAGGCGCTGAGCCTGCGGCGCGATCTGCACCGCTGGTCCGCTACCTTCGAGTTCCTCAAGGCGGCCAACGGCAACTTCCTGTTCGAGTTTAGGGTGAACCTCAACGATCTGCAGGACATCAAGTTCGATTATCGGCAAGAGAGCCGATCGCTTGGCAACTGATAGCGGCCTGGGGCAAAGTGGTGGCGTGTCGGAATACCCATGCCCCGGTCACCGCCAACGGATTCGAGTTACGGAGGCGTAAATGTCCACGCTGACGGGTCAGAGTCGCACGGTAAGGGCGCCACGGGGCGCGCAGATCTCCTGCAAAGGTTGGCCGCAGGAGGCGGCGCTGAGGATGTTGATGAACAACCTCGACCCGGACGTCGCCGAGAAGCCCGAGGAGCTGATCATCTATGGCGGATCGGGCAAAGCGGCGCGCTCGTGGGAGGCCTTCGAGGCGATCGTGCGC
>CAYGCC010000463.1:0-7945 GCA_964348165.1 uncultured Gemmatimonadota bacterium | reverse complement strand
TCGAGGACAGCGCACGCGCCGCGGTGGGGAGTCACGGACAGCTACAGGGCCTAGGCTACCACTGGGAGCTGTGGGCGATGGCCTCCGGCGGACTGTCGAGCCACGACGCGCTGCGCGCCGCCACGATCTACGGCGCCGAGGCGATCGGTATGGGCAAGGATCTGGGCAGCATCGAGGCCGGCAAGCTGGCGGATGTCCTGGTGCTGGACGCCGATCCGCTGGAGGATCTCCGCAACACGGTGCGGCTCCGTTACGTGATGAAGAACGGCAGGCTGTACGACGCGGAGACGCTGAACGAGGTTTGGCCCAGGGAGCGGCCGCTGCCCGCGCCCTACTGGCGGAACCTGGGGCCCGAGGGCGTGAACGCGGGAATACGCTGACGCGGTCGGGATCGCGACGATCTGGATGGTGGCTGAAACCCCTTCGCGGCGAACGCGTATTCTTCTACATTAGTCCGTTCGCCAAACGCACAAGAGTCAGCGAAGCGGCTCGGCCCCGCGCCGGCCACCGCTCATGACCCTGGAGACATGAGAGGCCCGACCACCGCCACGCTCCTCGCCGCGCTCGCCCTGACGGCCTGCGCCGGCGGCCCCCGGCAGGTGGAGACCGCCCCCGAGCCGGAAGCCGGCCAGACCGCCGAGCTGGAGGCGCTCTACCGGGCACGGACCGACAGCGCCCGCCTGCGCTTCACCGAGGCCGACGTCCACTTCATGACCGGCATGATCGGCCACCACGGGCAGGCGCTGGTGATGGCGGCGCTGGCTCCCACCCACGGGGCCAGTCCGTCGATTCAGACGCTGGCCGCCCGCATCATCAACGCCCAAAAGGACGAGATCGCCACGATGCAGGGCTGGCTCCGCGACCGCAGGCAGACGGTGCCCGAGCTGCAGATCACGGGAACAACTCTGAGGGTGCACGGCCCCGAGTACGCCCTGCACATGCCGGGGATGCTGACGCCGGACCAGATACAGGAGCTGGATGAGGCCCGGGGCCCGGAGTTCGATCGGCTGTTCCTTACCTATATGATTCAGCACCATCAGGGCGCGGTCACCATGGTGCTGGACTTGTTCGCTACCGATGGCGCCGGGCAGGACGAGGCGGCCTTCAGGCTGGCCTCGGACATCCAGGTGGACCAGGCCACCGAGATCGCCCGGATGAAGCTGATGCTCGAGTCGCTGTCCGCGACGGACCGCGGCCGCTGATCACCCAAGACTCACACCTATCAGAGGAATCCCTCATGACCTTCACCGCTTTGCGCTCACGTCGCGACGTTAGGACGACCGCCAACTTGCTCTGGCTGCTGGCCGCCGGCGGAACGCTCGCCCTTTCAGGCTGCGCCTCGCACTCCGCAGGGCCGGGGTCGATGACGGCGCCGAGCCCTGACCCGCGCATCGGGCTGCGCGCGGGGCTGTTCGACGCCGAAGAGGCGGTGTGGAATCGGCGGGTCCTCTCGGAGACGCCGCCACCCAAGAACTTCGTGGGCATCACCAACTCGGACCTGGCCTTCACCGGCCACTACGCGATCCAGGGCAACTACAACGGCATTCAGATCTGGGACATCTCGAATCCCAGCAAGCCGTCGCTGGTCGTCGGCTACGTCTGCCCGGCGTCACAGAGCGACGTGTCGGTCTACGAGAACCTGCTGTTCGTCTCGGGTGAGGGGCTGGGCGGCCGGCTCGACTGCGGCACCGAAGGCGTAAAGGAGGCGGTGAGCCCGGACCGGCTGCGCGGGATCCGCATCTTCGACATCAGCGACATCCGCAACCCGAAGTACATCGCCAACGTGCAGACCTGCCGGGGGTCGCACACGCACTCGCTGCTCGTGGATCCGAACGACAACGAGAACGTCTATATCTATGTCTCCGGCTCGGCTCCCGTGCGCCCGGCGGAAGAGTTGCCCGGCTGCTCGGGTGCCCCGCTGGACGAGGATCCAAACACGGCGCTCTTCCGCATCGAGGTGATCCGGGTGCCGCTCGCCCACCCCGAGCAGGCGGCGATCGTCAGCTCGCCCCGGATCTTCAGCGACCTGGTGGCCCCGCCGCGGCACGGGCTGGCGCCCGAGGACATCGCCGAGGTCGAGCGGGCCCGGGCGCGCGGCGCCTTCATCGCCGACGTCGAGGGCCAGCCGTTCGTGCTGCCCGACCGCTGGAGCCGGGCGATGCTCGACAGCATCGTGCAGGCGCGCGGCGGGGTCGGCTCGCCGACGGCGGCGGATAGCGCCGCTCTGCGCGAGCACATCCCGGTTATGGTCACGCGTTGGTTGAGCCGACGCGGAGACGGCCCCCGTTCCGGGCCGACACAGTGCCACGACATCACGCTCTACCCGGAGATCGGTCTGGCGGGCGGCGCCTGCGGCGGCTATGGGCTGCTGCTCGACATCAGCGACCCGGTCAATCCGGTGCGCATCGACGCGGTCAGCGACTCGAACTTCGCCTACTGGCACTCGGCGACCTTCAACAACGACGGCAGCAAGGTCCTGTTCACCGACGAGTGGGGTGGCGGCGGCCAGCCGAAGTGCCGCGCCACCGACCCGCCCGAGTGGGGCGTCAACGCCATCTTCACGCTCCGCAACCGGAAGATGCACTTCCAGAGCTACTACAAGCTGCCGGCGCCGCAGACATCGCTCGAGAACTGCGTCGCCCACAACGGCTCGCTGATCCCCATCCCCGGCCGCGACGTGATGGTGCAGGGCTGGTACCAGGGCGGCATCTCGATCTTCGACTGGACCGATGCGAGCAACCCGATCGAGATCGCCTTCCACGATCGCGGCCCAGTGGATTCGACCCAGATGGGGGATGCGGGAAGCTGGTCCGCCTACTGGTACAACGGCCTGATCTTCAGCTCCGAGATCGGGCGCGGCTTGGACATCTTCGAGCTGGTGCCCAGCGCCTTCCTCTCGCAGAACGAGATCAATGCGGCGAAGTCGGTGAAGCTCGAGTACCTGAACACGCAGGGCCAGCCGAAGTTCGTTTGGCCACCCAGCTTCGCGCTGGCGCGGGCGTACGTAGACCAGCTCGAGCGGTCGGGCGGCCTCTCCAAGAGCCGGATCGCGTCGACCCGGCGGAGCCTCAGCGACGCGGAGAAGGCGTCGGGCGCGGCCCGGCGCGAGGCGCTGTCCAAGCTGGCGGCGGAACTGCGGGCCGAGTCGAGGACGAAGACGGCGATGGAGCTGGAGGGCACCGCCAGCGGATCGCATGACGGCGAGAAGGTGCGGAAGCTGGCCGACGCGGTGCGCGACCTGGCGGCGACGACGGCGACCTTGTCGCCCAGGCCTCCAGAGCCGGCCGGACGGGCCGCGCCGAAATCCTCGCTGCGCTCGAAGGCCTAGGACGCCCAGGCCTCGACGAAATAGGCGTAGGCGTCGCGCAAGGTTTGCTCACATAATCACACTCTGGAGTGGACGATGGCCTCGAGGTGAGCGGTTAACTTATCTCAGCCGCGCGGCGATGCGCGTCAGACTCTGACGCGCCTCAGCCACCAGTGGTTGCAGACCGGGGTCGGCCTCGGACCACCAGGTCAGGAAGTAGCGGTACGCATCGCGGGCCTCGGCATCACGACCCAACGCTTCGTAGGCCGCCCCCAAATATAGCTGCGCGAGGGGCTGGCCCCGCTCGCCGACGAAGTAAGGAACCGCCTGCTCCGGCCGCCCGGTCTCGAGCAGGATTCGGCCCCACCACAGGGTAGGTAGCTCCAGCTCGGGCGACGGCGGAGTGTAGTCATGCAGGGTCTCGTACGCGGCCTCCGGGTCACCCGTCAGCCAGGCGCCGAGCCCGTCGAGCACCCGCATCAAGGCGGACATCTCCTCGGCCGCGCTCGTGTCCACCGCGGCGATCGCCGCACGTATCCCGTCCAGGCTTCCGCGCATCGCCCGATATTCTTCCTCCCTGCCCCGGTAGGCCGAGTAGAGCGCGCTGCACGCCATGCCGCGGACCAGCGCGACCGTGTCCTCCGGCGCGTCGGCCGCCTGCTGCGCGATGGCCTCCGATGCCAGCTCGTCCTCGAAGGGATAGTCGGGGATTCGTAGCGTAGTCTCGACGTACATGAAGTCGCACGGCCCGACGCCTCCCGCCTCCCGCGCCTCGTCCAGATAGCCGAGCCCGGCGGCGAGCCAACCGCGGTTCCAGACGTTGCCGAAGACGAGGTAGCGCAGCGTCCCCGGTTGCAGCTCGCCGGTTCGCCGTCGCTCCAGGTTGAGCAGCTGTTCCTGGACCGGCCAGAAACGCGGGTGGCTGAACCGGTCCAGGACGACGCCCAGGTCCCACCGCTCGGCCGCCTCCAATTCGGAGAAGACGCCGGCCCGCGCCGCCGAGTCGGCGAAAGCGAGCGTGAACAGCCATTCGTAGTACCGGTTCCACGGCGACTCCGGCGCCAGTTCCCGGTAACGCGCCATGCGATCCACCGCGATGAGGCTGTCGGCATGAAATCGATACGCCAAGTCGACCAGGTGGATGTAGTGCGGCGCCCAGCGCGGATCGAGCTCGATGGCCCGCAGGAACGCCGCCTCGGTCTCGGCCCAGCCCACGTGCTCGTTGTGGCCCGAGTGATAGTACAGCTCGCCGAGCAGGTACCAAGCCTCGGGATCGTCAGGATAGCGCCGCGTCAACACGCGTGCCGAGTCGATCTCCGTCGCCTCACCACGCACCACGGCCATCGCCGCCCGCACCAGCCCCGCTTCGCGGCGCGGCAGGTTGGCGAGCGCGTCGGCGCGGGCGAGCGGCCCGAGCGCCAGCTCGGTGCCGGCGGCTTCCGTCCAGCCACGGGTAAGGCCCAAGCGGTAGTAAGCCAGCGCGAAGCTCGAGTCGGCGGCCACCGCCCGCTGGTACGCCTCATCCGCCGATTCGTACTCGCCGTGCCGATAGAGCAGCTCGCCGTTCAGAAACGCCTTGAGCGCCTCGATCGAGCCCGTCGTCACGCTGGCGAGATCGGCGCGTGGCTCGGGCGCCCCTTCGTGCAGCAGGAAGCGCAGCAGCTCGATGGACAGCCGGTCGACCAGCGGGATCATGCTGTCGGCGGGACCATCCACCCGGGCCTGGTGCACCAGCTCGCCGCGCTCCAGCTCCCGCACGTTGGCCGCCAGCCGGACCTGCGCGCCCGTCGCCACCGCCGTCCCCAGCACCGCGTGCCGCGCACCCGTCGTCCTTGCCACGCCCAACGCCGTCTCAAGATCGGCCTCCAGACCGCCGTCCGTCCGCTCGTGCCAGCGCGCCAGCACGGTGCGGCTGTCGATGGCGCGCAAGGCCGAGCCATCCAGGTTGATCGAAAGCAGATCGACCAGCCCCTCACGCCACACCTCCATGTCGGCGCCCCGCACGCTGAACGGCACGACGGCGACAGCGGGCGGCCCAGAGTCGGGGACAGCTTCATAGGCGACGCGTGCCTCGCCCGATGGCCCGGGCGCGCGGCCGAACAGGAAGACGAGGGCGCCAGCGACGACCGCGAGCGCCCCGAGCAGCAGCAGCTCGAGACCGCTGGCGCGCTGTTGGCCTTTCTCGCCGTGGTACCAGGCGATGACCAGCATGGCGAAGAAGCCGACGGCAGCGATGAGGATGGCGCTGCGGGCGACGGACGGCGGCCAACCGAACGAGTCGGCGACGAAGCCGAGCGCCTCGAGGCACAGCCAGGCGCCGGCCAGGTAGACCACAGCCCACTGGGCGATCTTGCGCTCTCGGATGCGGCGTAAGAGTTGCACCGTGCTCCAATCTTTCTTTTCGCTGTCGGTGCGGCGTGTGGCACCAACTCGGTCCGGCGTGCGGTACCAACATAGTGCGCGGCGCGAGAATCGACTACAAGCGGACGCCGGACCGAGCCCGCACCGATCTGGATCTGCCGAGGCAGTTTCCGCTACTACGATCCGGCCCTTCGACTCTTAGGTAGACGGAGACGCGAGGGCGAGCCTCACCCGCGCAAGCTACCGGCTTGAAGGATGGCGTGAAGTGGACAGGAAAACCCTGGCAGCACGTCCTCTCCATCCAGCGCGCCGTCTTCGCCGATTACGGAGACGCTGCCATCGGCGCGGAAGATCCGCGCCTCGCGCCGTCGGGGATCGATCAACCAGGCGAATCGGGTGCCCGCGGCCAGCCAATCACCGATCTTGGCCAGCACCTCGCCGGCACGGTCGCTCGGGGATAGGACCTCGACCACCAGGTCTGGAGCGAGGTCGGCGTATCCCTCTTCGGGAATCCGATCTAACTGCTCCACCGACACGAAGGCGACGTCGGGACCCCTGACCGTGTCCGGATCGCTGGCGATCTTGAAACCCGTGTCCTGGGCAAAGATCTGGCCGAGCCTTTCCTCGCGAACGAAGACGCCGAGCTCATACGCCAGATCCGCTGCGACCGCTCCGTGTCGCGTGCCCGGCGGCTCGCGCACCACGAGGTGGCCCCGGATGAGCTCCAGCACCTTGCCCGGGATGGAGGTCCCGGCCAGCTCGTCAGCGGTCATCAGCTTCTCGGGAGCAGTCATGCGTTCCAATCTAGGGACTCCGTCTGTTGCCGGCGAGCGGAGTGGCTGACTGACTCGCTTAGCGATAACGGATCAATGTCAACGCATTCTCAAAGCTGGGCGCGCCACCGCCTGCGTCTGTCCGGCCAGCGCGCCGTCGCACCGATCACGGTGGCGGCTTTCCAGCGTACCGGGCCAAGGAAGAGCCCGACAGGAGCCGTCAGCGGCCGCGCGCCGGTTTCAGCAGCAGGTCGTGGAAGTCGTAGCTGAAGTCGGTCAGCGGTGACACCGCCCGCATCTTGACCTCCTCGATCGCGCCGCCCGCATCGAGGGCGAAGGTCACGTAGGCATCGGCGCGCAGCTCGCGGTCGCGCCAGCGGGCGATGAAGGTGTCGTGGCGGTAGTGCTCCAGGTCGCCGACAAGTGCAGGGGTCTTCGAGAAGCGGATGACCAGGCCGCCGTCCTCCATAGCAACGGTCACGTCGCCGTACCAGGCGTCGGTGTACGTCCCGGCGTAGGCGTCCAGCGTCAACGAGGGACCGGAAGCGGCCGCACGACCAGCCTCCTCAGCCTTTGCGGCCACGGCGCGGGCTGAGTCCTCGCGCGCCTGGACCGCCAGGTAGGCCGCCACCCAATCGGTCTCCGGAGCCTCCAGGTAGTGATCGAGGATGCGGTAAGTGATCGCCTCGTAGGCGGCTCGCGCCTCCTGGTTGGTGAGCACCGCCACGCCGAGCCTGAGGTCGGGGATCATCGCCACGCGTGAGACGTAGCCTGGCAGGCCTCCGGTATGGGTGACCAGCTTGCGGCCGCGATACTCCTGCACCACGAAGGCCAGCGCGTAGCCGCGATAGTCCGTCGCCAGCGGCTCCAGTCCTTGCGGCGGCCTGACGATCGGCATCGGCGTCACCGGGCCCCACAGCTCCCGAGTGGTCTGTGGCGTGAACAGCCGGGACCCGTCGGCCACGCGTCCGGAATCGAGTTGCACGATCAGCCATTTCGCCATGTCGGCAGCGGTCGAGTTGATGCCACCCGACGCGTTGGTGTTGGTAGCATCGAAGGGCTCGACGGGGTACACGATGCCATCGAGCCGAGCGTGAGGCGTGGCGACGTTGCCGGGCTCGCGGGTCGAGGCGCGGCTCACCCGCGTCTCGTTCATCCCCAACCTGGCAAGTATGCGCGAGGCGACGAACTCCTCCCATGTCTGGCCGCTCACCGCCTCGATCACCAGCGCCGCCACATGATAGAGCACGTTGTCGTAGGCGTAAGCGCTGCGGAAGCTGGTCACCGGCTTCAGGTAACGAATCCGCCGGACGATCTCCTCGCGCGTGCGTGTCGAAGGCGGCCAGCCCAGCAGGTCACCCTGTCCCAGTCCCAATCCGCTCCGGTGGACCAGCAGGTCGCGGACCGTGATCTCGCGGGTCACCCAGGGGTCCCACATCTGGAACCAGGGCAGGTACTCGATGACCGGCGCGTCCCATTCGAGCTTCCCCTCCTCGACCAGCAG
>CAYGCC010000462.1:0-4395 GCA_964348165.1 uncultured Gemmatimonadota bacterium | reverse complement strand
AGAGGACCTGGCCCGCTACATCTCGCTTCAGTTTCGCGAGGGCCCGGCGGAGGGCGCTCAGATTCTCAAAGGCAGCACGCTGCGTGAGATGCAGCGCGTGCACTGGCTCAACCCCAATTGGCAGAGCGGCCGTGGGCTGGGCTTCGGCGTATGGCGGCAGGGCGACCGCACACTGGTGGGGCACGGCGGTTGGGTCGCCGGTTATCGCACGCAGATCGCCTTCGATCCCGAGCCCAGGATCGGCGTCATCGTCCTCACCAACGCCGATCCTGGCCTCGGGATCGAAGGCGATCTGCGTGCGATAGCCCGCGACCCAACCGCCGTGCCCCACCAGCGTGCGGTCGCCCTGCCGCCAAACGCCGAAGCCCAGCCCGCGGCCGCTCTGCCAATTGGGATTGAGCCAGTGCACGCGCTGCATCTCACGCAGCGTGCTCCCCTTAAGAATTTGGGCGCCGCCCGCCGGGCCCTCGCGAAACTGAAGCGAGATGTAGCGGGCCAGGTCCTCTACCGTTGACGACATGTTGGCGGCCGGAGTGAGCCCCTTCGAGTCGGTCTCCTGCGCCCGCGGCTGAGTGCCGTCGGGCAAGAGAATCCCGTAGCCCGTGGCCAACCGCTCGGCGTCGATGTCTTCGGTACGTACGTAGGTGCTGGTCATGCCGAGCGGCTCAAGGATATTCCGCTGCACGTAGTCGGCGTAAGGGACACCGGAGACGGCGGCGACGATCTCGCCGGCCAATGCCAGCGCCAGGTTCGAGTACTTGTAGCGGGTCGCCGGCTCGAAGATGCTCTCCTGCTCGTGAAGCGCCTCGATCATCTCGTCACGCGTCGGAAACTTCCGATCCGTCCAGTAGGGGAAGTCGGCTTCGCGGGGGAGCCCCGACGTGTGCGTCAGCAGGTGCCGGATCGTGATGGTCGGCGCGTCGGGAAAGCGATCGCGGTACTCGAACCAAGGCAGGTGCTTCTTCACCGGATCGTCCAGCTGCAGCAACCCCGCGTCGCGGAGCTGCAGGATCGCGGTGGCCGTGAAGGTCTTGGTGATCGAGGCGATGCGGTAGACGGTGCGGGTCGTGGCCGGCAGCTTGCGCGCCACGTCGCGGTACCCGAAGCCCCGGGCCCAGACCAGCTGCTGATCGTGGACGATGCCGATGGCGACGCCCGGCTGGTGGTGATACGCCATCTGCTCGCCCACCCAGATCTCGTAGAGGCGCAGAGGCGCGGCGACGTCCGGGTCCTCGGCGATCCTTGCGACCTGCGCCTGCCCGCCGGGCGCGAGAGCGGCGAGCAGCAGCACGACCGCTAGAATCTTCGTAGTCATGACAGCCTCCGGTTGGGCTCGAGCCCAACATAGCGCGCCACGCCGCGGGTCGCATGACCGACGGCCGAGTTTGTGTTTCGGCACGGCGACGCCTACGATTCGCCGCCTGTCCCTCTTGACATCAACCACCACATCATAGGGGAGGTGCTGCGATGCAGGACGTCTGGTCGCTCCTCGATCCCAACCGGGTCGCCGACATGCTGTTAGGGTTCGTCCCCAGGCTGGCCGCGGCGCTCATCGTCTTCCTGCTCTTCTGGCTCCTAGTCCGGCTGACGCAGCCCACGCTGCGCGCGCTCTTGCGACGCGCCGACATCGCCGAGACGCTCACCAAGCTGCTGGTCGACAACGTCTATCGCTTCGTCATCCTCGGCCTCGGTCTCGTGATGGCCGCCAGCCAGCTGGGCATCAACGTCGGCGCGGCGCTGGCGGGGATCGGCGTCGCCGGTATCGCCGTCGGCTTCGCCGCCCAGGACTCGATCGCCAACTCGATCGCCGGCTTCCTGATCTTCTGGGACAAGCCCTTCCAGGTCGGGCACTACATCACGGCACAGGGTCGGTACGGCGAGGTGCGGAACATCACGATGCGAACCACACGGATCCGCACTATGGAGAACACCTACCTCGTGATCCCGAACCGCAAGATGATCGAGGAAGCTCTGGTCAACCACTCGATGTACGGTGAGACCCGCGTCAACGTCCCGCTCGGCATCGCTTACAAGGAGAAGATCCCGCAGGCGCGAGAGGTGCTCTTGAAGGCCACCCGCTCGCTCGAGGGCGTTATGGACGACCCGGCGCCGGCCGTGGTCGTCACCGAGCTGGGCAACTCCAGCGTCAACCTCGAGGTGCGCGTCTGGATCGCCGAGGCCGCCGACGAACGTCGCGTCTTCTTCGGCACGCTCGAAGCCTGCAAGCTGGCGCTGGACGATGCGGGGATCCAGATCCCCTTCCCGCACCTGCAGCTGTTCGTCGACACCGTGGAAGACTCGGTCTGGCAAGGCGCCGCGGCGCTCGTCGGCGGGAGGGGCGGCAACGGGTCGCGGAGCTGAGCGCCGGCGCCTTTCCTCGGCTTGGTCTGCTTTAGCCGTCCGCTACCTTCGGGCATCGCGGTCGCGACGGCTGCTTCGGTCGGGTTGAGAGGGCGCCGGGTGGCCGTCGAGCGGACATTTGGAGCGCTCCCGGCCCGGGCATCGGACCGGCCCGGCGTGGCGCGACATGAAGCGAAGCGGCCACCCGGCGCCCGACTAGCACGCTAATCCGGCAGCGCGAAGGCGACAACGTGCTCGCCGAGCTTCGTGCCGAGATTGCCGTGACCGCCCGCAGCGATCACCAGGTACTGCTTGCCGTCGGGACGCAGCCGGTACGTCATCGGCGTCGCCTGGCCGCCCGCCGGCAGCCTCCCCTTCCACAGCTCCTCACCGGTCTCCAGATCGAAGGCGCGCAGGTAGTCGTCCATCGTCGCGCCGATGAAGACCAGGCCGCCGGCGGTGATGATCGGGCCGCCCAGGTTGGGTGTGCCCCAGCGGACCGGCAGCGGCACCGGCGCGATGTCGCGGATCGTCCCGAGGGCCACGTCCCACACGACCTCGCCGCTATTCAGGTCCACGGCCACCAGCTTGCCCCAGGGTGGCGGCGTGCAGGGCACGTCGAGCGGCCCGACGAAGCCGCCCTCGCGGTTCATCCCGTAAGGCGTGCCGCGCTGAGCGGTGAAGTCACCTTCGGCGTCGGGCGCGCGCCGCGCCGAGTCGAACTGGGCGCGCGGGATGAGCCGCACCCAGCTGGCGAAGCGGTTGAGGTTTACCACCATCAGCCGCCGCTCCGGGTTCACCGCCACGCCACCCCAGTTGGCACCGCCGATCATGCTGGGATACTCCAGGCTTCCCCCGAGGGTCGGCGGCGTGAAGATCCCCTCGTAGCGCAGCCGCTCCATCCGCTCCCGGCATTTTCCGCGGTCGAACGGCGTGAGCCCGAAGGCCGAGTCGGGCGTCATCCGCTCAGGCAGGAGCGGCGGCGGCAGCACCGGGAACGGCTGCGTGGCCGATGCGACTTCGCCGGGCACGTCGCTGGCCGGCACCGGACGCTCCTCCACCGGGAAGAGCGGCACGCCGGTCTCGCGGTGCAGTACGAAGATGTGCCCCATCTTCGTCGCCTGGATGACCGCCGGCACCTCGACGCCATCCCGGATCACGGTCGTGAGCGTCGGCTGCGACGCGATGTCGTAGTCCCAGAGGTCGTGGTGCACCACCTGGAAATGCCAGACCCGCTCGCCCGTCTCGGCCCGCAACGCCACCACGCTGTTCGCGAACCGGTTGTCGCCCAACCGCTCACCACCATAGAAGTCGGGCGCCGCGCTACCCGTGGGCGCGAAGACGAGCCCACGGTCGAGGTCGGCCGAGAGCGGGGCCCAGGCGTTGGCCGCGCCGGTCTTCGCCGCGCCCTCCGGCGTCCAGCTCTCCCAACCCGCGTCGCCGGGGTTTCGGGGCACAGGATCCCAGGCCCAGCGGAGGGCGCCGCTGCGGGCGTCGTAGCCGCGGATCGTTCCCCGCTCGACCTCCACGCGCCGGTTGTCGCCCATGGCCGAGCCGACCACCACCACGCCGCTCACCACGACCGGCGGCGAGGTCATCTCGTATTCGCCTAGCTCGACTTCACCCACACCTTGCTTCAGATCGACCTGGCCACCCTCGCCGAACGCCGGGCATGGCGTCCCGGTCTCCGCATCGATGGCGATGAGCCGGGCGTCCAGCGCGGCGTGGAAGATGGTGGCGGCGCACGTCGCGTCCTCGGCCGCCGCCGGATCGCGCCAGGCGGCGACGCCGCGGGAGACCAGGCTCTCCGAGTAGCGCAGGTTGAGGTCGATTTTCGGGTCGTACTCCCAGCGCTCGGCGCCCGTCTCCGGGTCCAACGCGATCACGCGACTGAACGGTGTGCTCAGGTAGAGCGTCCCTTCGAACAGGATCGGCATCGTCTCGAAGGCGCTCTTGCGCGAGTACTTGCTGCCGTCGGACACGTCGCCGGTCCGATGCGTCCAGGCGACCCGCAGCTGCCTCACGTTCTGGCGGTTGATCTGGTCCAGTGGCGAG
>CAYGCC010000461.1:0-1722 GCA_964348165.1 uncultured Gemmatimonadota bacterium | reverse complement strand
CCGCCGCCAGGGCCGGCTGGTCGGGCTCTCCCAGCAAGACGAGGGAGAAGCTGCTCAGGCCAGGCACCTCACGAACGGCGCGGATCCGCGACCGGGGCATCGTGCGGATGTCCCAATCCCCACGCGCTTCCGTGACGCGCGCCACGGCAAGCTGTCGGCGCCCCAGAGCCACCCAAGTCTCACGAAGCCGCAACGAGGCGTCGAGGTCCGCCAGCGCGTAGAGCAGCACCGGCTCGCCGTTCCACTCAGCCTCGATTCGCTGCCGCAGCTCGAGCGGCAGCCGGTCGGGCTGGTCGGTGTAGCGGGCGATGATGCCCTGGTCTATCTGGCGCTGGTGGCCCGTCATCGTCGCGATCCATTGGTGCGTGAAAAACAAAACGGCCCTCGGGGTGCTCGGAGGTGCACCCGGAAGGCCAGATCACAACGATGGAATCGAGCTAGCTCAGGTCAGGGTTCGCCTCCTCGCATCGGCGCGTCGGCGCCGTCGGAGATTCCGCCGCCCGGAATGGGCACACGGGTCCCCCGAAACGCCGCCCACCGCCGGGGCGTCTGTCGGATGAGCGGGAAGCAACTTTTCATCGCTGGTTCGACTCCAACCTCCAATGACCTGATTGCGCGGCCCCAAATTACTAACCGCTCGAGATCCGGTCAACCCCGCCGTCGCGATAACCGGCTGCAGCTCGCCGTGGAGACCTCAATACCCAACGGCACCGCCACCGATCCTCCACAGCGGCTCGGCGTTGCTCGGCTCGATGTTGAACAGTTCGTAGAGCGCCGGGATCTCTACGAACATCAGGACCACGAATAGGACCGTGCAGATGACCGCGTAGACCAGGAAGCCACGCACCCGATACAGTTTCTCGGGATGCTGCGCCGGCCAGCGCGAAATACGGGTTGATCAGGAAGGCCAGGCCAAGCCCGACGGCGCCGAGAACGATTTACTCGACCAGCGCGGCAACGGGACGGATCATGCCGGCGGCGGCGAGACGCAACCGCTTCAGGGGGTGGCGCCGATCGCCGGGCGCATCGATCAACTCGTTCGAGACGTAGTTGCTCGAGGCGATGACGTTGGCGGCGAGCACGGCGAGCACCAGAGTGGGAAGGCTTCCCCAGGTCCAGAGCGACGGACGATAAAAGAGCGCCAGCACGACCCCGAGCCCCATGAAGGCGCTCTTGAACCAGTGATCGACGCGAGCGATTTGAACGTAAGGGCGTCGCAAGCCTCGACCTTTGGGATGCTGTTGGACAAACGGCTAGAGCGAGCGGAGGGTTCTGGGCGGGTCGGCCTCGGGGAGGCGACTCAAAGCAAAAAGCCACAGCTCTAACGCTCCACAGACTCGGGACGGTGTCGATACTGCCGTGGCTAACCGCTGACGCAACACCACTTCAGCGAAAAACACTGATTACTGTATCGGTACCTGAGCCAGCCGCTCACGCGCCGCCTGAAAAACAGCAACTCTCCGGATTCCTTCCTCGCCTGTCCCGGCGTTCCACCACGCCACTAGCCCTACCTATTGACTTCTTATCTCGCGGAATACATTATCCTTCCGTCATCCACAGGGTGGCTAATGCGTGTTTGATTCTCGGGGAGCGATGCTCCCCCTATACATTTTCGGCCCGTTTGCACACGGAGGAAGCCTCGCGCTTCCTTTTCTCTTTGGAACCTGCCAGAGGCCGTCCGGCGCCACCCCGGCCAACCCTTTCCTCGCGTTTTGCCGGCCA
>CAYGCC010000460.1:0-2023 GCA_964348165.1 uncultured Gemmatimonadota bacterium | reverse complement strand
ATGGCGCCCGACGCAGGGGGGGATCCAGATCCACTTCAGCCAGTTCCTGTGCACGCTGGGCTTCAATGCCGATGACGGTAGCGAGCGCTCCTTCATCACCAACTCCCACTGCACGGATCAGCAGGGCGGGGTGGAAGACACGGAGTACTTCCAGCCCACGAGCTCGGTGGACCCAACGGTGATCGCCGTAGAAGTCGAGGACCCGGACTACTTCCGCGGTGGCGCCTGCCCGCGTGGCCGCAGTTGCCGTTACAGTGACTCCTCGCGCGCCCGCTACAGCTCGGATGTCGCCTCCACTCGCGGGGCGATCGCGAGGACGTCCGGGCCGAACAGCGGTAGCATCCAGGTGACCGGCACGTTCACGATCACGTCACAGGACAACGCGACGGCGGAGTTCGCGATCGGCACGACCATCAACAAGGTCGGCCGGACTACGGGCTGGACGCAAGGCAACGTCACCCAGACGTGCGTAAACACGAACGTTGCCCGCTCCAACATCACGCAGCTTTGCCAGACTTTCGTAGAGGACCCGGGCGGTGCCGTGCTCGTCGGCGGTGGCGACAGTGGCTCGAATGTCTTCACTATCACCAGCGGGGACAACGTGCAGCTGGTCGGGATCCTCTGGGGCGGCAACTCGAGCGGAACGCTGTTCGTTTTCAGCCCGCTCAAGCAGATTCAGGATGAGCTGGGCGCCCTCGCGACGACGAACTAGAGCACTGTCTCGCAGATCGGCTGGCCCCCGCGCCGGGGCGGGCATTCGCTCGCCCCGGCGCACCCTTCGGCATGAGCGTTTCATCGGCTTCGCCATCGCGGCGGCATACGCCACACTCCTGACATTGGCGTCGGCCTGCCGCTCCGAGTCGGCGGAGACGCGGGGCGGGGCGGCGCCGCCGGCAACGACTTCTTCAGATGCGGCGTTGATGGATACTGTCTCGGACTCGCTCGACCTCGAGCTCGTGCTGCCTGGCCGGGTCCGCGCAGGCGAGCCGGTGCCGATCAGGCTGCGCCTGGAGAACCGGACCCGGCGCGGCCTCGACCTGTACCTCCGCGGCCGCACGATCACCTTCGACGTCGTAGTCACTCGCCCGGATGGGGAAGTCGTCTGGCGGCGGCTCGAGGACGAGATCATCCCGGCGATTCTCCATCTCCGAAGTCTCGCGCCCGCCGAGCGGCTCGCGCTCGAAACGGTATGGGACCAGCGGACGAAGCGGGGGACGTCGGTCGGGCCAGGCGAATACACGGCTCGTGGTCTCTTGCTCGTCGAGGGCGACCCGCTGGAAACACCGTCGGCGCCGTTCCACATCGTCGACGAATAGAGCTGCGATCCTGCGAGCCATCGAAGGAGGCTCGGACACGATAGACGGTGCTCAGTACTACGATCCGCCGACTTGGGCGACCCTGCCTCGGAGCAGCCAGAGCGCCGTGCCGCCACCCACGATCAGCGCCGCGCTGATGTACTGGGCCATGGTGAGCCCCAGAGCCACCTCAGGCGTTGTTCGGAAGAACTCGGTGAAGAAGCGGCCGGCGCCGACGAGCACGAGGTACAGGCTGAAGAGAGCGCCTCCTGGGTAGTCGCGTTTTCGGATGCGCCACAGCACCGCAAAGATCGCGACCAGGATGATCATGTCGTAGATGGGCGTGGGGTGCACGCGCTCGGTCGTCGGCACCAGCCCGCGGGGAAAGGCCATCGCCCAGGCGACGTCGCTCGGTGGACCGTAGTCGCCGTCTCCGGAAAGCAGGCAACCCATCCGCCCGAACGCCTGACCGAGGGCCAGCAGCGGCGCGACCAGATCGAGGACGAGCGAAAGTGCCAGCCCGCTGAACTTCACGTAGGCCGCCACCGTCACGAACCCCCCGACCAAGCCTCCATAAAAAACCCATCCGCCCGATGAGAGGGCCGTGCCGGGCGACGCCACGAACCGATCCCAGTGCTCCAGCACGAAATAGATGCGTGCGCCCACCAGTCCGCCGAGCGCCGCAGCGATCGTGATGCCGTAGGCGTGAACGGGGTTCAGCTCGAGGC
>CAYGCC010000459.1:0-3409 GCA_964348165.1 uncultured Gemmatimonadota bacterium | reverse complement strand
CTTGCCCAGCCAGCACCGGACTGGACCGTCATCGGCCGAGCAGTCCGTTGCCCATGCCTATCAGCATCCAGACTCGGCCACCATCTTGAAGGTGGTCACGCACGAGGCGGAGCTCCGGGAGGCCAAGTGATGGACCGGGCTGAACTCGCCCAGCAAACTCGCCCACCTCGCATGGCGGAACAGGCAGCGGGTTTGCCAACTAGTTTTGTTATCAGTAGATACAGCATGCACGCCGGGGTGGCGGAATGGCAGACGCAAGGGACTTAAAATCCCTGGGGCTTCGGCCCGTGCGGGTTCGAATCCCGCCCCCGGCATAAGAAGCACGTGTCGCTGCGACTCGACAAGATTGAAGGGCCGAACCCGGGCAGGTCGCGGGCGGCGTGGCAGTGCTGCGGAGGCTCAAGCCGTCTTGGGCCGGCTAGGCACCGGAGAGGTGCCGTCGACCGGCCCGACACGGCGGATGTGATGGTTAGAGACTAAAGACCCGGGCCGACGCTGAACAGCACTCCCGCGCTGATCAGGAACTGCTCACCGCCATCCAGCTCGATGCGCAGCTCGCCGAAGGGCGTGACCGACCCGAGGTCGAACCTGGCTCCGCCCAGAAAGTTGAGACCCAGCTCGGTGTTCGATACCGAGACGCCGAGCGTGCCCCCATCGACCGAGCCGTGGGCGAGGTTCAGGCCGGCGCCGGCGTAGGGGGTGACCTTCGGTGCCGGCACCTTGAACAGATAGACGACGTTCCCGTTCAACTCCCAGTAGCTGACGTCGATTCCGTCGGCTTCATCGGGGAAGAAATAGTCGAAGGTGCCGATGATCTCGAGCGGCGCCGCCTTCGTCGGCAGACTGAAGGTGCCGCGCACGCCGATTCCCAAGTCGAAGTCGTCCGCCCAACTCAACTGTCCGCCGACTCCGATCTGGGCTCTGAGCGCGCCTGGAGTCAGGACCAGTAGCGCGAGGCAGGAGCTCAGGAGCAGCTTCCTCATAGTTTCCTCCTGTAAAGAAACCAGATTCCCGCCCGGAGGTCGCCGGTCGGGTCCGGCGAGGGATGCGCCGACGTTACGAAGTAGGGAGTGGCAGGGAGCAGGCCTTGGCAGGACGCTGAGGCCCAGGTCGGACAGACGTTTTAAGGTAATCGGCCAGGCGCTTCGGTCAAGTTTTGCGTGATCGGTCACCGCCCGCGACAGTTTACCGATGCTGCGCCGAACCTCGATCGGGCTTCATGGGCGTGACAGTTCGAGTCCCTTCACTTATCTTTATCGTCACATCGTTTCTCCCACCCGCTGCCCCTTTCCTGACCGGCTACGCCAGAAACTTCCATCCTGTCGGGGGAGGTAACCCATGAGCCGGTCCGCTCTAGTCTTGATCCTGCTGCTGGTGGCGGCCAGCGGTTATGCCTGGTATCAGAAGATGGCCCTCGGGTCCCGGTTCGCTGCCCGTGAAACGGAGCTGTTGGACACGCAGGCGCAGCTCGAAGCCCGGGTCGGCGATCTGGAGGAGCAAGGCGACTCGTTGCGCGCCGAGATCGAGGTCCTGGGGCGGCGGCTGGCCGCGACGCAACTGACTGTGAGCAGTCTGCCAAAGAAAGTTGGACTGGCGCAGCGGTTGCGCACGTCGTATCCGGATCTGGCGCGCACCGCCTGGGGTGTGATCGAGGTGTACGACGACCAGGACCAGCGGTACGTCGAGTACATGGCGGTGCCTCTGTGGATGTCCGAGACCTTTATACTGGACCATCGGAACGCGAGTCAATGTCGCGCCACGGGATAGTCAGCACGTACCGTACGCCCGACCGAACGCAGTAATTGCCATCCTGACCACGCCGCTCGGCGCCCACGGGAAGGGCGTCGGGGGCGTGGTTCGCCCGTACTCGGCCGCAGACCGAACCGCTACGGTTCTTCGTTGGTAATCGGCGACCGCTTTCTCAAGAATCGGGCTTATCTCGTTCGGGCGATTCCTCCGGAGCCGGGCCACGTAACACGAGCCGCAACCGGTCCCAGAATGAGTCTCCGGGTCTCTTCCCGCAGTAGGTCTGCGGCAAGTCCTTATGAAATGGCCACGGCAAGACCGACAAGACGAGGTCTGCAAGAGAGAGCTTGCTGCATCCCCTTTTATCATCGCTGTTCAACTTTGACTCTCCGTCCCTGATTCAGTCGATCCTCGCTGTCGCATCTCTGCCTGTCAGCCAGCGACGCAGCTGCCTTCAGACCTGTGTTTCTCTCCCCCCGAAAGCCTGGCGTGTAAGCCGCGCCCGGGATCCCCATTCTACGGATAACGACCTGGCGAAGGTCGCTGCGCGCGCTTGATCGTCGAACGACGGTACGACATATTGCGCCTACAGTCAGCCACGCCTCTGCGTCTGCCACTCGTGCGCGCCCGGCCCTCGCAAACTTGGGAGGGATCGCTATGTCCCGAACCATCATCCGCTGCGCTCCGCTGACATTCATCCTGGCGCTCCCCGCACTCGCGAACGCCCAGGAAGATTGGCGAATGTTCCAGTTCCAAGAGAACGAGCGCTATCTCTACGAGTTCACGATGACAGAAGATGGAGAGACGACCCGTGGCTCTTATGAGCTTGCGGTCGAGGCCGCCGGCGCGGGCCGGTTGAAGATGAGCGTCGAGGGCAGAATGGGGGACGCCGAGTGCTCGGCCAGCGCCACCATGGAGTCGGGGCAGGTGTTTCCGCCTCAGTTGATGATGAGTTGCGCGACGATGGCGCCGGTGCTCATGGCGTTTGCCATGCCTACCTGGGGTTGGTTCTTGGGCCGCTCCTGGCGATTGGGCGATGAGTGGAGCATGAGCCAGGGCGGGGAGTCGTTCTCCTTCCGGATCGAGCGTGAGTGTCGCTACGCCGGTCAACAGGGGCTGCTCGCCGTCATCAGACAGAACGACGAGGTGCATCTTCAAGCTTGCGTGGCAACCGACGTGGCGCTGCCGCTGGCGGTGATGTTCCGCGAAGACGGGGACGACCGCGTCGAGCTGAAGCTCGTAGAGTATTCGCGGTAGAGGTTACGGTGCTTCGCTCACCTGCGCCTGTCGCCGCGATCGCCATCGCGCTGACGCTGGGGTTCGCCGCCGGCGCGCCCGCACAAACACCGGCCCCCGCCGACTCGTTCTCGCCCGCGGACTGCGCGCTGCTAGCCGCCTATCGTTATCAGCTCGTTAGCCTCGAGGTGCGACAGGCGTCGCTCGACGAGATCCTGCGCCAACTGCGCGCGCAGCCGCCCTTGGCTCTGTTGGACGGTTACTGGGTCACCCCCGTCGATCTTCTCCGTCTGCTGGATTTGGCGGCGGGCCTGGACCGCGCCGCTTTCGCCGCCGGTGAGCCTGAGCGACGGGGGGTGCCGCGCGACCTGGTGGCCTTCGCCTTCACGCCCGACCGATTGGCGGATCGCGTGCCGCTTCCGTACGT
>CAYGCC010000458.1:0-3854 GCA_964348165.1 uncultured Gemmatimonadota bacterium | reverse complement strand
AAGAAACACCCGCCCTCGCGTCTTCATCTTTTTGATGGTGGATACATCGGCAAGGTTGCAGAGGTTGGGGGGACTGGATCACCCACGAATCGCCGAAGTCTTGGAAAACTGCGCCGCGCCGATGGTCCGCATCTATCTCTCGAGTATGCGCAGACGCTCTTCAGGAGTGAGCGTCACGGGTAGCCGTGATTTGGCCCGTTCAAGTAAGTCGCGGAAATCCAGCAGCCAAATCCGGGCCGTGCCGTCTGAGCTCGCGGTTACGACCTGCTTTCCGTCAGGGCTGAACGCAGCGTCGTAGACTGGAACCTCATGGCGCAGGACGTCAAGCCTCTTCCCGGATTGCGCAGTCCAAACGCGGACCGTGTGGTCAGCGCTGAGCGTCAGGACCCGCTTGCCGTCGGAGCTGAACTCTGACAGCTGGACGAAGCCTCCGTGACCAAGTGAGGCAAACGCCTCGCCCGACGCTACCGACCAAAGCCGCGCCGTAGCGTCCACGCTTCCCGTCACTATTCGCTCACCGTCCGGACTGAATGCGGCGTGCAAGACGTATCCTTCGTGGCCCCGCAGCTGGGCCAGTGGCTCCGCCGATTCCGCCGACCAGAGCCATGCCGTGCTGTCATAGCTGGCCGTCACGATTTTCTCGCCGTTCGGGCTAAACGCCGCGTGTAGGGCGTAGATCTGATAGGGATATACCGCCGCCACACTCGTATCCTCGCGAGCGTCGAGCACTGCGAGCCCGGCCCCCGTATCTGCCGACCAAAGCCGCGCCGTGCTGTCAAAGCTCGCGGTCACTAAGCGATCACCATCGGAGCTGAACTCCGCCAGCCAGACCACCCCCTCGTGGCCGGTCAAGACGGCCAGCTCTTGGCCGCTTGCCGCGGACCACAGTCTTGCCGTGCCATCGTAGCTAGCTGTCACCACCCGCTCGCCGTCGGGGCTGAAATTTGCTTGAATCACACGCCATTCGTGCCCGCGCAGTACACCAAACGTCTCCCCGGTCACCGCGGACCAGAGCCGGGCCGTGTGGTCAAAGCTTGCCGTTACTACTCGGTCACCGTCTGGGCTGAAGTCGGCATGCACGACAGGACCGGTGTGGCCACGCAATACCGCAAGTTGCTCACCGGTGCTCACGGACCAAAGCCGCGCTGTGCTGTCGAAGGCTGCTGTCAACACCCGGTCACCGTCCGGGCTGAACTCTGCGAACACCACCGCACCCCCATGACCCCGTAGAAGGCCGGGGACATCGGTTGACCAGATGCGGACCGTCCCGTCCGTGCTTGCTGTCGCTACCAGCGTGCCATCTTGGCTGAATGTGACGTTGCGGACGCGGTCCGTATGGCCCCGCAGAACGGCGAGCTCCGTGCCCGTCACCGACCAGAGTCGCACCGAGGCATCTTCGCCGCCCGTCACCACCCAAGCGCCGTCCGGACTGAACGCGGCCGACCAAACGATGCCTTCGTGACCGCGTAACGCAACGAGTTCTTCCCCGCCGGCGGCTGACCACAGGCGCGCCGTGCCGTCTGAACTCGTGGTCACCACCCGCTCGCCCTCGGGACTGATCACCGCGTGCCGAACCGGGCCGTCGTGGCCACGGAGCTGGGCGAGCTCCCTCCCTGTGGCCGCCGACCAGAGCCGCGCCGTGCCGTCATAGCTCGTTGTCACCACCTGTTCTCCGTCGGGGCTGAAATCCACGTGCTCGACCTTATCTTTGTGGCCACGTAGAGTCGCGACCATGTCTCCCGTCATGCCTGACCAGACACGGGCGGTTCCGTCCACGCTCGCTGTTACCACTCGCTCGCCGTCCGGGCTGAACGCGGCGTGCCGGACCTCATCCTGGTGGCGTAGCACGGCGATCTGACTCCCGGTTGCGGTCGACCAGAGCCGCGCCGTGCCGTCCCAGCTTGATGTCACCAACCGCTCACCGTCCGGACTGAATGCTGCATTGCGGATCATGCCTTCGTGTCCGTGCAGCACGGCCAGCTCTTCTCCTGCAGTCGACCAGAGCCGTACGGCAGGGTCCGAGCCCACCGTTACCACCTGATTACCGTCTGGACTAAACTGTGCGTGGTGGACTCGAGCTCCGTCGCCATGATCTATCACCACCAGCTCTTCCCAATTCACCGCGGACCAGATCCGCGCTTTGCCGTCTTCGCTCGACGTTACCAACCGCGTGCCGTCGGAGCTGAACGTTGGGTGGCGGGCGTGGGCGTCGTGGTGTAGAACGGCAACCAGACGGGGACCTGCAGTGACGCGGCGGAGCGCGTCTCGCGCCTCAAAGGTCGCCGCCCGTTCGGCCGCTTCGATTGCAAACACAAGGGCCTCAGCGGGGTCGTGCTCCAGTCGGAGAATCGCGGTGCTTGCCAGCGCACGTGACTCGGCGACCTTTGCCCTCCGTGTGGCGATGACCAGGCCCGTCGTAGCGCCAACCGTTCCGATCACCAGGGCGAGCACTGCCGCCGTCCCCGCCAGAACTGCCATCGTGTTCCGTCGTGCGAACTTCTTGAGTCGATATCGCACCGTCGGTGGTCGAGCTGCTACCGGCTGCTCGCTGAGATGGCGCCGGATGTCCAGGGCCAGGCTGCTCGACGTTTCGTAGCGCCTCGCGCGCTCCTTATCCATGGCTTTGAGGACGATCAAATCCAGGTCACCTTGCAAACGCTTGCGAAGAGTGCCAGGGTCGGTCTGGCGAAGTTTCGCAATCGCGGCTCGAAGTTTCAGTTCTAATCCGTCATAGCGGACACTGGGTCGCGGCGGCTCCGCCTCCAGCAGCGTATAAATCGCCGCGAGCCCTTGCAGCTGCTTCGCCTCGAAGGGCAACTCACCGGTAAGGAGCTCGTAGAGGAGCACACCGAGCGAGTAGATGTCGGCGCGCGCGGCGATGTCGAGACCGCTCGCCTCCGCTTGCTCCGGGCTCATGTAGGCTGGCGTGCCGATCAGATACCCGGTTTGGGTCTGGATCGTCCGCTCGCTCAAGCGCTGTTGGGTGGCCTTGGCGATGCCAAAGTCGATCACCTTGGGCATCGGGTTCCCGTTGCCGCTCACCAGGATGTTCGAGGGCTTCAGGTCTCTATGGATCACACCTTTCTGGTGTGCATGCTGGACCGCCTCGCACACGTCGATGAAGAGCTCCAGGCGGCTGCGGATCGGTAGTTTACCGGCGTCGCAGAACTCTGTGATCGGGAGGCCACTGACCAATTCCATCACGAAGAAGGGACGACCTGCCTCGGTGCACCCGCCATCAAACACCTTCGCGATGTTGGGGTGGTCCATTACCGCGAGAGCTTGACGCTCCGCCTCGAACCGGCTGATCACCTCATTGGTGTCCATGCCGGGCTTAATGACTTTGAGAGCGACCCGGCGCTTCACAGGCTCGGTCTGCTCGGCCAGGTAGACGACGCCGATACCGCCTTCACCGAGCGTCTTGAGGATCTTGTAGTGGCCTACGCGATCAGGTGCCTGGCCGCGGGACGGGTCGGGCATCTCGGCTGGGCCGTTGTAGGACTGCGCCATGCTTCCGCACCCCAAGAGGATTGGGCTGCTGTTGGAACTGAGGTGGCAGGTGTGTTAATCGCGGCTCCAATATTGGTGATGAGATCGGAAGAATCAACGACCGGTGGGTTGGCGATCTGTTGGTCCCAAGGCTGCGAGCCGGCTAGAATTCTAAAACAGACGAGGGCCGTCTATCGTATAGCTTGATGAGCGACCGATGAAGAGAACCTCGACGCTGGTCGTGACTCTGCTGGGCGCCGTCCTGGCGCTCGCCGCGGTCGTCGGCGTTTGGCTGTCCACGCCCTACGCCGCGGTCTCGTGGCTGGTGCTGGTCGACGTCGTCATCGTTGCCGGGGCCGTCGTCG
>CAYGCC010000457.1:0-5085 GCA_964348165.1 uncultured Gemmatimonadota bacterium | reverse complement strand
TACGAGACACTGCTCTACGACTGCATGAACGGCGACGCCAGCCTGTTCCAGCGCGGCGACAACGCCGAGGCGGCGTGGAGCGTGGTCACCCCCATCCTCGACGTCTGGAGCGCTCTGCCGCCCCGCGACTTCCCGGACTACGCGGCGGGCACATGGGGCCCGGAGGAGGCGGACGAGTTGCTGCAGCGCGACGGACGGCGCTGGAGGAATCCCAAGTGAGGGTCCTGGCCGGCGACATCGGCGGCACCAACGCGCGGCTGGCCATCTACGACGTCGAGGACGAGCGCTACGAGCTGGAGAGCTCGGAGACCTACCCCAGTCAGCGCTTCGATTCCCTGGCTGCGATCGTTAGAGCCTTCGTCAGCGACCGGGAGACGGAAGTGCAGCGCGCCTGCTTCGGGGTGCCGGGGCCGGTGAAGGGGAGACGAGCCCAAACCACCAACCTGCCGTGGCTGGTCAGAGCGGCCGAGCTGGCCGCCAGCGTCGGTGTCGATCAGGTGGCGGTGATCAACGACCTGGAGGCGCAAGCCCACGGCATCGTCACGTTGGCGTCGGACGATCTCGTCACGCTGAACGCGGGCGATCCCCGGGCGCTGGGGAACCGCGCGCTGATCGCCGCGGGTACCGGCCTGGGTCAGGCGGGACTTTTCTGGGACGGAGAGAACCACCACCCCTTCGCCTGCGAGGGCGGTCATACCAGCTTTGCCCCCCGGGGCGTGGTGCAGACCGCGCTACTCGAGTACCTGTCCGAGCGCTTCGAGCATGTGAGTTGGGAACGGGTGGTTTCGGGCCCCGGCCTCGTCAGCCTGCACGACTTTCTGGTCGAACACCGGCGGTTCAAGCTGCCGGCCGACCATGACGTGCCGGACCCTGAGGCGCCGGAGGCGATCACCGGATCGGCGATGGCGGGTCGCTGCCCCGTCTGCGTCGAGGCGCTCGAGCTGTTCGTCCAGCTCTACGGCGCCGAGGCGGGCAACCTGGCGCTCAAGATCATGGCGCGGGGCGGCCTCTACATCGGTGGCGGCATCGCGCCCAAGATCATCGAGGTGCTGAAAGAGCCGCCGTTCATCGAGGCGTTTCTCGCCAAAGGCCGTATGCGCCCTCTGCTCGAGGCGATGCCGGTGCGGGTGATTCTCAACGAGCGGACCGCGCTGCAGGGCGCCGCCCGCTTCGCCGCCAAGCTCCTGGCCCGCTGATTCGTCAGGTGAGACCGTGATCGTCGAGAGCCTGGGATTGCGGAGCGGCGGGCCATGAAGGCGGCGGTCACCCTCGAGCGCTTCGCGGCTCGCGAGTACAGGCGCGACCCATCCTCGGGAGCAGAGATACCCGAGTTGATCCTGCAGATGGCCTTCGCCGCCAAGCTGCTGGCACGCGAGATCCGCCGGGCGGCGCTGGTGGGACGGCTGGGTCTGGTCGGCGAGCGCAATCCAACGGGCGACGCACAGAAGAAACTGGATGTCTTCGCCAACGAAGTGGTGGTGGATGCTTTCGCCGATTCAGGCCTCGTCGCCGCCATCGCCTCTGAGGAGATGGAGCAGCTTCGCACGATCAACTGTAGCCCGGATGCGTCTCATCTGTTGTGTGTAGATCCGATCGACGGGTCGTCGAATACGGACGTCAATGGCGCCGTGGGCACGATCTTCAGCTTCTACCGCCGCGCGGCCACCGGTTCGTGTGCCGTCGAGGACGAGCTGAGGACTGGCGCGGAGCTGCGGGCGGCCGGCTACGTGCTCTACGGTCCCAGCACTCTGCTCGTCTACACCAGCGGAGGCGACGTCAGCGGGTTCACCTTGGACCACGACATCGGCGATTTCTTCCTGTCGCATGAGAGGATCCACTGCCCGGCCCGCGGCCCCTACTACAGCGCGAACCTGGGCCGCTATAATGAGTGGCCCGCCAACGTCCGCCGCTACGCCGACTACCTCATCGAGCCGGACCCGACGAGCGGGCGACCGTACTCGTTGCGCTATACCGGGGCGCTGGTGGCCGACCTGCACCGCAGTCTCCTGGAAGGCGGCATCTACCTCTACCCGGCCGATGCGGCCCACCCCAACGGAAAGCTGCGCCTGCTCTACGAATGCGCCCCTCTGGCGTTCGTGGCCGAGCGGGCGGGGGGCCGGGCCACCACGGGGCGGAGTCGCGTACTCGACCTGCGGCCCGAATCGCTTCACCAAGCCGTGCCGTTCGCCGTGGGCAGCCGCGAGGAAGTGGACCGCTTCGAAAAGTTCGCTGCCCTCCGCGGCCCCTAGCCACGCCGAGCGAAGCGGCCGTGTCCACGCCCGATTCAGAAGTGCGCGTCTTGGACGATCCCACGCGAGTGGCCAGAGCGGCCGCTGAAGAGTTCGCGCGTCGAGCGCAGCGGAAGGCCAAGGCGGGCGGCGACTTTGCCGTCGCGCTCTCCGGCGGCTCCACCCCCCAGCGTCTCCACGCCCTGCTCGCCCAGCCCCCATATCGCGACCGGATCCCCTGGGACCGGGTTCATCTCTTCTGGGGAGACGAGCGGGCCGTGCCCCCCGACCACCCGGACAGCAACTACGGCGCGGCCCGGGCGGCGCTGCTCGAGTCGGTTGCGATCCCGGCCGGCAACATCCACCGAATGGAGGCAGAGAACCCAGATCCCCAGGCGGCGGCGGCCGCCTACGAGCGTACGCTGCGCGCCTTCTTCGGACTGTCGGCGGACGGGCTACCGCGCTTCGATCTGGTCTTTCTGGGTATGGGCGCGGACGGCCACACGGCCTCGCTCTTTCCCGGCAGCGAGGCGCTGTGGGAGAGACAGCGTCTCGTCGTGGCGCCCTGGGTGGACGCCGTAGGTAGCCACCGGGTGAGCCTGACTTGCCCTGTACTCAACAATGCTGCATGTATAATGTTTCTGGTAACCGGCGCCGAAAAAGCGGAGACCCTGCGCCGCGTCCTGGAAAACGACGAGGCGACAGTTGATTTGCCGGGCCGCCTGATCGCACCCCGGGACGGTGAGCTGGTGTGGCTCGTGGACCGGGCGGCGGCGGCCAGCCTGGGCCATTGACGGGGCCGCAAGCTCGCGGCGTTCCGGCGATCGGAGGCGAACGCGTTCGGACACAGTCGGCAGGTTACATGCGCAGAACTGTTTCGAGGGGAGGTAGAGGTCAGATGAGCGTCACTACGGCCGGCACGCTGGCACAGATTGAGGATCTTCTGGGCGACGAGGCGGAGAGCCTGCTCTCGCACAAGTGCAAAGGGGTTCCGAAGGAGCACCTGCACCTGCCCGGGCCCGACTTCGTGGATCGGGTCCTCGCGGTCTCGGATCGAAGGCCGCGGGTTCTGGTGAACCTGCAGCGCATCTTCTCCACCGGCCGGCTGGCCGGGTCGGGCTACCTGTCGATCCTGCCGGTGGACCAGGGGATCGAGCACTCGGGGGCGGCCTCTTTTGGCCCGAACCCGATCTACTTCGACCCCGAAAACATCGTCGAGTTGGCGATCGAAGGTGGCTGCAACGCCGTCGCCTCGACCCTCGGTGTTCTGGGCGCCGTGTCGCGGAAGTACGCGCACAAGATCCCCTTCATCGTCAAGCTCAACCACAACGAGCTGCTCACCTACCCCAACGTCTTCGAGCAGGTGAAGTTCGCGGACGTCGAGCAGGCGTTCGACATGGGGGCGGCGGCGGTGGGTGCCACGATCTACTGGGGCTCCGAGGACGCGCACCGCGAACTGGTCGAGATCTCCGAGGCGTTCCAGACCGCGCACGAGCTGGGTATGGTCACCTTCTTGTGGTGCTACCTGCGCAACCCGGCGTTCAAGAAGGACGGCATCGATCACCACGCGGCCGCCGACCTCACCGCTCAAGCGAACCACCTGGGTGTGACGATCGAGGCCGACATCATCAAGCAGAAGCTGTCGACTCACAAGGACGGCTACAACGCGATCAAGTTCGGCAAGACGCACAAGCGGGTCTACGATGAGTTGATGACAGACCACCCCGTGGATCTCGTGCGCTGGCAGGTGGCCAACTGCTACATGGGCCGTATCGGGATGATCAGCTCGGGCGGTGCCTCCACCGGCAAGGGCGACCTGAGCGAAGTCGTTCGCACCGCGGTGATCAACAAGCGCGGCGGCGGCACGGGCTTGATCTCGGGCCGCAAGACTTTCCAGCGGCCGATGAAGGAAGGCGTCGCGCTCTTCCATGCGATTCAGGACACCTACCTCTGTAAGGATGTGAAAATCGCCTGAGCGGGTCCGTCACCGTCCAGACCGACGGCCCCCGCGCTGAGGGTTCCGTAAGACGCCGAGCTGATTCGTGTCGCTGGCCGAGTTGGCGCGGCTGGCGGAGGACGAGCGCCGCGAGCGGGACTGGAAACGTTGGGGGCCGTATCTTGCCGAGCGCCAGTGGTCGACCGTGCGCGAGGATTATTCTTCCGAGGGCGACTCCTGGCGCTGTTTCACGCACGACCAGGCCCGCGAGGAGGGCTGGCACGACCTTCTGCTCTCCCACGAATACTTCCACGCCGACACGGGCCGCGGCCTCGGCGCCAGCCGCCAGACCGGGTGGCTCAGGACCGCGTGGCAGCCTAATTTACGGTTACCCTCGCCGCTCGCTTCTCGAGAGATGAGCCATGAAATCGATCACCATCCGTTACTGCCCCGTTTGACTCGTCAAAGCGGCGATCGCTGCCCGGGTGGCAGCCCAGCTGAGCGAAGAACCGGATGTCGAGGTGGAAACCGTGCGGGGAGGGTTGGGCGAGCTGAGTGTTCGCCTCGGTGACCGGAAGCTCTACGACTCTAACCGCCTGCTCTACCCGCGTCCCGGCACGGTCGTGCGCGAGGTGAAGCGCCAGCTTTCGGTCTAGACGGCACGCCCTCGCCAGCGACGTTCGAGACCGGCACGCCCGCAGCCGCCCAGGGAGCATTCCACATGTCGCACGACTTCGAGAAGTTCTTTGATGTTGCACTCGATCTGCTCTGCATCGCTGGGACTGACGGCTACTTCAAGCGCGTGAACACCGCCTTCGCGCGCACCTTGGGGTGGTCGACCGAAGAGCTGCTGAGGCGACCGTTCATCGAGTTTGTGCATCCAGACGACGTCGAAGCGACCCTACGCGAGGTCGATAGGCT
>CAYGCC010000456.1:0-3512 GCA_964348165.1 uncultured Gemmatimonadota bacterium | reverse complement strand
AGGCCGGAACGATCAGCGAAACCGGAGGATACTCGATCCCGTTCGGCACCTCGGCACTCACCGCCTCGACGTGATGCAGGTAGCCGAACCAGAGAAGCGTGAAGTAGCGGGCGATCAGGATGATGAGAAACAGGACGAGCGTGACGACCGAGAGCCGCACCACGAACGTTTGCACCTCGAGCGGAGCCCGCGCCGCCCATATCAGCAGCAACGCCCCGATGGCGAAAACGACGGTCGCCGCGAGCAGCAGCAGCAGGGGGCGCCGGTTACGCATCGCTTACCACCCGAAGCTCCGCGTCAGCCCCAGGTCGAGACGGAACGCTCGGTAGCCGTCCACCCGGCTCTGGCTGAACCCCGCCAGGCCCGCCAGCGTCCAGACCCCCAGTCGGCGACGCGCTTCCAGACGAGCGGCCAGCTCGGACACCACCGTCGCATCGCGGTCCCGCTCCGCCAACCAGGCGAACCCCGGCGTGGCCCAAAGCTCCAGCTCCCAGTCCCGGGCCGGCTCTCCCCGCCAGCCCAGCACAGCCAGGTTCGACCACGACCACTCCGGATCCCAGTAGAGCCGGCGGCCGATATCGGGCGCCGCCTCGCTGAAGCGCAGGCCCCGCGACTCGAATCCCACGATCCAGCGATCGTCGGGTCGGTAGAACAGGTCGACGGCGGCGTCGGTTCTCAGGTTCGGGTCGCCGGACCCCGAAAAGCGAGCCAGGCGCGCGCGCGCCGCCAGCTCCCAGCGCTCTCCCAGCGGCCTGAAGGTCTCGAAGCCGGCCAGGTCGACGGCGACCTCAGCCAGCGACGCCTCCAGCGTCGCCGTCTCTCGATAGGCGGGCTCGTGCCGGTACTCGAGTCGGTAAGAGGCACCACCGCGGTTCGGCGTCGAGAGCGCGAGCGCGACGATCGGCTCGGCCGCGACCTCACCCTCCGGCACCCAGGCACCGAACGAAGCCGACAGGTTGAGCCGGCCTTCCTGCCACCACCCTTCGCCCGTGGCTCGCAACATCGCCGCCGTCAACTCGGACCGCCCACCATCGGGCGCGAAACCGCTCAGGCGCTCGATCCACAGCTCACCGCCGACGCGCCTACGGGGGCTGCCCGTCGACCAGCCGCCGCGGACCCGCGCCAGGCTGAAGTCGTCGGAGTCGGCGAAGTATTCGATTCCGCCCGCGGGGCCGATGCGCCCCTGCGCCGCCAGCGCCTCATCAACCTGCGCGCGCAGGATCGCCAGCCCCTCTCGCGCCGACGGCTCGGCCGGGTCGAGTTCCAGCGACCGGCGGTAGGCGGTGCGCGCCGCCTCCCGATCACCGCGCCAGCGCTGAAGGTCGCCCAGCAGCGCCCAGACCCCCGCCTCGCTCGGGCGCGACTCGAGCAAGCGGCGAACCTCGGACTCCGCCTCGGCGTAGCGGCCGGACCAGGCCAGACGCCGCGCCAGACGCAGCCGCACCTCGGCGTCCTCCGGGCGTCGCTTCAGGTAGGCGCGGAGATACGCCAAGGTGCTGTCGGTCACGCCGGCCCGGTACTCGAAGACGTCCGCCAGCTCGAGCAGCAGCGAGTCCGTGACGTCCGCCTGGCTCAGGTGCTGGCGATACCGGACCAGGGCCTGGTCCACCTGACCGGCCAGCATCAGCTCTCGCGCTCGTTGTAAGGGCGGCACTTCGGCCGCGTCCGGGGTGACGGTCGTCGGATCGGGAGTCGGCAAGGCCACCGCCAAGGCCTCTTTTAGCGAATCCACGCTGGCCGCGGCGAAGCCGGACGGCAGCGTCCCCAGCAATTCGGCGGCCGCTCGCGGCTCGCCCGACCAGTACAGAACGCGGGCCAAATCCAGCTTCAGCCCCGGGTCACCCGGCTTCAGCTCGACCAGGCGCTCGTACTGCTCCCGGGCGACGGTGTAACGCTCGGCCCAGGTGGCGGTACCCGCGTACTCGCGGCGCAGCGCGATGTCGCCCGGTCGCGCGCCGACGAGGTCGGCGTAGAGGTCCAGCGCTTCATCCCAACGTCGTGCCGCAACGAGCAGGCGGGCCAGCTCAAGCCGCAGCTCGGGTCCGGCACCCAACGCCAGCGCCTGCCGATACGCCGTCGCCGCCGCGTCGAGGCGACCCTGCCGCCACAGCCCCCTGGCGTACTCGGCACGAATCTCCGCGTCTTGCGGGTACCGAGCCAGGTAGTCCTCGGCGAGACGCAAGGCACTGGCTTCTTCGCCAGCCCGGACCCGCGCCAGGTACTCGGCCCAGAACCGCTCCGCCGGCCCCCGTGGGATCGGCCGCCGCGGCGCCGGCGTCGGTGGCGGCGCCGGGAGAGGCGGGAGGATGACAGGGTAGGCGAAACCGCTCTCGGCGAAGTCGAGCTCGAGAAGGAAGCGCTGGGGCAAGAACCCAAAGACGAAGAGGAAAAGCATGCCCAGGGAGGCGGCGGCGAGCGCGGCGAAGCCCCCCCAGTAAGGCCAGCGCGACTCAGCCATCTTGCTGGTCGACGAGCTTCAGCAGTTCCTCGCGGTCGGTGGGAGAGGTGTAGACGACAGCCGCGATCTTGTCCCAGTGCGCGGTGCGCACACGGCTGAGAAAGCGTTCGGCATGGATGGCCAGCGCGCCTTCGAGATAGACCTCGACCCGCTCCTCGGTCAGCGCCATGCGGTCGCCCGAGTTCTGACGCATGCGTCCGGCCACGTGGGTCGCCAAGTCTTCGAGGGCGGATCCGTTCACCGGTCGCAGCAGCACGAGGGAGAAGATCGCCGCACCCGCTCCTTGCAGCCGGCGCCGGACGATCTCGCGAACGTTCGCGTGGTTCGGGCCCGCCAACGCTTGCCCGCCCGGAGCCAGCTCGTCGCCGCCCTCGACACCGTTGGTGATGGCGCGGCCGCGCCGCAGCAGCGCTTGAATACGCGACGCCACCTCTTCCGGATTAAGCCCTCCCGAAATGAAGTCGTCCGCCCCCGAGCGCAGGGCGCGGGCCCGGTCGGCGGCCCGCAGATCATAGCCGCACAGCACGAGGATCGGCGGCCGGCCAGCCGCACGCCTCAGCTGGTACATCACGTGCAGCCCGCGATCGACCGTCCGGCGATCGACATGCACCGTCACGAGGCCAAAGTCGCGTCGGGCAAGCTCGGGAAAGGCGTCCACCGGGTCGGCGGTATAAAAGAGGTCGAACGACTTCTCGAACCACAGCCGCAGTTCGTCCGGTAGCTCGCCTGTAACATCGAGCAGCAAAACCCGCTTTCGCACGTCGGGCATCATGTCGCTCACCCGTTCGCGCCGTGCCGCCTCGAAAGGCACGATCCCCTCACCTTCCCGGATGTCGAAGCTGATCGGCCCCGCCGCGTCGTGCCGCCCTACCGTCTTGCGCACCACGAACTGGCGGCGCCCCGAGCTGCTCATGGTCAGGTGGAGAATCAGCGCGGGGCGTTGGGAGATGAAGTCGAATGCGCTGTCGAGGGCAGCCGGGTTCTCGGCGGCAAACGTCAGCAGTGTGGTGCTGCGAAGACCGCTCAGCATATCGACCAGAAGCTCCGCCCCGTT
>CAYGCC010000455.1:0-2114 GCA_964348165.1 uncultured Gemmatimonadota bacterium | reverse complement strand
CACGCGAACTCCACCCTCGTATACCGACCACTTGCCACCACGAAGCGGGCCGGCACTCCCGCCGTTGATCCCCCCGCGCGGCCCGTTATCGCTCGTGAAACAGACAGCCGTGTTTCTATCTACCCCTTGCTCCGCGAGGGCACGCAGCACTTCGCCGACGCACCAATCCAGCAACTCGACTGCGTCGCCGTAAATACCCGCCGCCGATTTGCCCACGAACTCAGCCGGTACCGTCAATGGAATATGCGGCATAATGTGAGGCAGATAAAGAAAGAATGGCCGGTCGCCCGCACGCTTGATAAAGGCCGTCGCTTCGCTAACCAGATCGACGAGGAAGGCGGTGGGATTCGCAGACGCCGTCAATACCTGTTCGTTCC
Organism: uncultured Gemmatimonadota bacterium; assembly: GCA_964348165.1. Taxonomy (GTDB): domain Bacteria; phylum Gemmatimonadota; class Gemmatimonadetes; order Palauibacterales; family KS3-K002; genus CAYGAJ01. The sequence continues at coordinate 1,737 of CAYGCC010000455.1, read as the reverse complement.
GGTAGAGCGGAAGCGGTTCCAAGTCGTGCGAGTATGGAATCCCATAGAAATACTCAAAGCCATGATTATTCGGTAAGTTTTCCGACGAGTGATGACCCAGATGCCACTTCCCGATGCAGGCCGTCGCGTATCCTTCTTGACGTAACGCCTCTGCCAACGTCAGCTCGCTCTCGGGCAAGCTCTGAGTGTCGCCTGGCGCGAGCGCCCACGTCATGCCGGTGCGCACGGGGTAACGCCCGGTCAGCAGCGCGGCGCGCGTGGGCGTACAGACCGAAGCCGGGACGTAAAAGTCGGTGAGCCGGACTCCCTGAGCTGCGATACCGTCGATGTTAGGAGTTTGTATCAGGCTTTGGCCGAAGCACCCGAGGTCACCGTACCCGAGGTCGTCCGCCAGAATCATCACGAAGTTCGGCAGGTCGGCCTTATCGGCGCCGCGGCCACAGTTGAGCGACGGAGCGGTGAGTGTCCGCAGGCAGCCTCCGACCCCGGAGGCCCAAGCGACAGCTCCCGCCTTCGCGGCTGCGCCCAGAAACCGCCGGCGCGTCCAGCGCTGACGAGCCGGGCTCTCGCTCGCGTCGTCCACCGGCCTCTCCGACAAGAAGATTGGCAGCACGTCTCTAGCGCTCATCCGGAGGCCGTGGCGAGAGGGCGGTGGAACGTTGCGCCCGCCGCTTCGCACAAGATAGACCAAGTCTGTTCGGCCGTGACGTCCCAATTGAACTGGCGCGCCCGCTCCACTCCCTTGCGGCTGAGCTGAGCGTGCCATTCCCGGTCGGCCACGATACGGCCTAGCGCCTCGACGAAGGCCGGCACATCTCCAGGGTCGCAGCGGACGCCCGCCGCTCCCACAACCTCGGCGAGCGCCGGTATGTCCGCAACGACCACGGGTGTGCCACACGCCATCGCTTCGAGCGCAGGCAGTCCGAATCCTTCCCACCGTGACGGCATGAGAAGCGCGGTCGCCGCGGCGTAGACATGCCGCAGCTCCGCATCGCTGAGGTGCGGATACTCGACCAACGCACTTCCCAATTCCTCTCGTCTCGCATCGACCGGGTCGCGTTTCGCGAAACGTCGGCCCACGACAACCCAACCCACGTCCCCCATCGCCCGGTGCACCCACCGCATGGCGTCCGCGGCGACCTCAAGGTTCTTGTGGGGCTTTCGGTTTCCGACCGTGACCACATAGCGGGCGGGCAAGCCCCGCTGTCGGCGGAACGCGTCCCCGTCTGCCCGGCTTAACGGTCGAAATACCTCGGCGACCCCGTTGTACACGCGCGAAATCCGTCCTCGCGCCTGCGGAAAAGCCCGCTCTAAGTCAACTCGCGTCGTATCCGACACGGTGATCACACGCCGTGCCCGGCGCACAGCACGGCCCATCACCATCCGAGCCAGACGGGAGCGCAGCCGGCCAAACGTCTGAGGAAAGCGAAGCTGCGTGAGATCATGAACAGTGACTACGAACGGCGAGCCCACATGGAGCGGCACGTTGTAATGCGGAAAGAGTACGAGGTCCGCCCGTAATGTACGGAATACCTGAGCGCCTACCACTTGCTCGCGGAGGGAGTATGTGGGCGCGCGAAACCGGCGCAGTTCCGAGTGCCAACCCCTCGGACCTAGCGTCGCCGGATCACCCACCAATATCAGTCTCAACTCCGGCGCATAGCCCTGGAGGCGTTGCAACAACTCGCACAAATAGCGCCCGATCCCAGATTGCTCAATCATCCGGGCGTCCACGGC
>CAYGCC010000454.1:0-1798 GCA_964348165.1 uncultured Gemmatimonadota bacterium | reverse complement strand
CCGACATGAAAGCGCTCATCATACTGAACGAAGCACCTTACGGTAGCGAACAGTCTTACAACGGTCTTCGTCTGGCGAATTCCCTGGCCGGAGCCGGAACGTCGGTCCGCGTCTTCCTTATCGGGGATGCGGCGGCCTGCGCGAAGAAAGGCCAGCGGGTACCAACCGGCTACTACAATATCGAAACGATGTTGAGCGGGTTGACTAAGCGTGGCGTCGAGGTCGGTGTGTGCGGTTCGTGCAGGGACGCGCGCGGGATCACGCAGGACGAACTCGTGAGCGGCGGCCGCCGCAGCTCGATGGCCGAAGTGACCGAGTGGACGTTATGGGCGGACAAGGTGGTGGCGTTTTAACGTCGACTGAGCTGATACGGAGGAGAGCCCCGGCGAAACAATCGAACCGTGGAGCCTGACTGAGATGGGAAGTGCCTACGCCGTCTTGAAGTTCGTGCACGTGCTGGCTTTCGTCTTCATGGCCATCCCGCTGTTCAATCTGATCGTCGTCAATGAGCGCGCGCAGCTGGCCACGTCGTTCAACTACTTTGCCGACCGGTATATGGAGAACATCATTCGGCGCGGCGCGACCCGTTGCTTCGTGTTTCAGGCAACCGTTCTGGTCTCTGGCGTCCTGTTACTCGTCGCCGGTCCGCTCGGTCTCGGAGCGCTATGGGCCAATTGGGTCGTGCTCGCCAAGACGCTGCTGCTGCTCGCGCTGATGGCGCTGCTGTCGTACGTCCATTTTGGCCTACAACCGAGAATAGAGGCTCTGATCGCCGATATCGGCCCGGACACTGTACCTCCAGCGGACTTGACGGCGCGCCTCAAACCGTATCGGGTGACCCGCAAGCGTCTGGCGACCGTCTGTCTGTTTCTCGTGATCGTCACGATTATTCTCGGCCTGCAGGTCTATGGGACTTTCAGCCCGGCTCTGACCGCGGTCTTGATCGCGCTGGCGGGTATTTTCGCCTTGCGGGCCAACCGCACGCTGGTACGCTTCGGTTGGGTCTAGGGCGGCGCATCATGCGAGGGGCGATCCTCAGCTCCGCGACCGGTTGCCGCCACTCTGGGCGGTGAGCGCGGCGGCGCCTTCCCAGACCGAGTCCTCCACGGTGTCCACGAACAGCTGCAGGTGCGGGAAGGGGATCTCGATCCCCGCCTCGTCCAGCGCCAGCTTGCAGGCCTCGAGCGTGCTGAAAAAGACGCGCCGCTCGTCGGCGGCGTCGGTGATCCAGACGCGCACCTCGAGGTTGACGCTGGAGTTCCCGAGCTCGGTGACGACCATGGCCGGCGCCGGCTCATCGAGGACGCCCTCGATCGAGCGGGCGGCCTTCAGCAGCACCTCGCGCGCCTGCGGGATATTCTCCTTGTAAGCGATGCCGAGCGGTACGTTGACCCGGGTCTCGCCGTACATCGAGTGATTGACCAGGGCCTCCTCGATCATCTTGCGGTTCGGGATCACGAAGTAGGTGTTCTCCATGGTGCGGATCCGCGTCGTGCGCAGCGTGATGTTCCGCACCTCGCCGTACCGACCCTGTGCCGTGATGTAGTGCCCGACCTGGAACGGCTTGTCCCAGAAGATCAGGAAGCCGGCGATCGAGTTGGCGATCGAGTCCTGGGCGGCAAAGCCGACGGCGATGCCGGCGACGCCGATCCCCGCCAGCGCCGCGCCGACGTTGATCCCCAGCTGGCTGGCGGCCATCACCAAGCCGAGGCCGAGGATGACGAAGCGATAAACGTTGTCGATCAGCAGCTTCGTCAGCGTCTCGGCGATGTCGGCGCGCCGCAACAGCGCGCGCAAC
>CAYGCC010000453.1:0-4677 GCA_964348165.1 uncultured Gemmatimonadota bacterium | reverse complement strand
ACGTGATACGCGCCGAGCTTGAGCAGGATATCGAGCATCTACGCAGCCGGGCCCGGGTCGTCCGGGCGGCGGAGCGTCTCGGCATGCATCTCCCGACAGAGGATGAGCTGGTCATCCTGGACTTGCGGGGCGAGGCCGAGAGGGTCCGGGGAGGCTCGCCGTGAGGTCGGGCGCACGCCAAGCGCGGCGTCGGCAGCTCCGACATGGGCTGCTGCAGTTCGCTCTTACCCTCGGGTCGTTGCTGGTCCTGGGGAGGGCGGTCCAGCTTCAGGTGCTGCAGGGTGAACGTTGGCGTGGCGAGGCTCTGGCTCAGCACGAGCAGCGGGTCCCGCTGCCCGCTCCGCGAGGCGCGATCCTAGACCGCGAGGGCCGGGAGCTGGTCGTCAGCCGGACCACCTACCGGATCTCGGTGGCGCCGCTGGAGCTGCGTGACCGGCGGCAGGCGGCGGCGGTGCTGGGCCGGGCTCTCAAACTTCGCTCCCAGACGATTCGGCGCATCGCCGAGGGGAAGCGGCGGTGGGTCATCTTGTCGGGCACCTACTCGGCGCTCGAAAAGGAGCGTCTGGAGGCCGAGATCGGCGTCGGCCTGTACCCAGAGCCGGTGGTGGAGCGGTTCTACCCCCGGGGGCAGCTGGCGGCGGAGATCATCGGCCGGGTCGACGGCCATGGGCGGGGTCAGAGTGGGCTGGAGCTGAGCCTCGACTCGGTCCTGGCGGGTCAGCCGGGCTTCGGGGTCCAGCGTCGCGATGCGACGGGCGCCTCGGCGGCGTGGCTGGTGACGACAGTGGTGCCCCCCACGCCGGGCGGCGACGTCCATCTGACCCTCGACGCCGAGATGCAGTCGTTGGCCGAGTCGGTGCTGGAAGACGCGATCGCGGAATCGCACGCAACGGGTGGGGACCTGTTGATCCTCGATCCGAGGACCGGCGAACTGCTGGCGGCGGCCAGCCGCCGCCGGGGATCGCCGACGCCGAACCTGGCCGCGGCCACCGAGCCTTACGAGGCCGGTTCGACGCTGAAGCCTTTTACGGTCGCGGCCCTGCTTGCCGAGGGGCTGGTCACACTCAACGACGCCGTGGACACGGGCGAAGGCCGCTACCAGGCGGCGGGTCGGACGATCCGCGACGAGCGTCCTCACGGTCGTGTGAGCCTGGCCCAGGCGCTCGCCGTGTCGAGCAACGTGGCGATGGCGAAGTTCGCGGAACGGCTGCCGCAGGGGGTGCAGTTCAGCTATCTGCGCAATTTCGGCTTCGGTACGCCGACCGGTCTCACGTATCCATCCGAGTCGGCCGGGCTGCTGCGAAAGCCGTCTCACTGGTCGGCACAAAGCCGGGCCTCGCTGGCGATCGGTTACGAGGTTGCGGTCACCCCGTTGCAGCTCGTGTTGGCGTACGGTGTGCTCGCCAATGGCGGTCTGCTGATGCGACCGCAGCTCGTGCGCGAGGCGCGCGGTGCGGACGGCAGACCACGCTGGCAGCTGAAGCCCGAAGCCATTCGGCGTGTGATACCTGAAGCGGTCGCCATCGAGCTTCGGCAAGTGCTGGCTCAGGCCGTTACGCAGGGGACGGGACGGAGCGCGGAGGTGAAGGGCTTGAGCGTTGGCGGCAAGACCGGCACAGCCTGGCGCTTCGATCGGGTGTTGGGTTACTCGGGTCGGGCGTACACATCATCGTTCGTCGGTCTGGTACCGTCCCAGAACCCTCAACTCGTTATCCTGATCAAACTCGATGAACCGAGCGGACCGTACTACGGGGCCGTGACCGCTGCGCCGGTCATGCGTACTGCCGTGCGCGCCGCTCTCGCGGGAAGCTACTGGTCGGCGCCGCCGCTGATGGGGGAGCCGGAGATTCCGGACGAACAGGCGGGAGTAACAGCGGGTCAGGCGCCGGCCGGTGGCCCTTATGTTTTCGCCCTCGACGCGCCGTTGCTGCGGGATGGTCACGGTCCTGGGGATCGTCTGACGTTCCGCGAACCGGCGAAACTGCCCGAAGTGAGAGGGCTTTCGCTGCGGGCGGCCGCTCAGCGGTTGCACGCGGCGGGTTGGCGAGTCGTTGTGCGGGGAGGTGGACGTGTGGTGTCGATGGAGCCAGCGGTCGGGACGATTCTACGCCGGGGCGAGCGTGTGGTTGTGGAAGGTTCAACTCGAAGTCCACCGCCGAGCGACAGGCCAGGCACGGGATGATTCCGATCGCCGAGATACTCGCACGTCTTCGCTCCAGTGGATTGGCCGGCCCGGCGCTCCATGCGGACATCGCGGTCAGGGGCATCAGCGATGATTCGCGACGCGTCGAAGCGGGTGATCTGTTTTGCGCGATTCGTGGGCACGTCCTGGATGGTCATCGTTTCCTGAAGCAGGCGGCCGCGGCCGGCGCGGTCGCAGCGCTCGTTGAAGAACCGGATGACACGCTGGACCTGCCTCAGTTCAAAGTCGCCGACTCCCGCCGCGCCGCCGCCGTCGCGGCGCACGTCGTTTTTGGTGACCCGGCCGCCGGGCTGAAGCTCGTCGGCGTGACCGGGACCAACGGCAAGACCACGACGGTTCACCTGCTCTGGCACATTCTGTCGCGGCGGGGGCCGAGCGGATCTCTGGGGACGCTCGGCGTTCGAGCGGCCGGGGGAAGCGTGGCGCCGACGCCGTTGACCACGCTGGGCCCAGTCGAGTTCGCCGGGCGACTGGCCGAGTTCAAGTCGAGCGGGGTGGAGTTCGTGATCAGCGAGGTCTCGTCCCACGCGCTGGCGCAGGGACGGGTGGACGGTGCGCGCTTCGGTGTCGGCGTTTTCACCTACCTGTGCCGCGACCACCGCGACTACCACGCGGACCTGGACGAGTACCGTAACGTGAAACTCAGGTTGGCGGAGCTCGTCGCCCCGGACGGCGCACTCGTGATCAATGCCGATGATCCTGCCTGGGCCGGCTTGCTGACCGATGAGCGTACCGTCCGCTTCGGTCTGTCCGCCCCGGCGGAATACGGGGCGCGCGATGTAAAGCTCGGCCCACGCGGCTCGAGCTGGACCCTGGCGACGCCGAAGGGCTCGGCGCCTGTGCGGCTCCCTTTGCTGGGCGGCTTCAACGTGATCAACGCGCTGGCCGCCGCGGCAGCCGCCGGAGCGTGCGGCCTCGAGACCACGGCGCTGGCGGAGGCTCTATCGGTCGCGCCGCCAGTGCCGGGGCGACTGGAGGTGTTGAGCGAGTCGCCCCGAGTGATTCGCGATTACGCGCACACGCCTGACGCGCTGCAAGCGGCGCTGGCGGCGCTGCGTCCGATCGTCGCCGGCCGGCTCATCGTGGTCTTTGGGTGTGGTGGGGACCGGGATCCGGGAAAACGACCGTTGATGGGCCGGGCGGTGGCGGAGGGCTCGGACTACGCGATCGTGACGTCGGACAACCCCAGATCGGAACCGCCGGCCAAAATCGTGGCTGATATCCTGCCGGGGCTCGAGGGTGCGGCCTACGAGCAGATCGTGGACCGCCGGGCAGCCATAGCTCGCGCGCTCCAGCTCGCCCGCGCCGAGGATGCGGTGCTGCTAGCGGGAAAGGGTCACGAGGTGGTGCAGATCATCGCTGGGAAGCGGCTCCCCTTCGACGAGGCGGAGATCGTCAAGGAGCTTCAGGCGAAGCAGCCCAAGAGTCCGTGATGCCGGACTTCACCTGGACCAGCGAGCGAGTGGCCCGGGCTCTGGGCGTGTCCGCTGAGGGGCGAGCCGCCGGCACCTACTCGGGGATCTCGACCGACTCCCGTAGCGTGCGGCCTGGTGAGCTGTTCGTCGCGCTGCGTGGCGCTCGTTACGACGGTGGAGACTTCGTGGCGGCCGCTCGCGAGGCTGGAGCGGTCGGCGCGGTGGTGGAGCGACGCACGACGGAAGCCGCCGACGACTTCGAGCTATTCCTGGTCGACGATGCGCTGGAGGCGCTGGGCCGGCTGGCGGCGGCGCGACGGCGAGCGTTGGATCCGAAGGTGATCGGCATCACGGGAACGAGCGGCAAGACGACGACGCGCGAGCTGACGGCGGCGGCCATCGGCCCCGACGCGTATGCCAGCCCTGGCAACTTCAACAACCTCGTCGGCCTGCCGCTCTCGGTTCTCGCAGCGCCCGAGGCGCGGCAGATCTGGGTCCTCGAGATCGCGTCCAATCAGCCGGGCGAGGTGGGAAAGCTGGCACGCATCGCGGCACCGAACTACGGCGTGATCACCGCGGTGGGCGCGGGCCATCTCGAGGGTCTGGGAGACTTGGCGGGGGTGATGGAGGAGAAGCTGACACTGCTCGACGCCTTGCCGCGCGACGGGCTGGCGCTGGTGGCGGACGAGCCGCCCGAACTGGTTCAGCGGGCTCGCGAGCGCTGCTCGGCTGTTCGTGGCGTCGGTCTGAGCGAGGCGGCCGATGAACGACCCGAACGCTGGTCGCAGTCCGCAGATGGCGTGGAGTGGGTCTACCGCGGCGTCGAGTTCCGACTGCCGGGCTTCGGCACTCACCTGATCCGCGATGCGCTGTTCGCCGTCTCGCTCGCCGGACGCTTGCGGGTCGATCTGCGAGAGTCGGCGCGACGACTCGGTGACTTCCGGATGCCGTCGATGCGCGGAGAGACACGGCGATTGAACGGACTCACACTCATCATCGATTGCTACAACGCGAACCCGTCGTCGTTTGAGGCCGCGATCGAGTCGCTGCAGGCGCTCG
>CAYGCC010000452.1:0-1538 GCA_964348165.1 uncultured Gemmatimonadota bacterium | reverse complement strand
AGGCGGAGGCCGCGCTCGAACTCCGCCGTGGCGGCCGACCAGTCCCTTTGATGTATGTGGATCTGCGCCAGCGCTATGTGCGCCTCGCCCAGCGTCTCATCGATCTCAAGCGCCTTCGTGGCCGCGGCCGTTGAAGCTTCCAGACTTTCCTCGGGTGAGATGTATCCCCAATCGGCGCGTATGGTGTGGGAATCGGCTAGGCCGACCCAGGCGAGCGCTTACTCGGGGTCCAGCTCGATCGCCCGCTCGAAGTATTCGATCGCCGTCTCCAGCCCTTCACGTGTCCGCTTGTTCCAGAAGTAGCGTCCCTGCAAGTAGAGGTTGTAGGCCCCTAGGTTCTCCGTCGGTCTCCTCTCGACGCGTCCTCGCTCTTCGGGAGAGAGCCGCGCGTGCAGCGCGCCCGCGATCTGCAGCGCGACATCGCTCTGGATGGCGAAGACGTCGGTCAGCTCGCGGTTGTACTGCTCCGCCCAGATGTGTTCATCGCTCAGCGCATCGATCAGCTGCGCGTTGATCCGCACCCGGTCGCCACTCCGCCGCACGCCGCCTTCCAGGATCGTCACCACCCCGAGCTCGGCGGCGATCTCGCCCAGGCTCTTGTCGGTCTCCTTGAAACGCATCACCGAGGTGCGGGAGATAACCTTGAGATCGGAGAGCTTGGAGAGGTGCGTGATGATGTCGTCGGTGATGCCGTCGCTAAAGTATTCGTTCTCGGGATCGCCGCTCATGTTGGCGAAGGGGAGCACTGCGATCGAGCGACGGTCGACGGTCGCGTCAGCCGTGGCGGCGGGCGAGGCGCCGCCAGCTGCGGCGCCCCGGGTGATAACCGATGGCGCCGCCGGCACCGTGGCGTTCCCGCTCAACTACGAGTACCACTAGGTGCTCCTCTGCCGAGCGGCTCGGGCGCCACGCAGCGAACGCTACACGTTGGTCGGCCCGGTCTGCTTCAGCGCCGATTGGATCATCGCAGCAAGCGCATGCCGCCGATCCAGCCCGGCGACGTGCTAGCCGTGTGCGACGCCGGCGCCTACTTCACTGGGCAGGAGACGAACTTCGGAGTCCCGCGGCCACCTATCATTGCTGTGAGCCAGGGCAACGCCAGGCTGCTTCGGCGCCGCGAGACGTTCGACGACATGGTGAGCCGTGATACTGAATGGGATGATGGCCATGCAGCATAGCGCTGGGTCGCCGGTCCGTTTCCGACAGTTGGGGCCGGACGACAAGGACGTCGTCACTCAGCTCGCCAACGACGGGTTCCACGGGAATTCATTCTACATGAAGGCACTGGGGCTCGACGCTCGGCGCTTCCAGCTCTACTGGCACGCCTTCTTCGATCTGACACTCGCTGATCCGGCCGCCGCCGTGTTCGGGCTGGAGCGAAACGGCGAGCTTCAAGCAGCCGTCGCAGTGGCGTTTGATGGGTTTCCTAAGACGTCGCGTGCCGCACGCTACCTTTGGACACTGTGTCGCCAGCTCGCCACCGGCGCCTTCCTGCGCTACCTCCGTTTCCTTCGCGTGTACGAACGAGCGATGAAGCT
>CAYGCC010000451.1:0-10608 GCA_964348165.1 uncultured Gemmatimonadota bacterium | reverse complement strand
GAGGTTCTGGACCAGGTCCTCGTTGCGGGAACCGGGCGCGATCTGCGCGGGCCAGCGGACGATGAGCGGCGTCCGCAGCGATTCCTCGTACATCCAGCGCTTGTCGTACCAGCCGTGCTCACCCAGGAAGAAGCCCTGGTCGGATGTGTAGATGACGACGGTGTTCTCGGTCAGGCCGGCCTGATCGAGATAGTCGAGCACCCTGCCGAGGTTCTCGTCGATGGAGGCGACCGTTCGCAGGTAGTCTTTGATGTAGCGCTGATATTTCCAGCGCACCAGCTCGTCGCCCTCTAGGCCAGCGGCACCGAACGCCTCGTTCTTCGGATCGTAGGCGGAGTTCCAGACGGCCAGCTGCTCGGCGTCCAGCTCAGGCGGCGCCGTGAACTTCAGGTCGCGCTCGTCCAGGTGGTGGGCGATCGTCATCTCCTGGGTACGCGCCGCCGCCGTCCGGTTCGCGTAGTCGTCGAACAGCGTCTCGGGCTCCGGGATCTCCCGGTCGTCGTACAGGTTGAGATAGTCCGGGCCCGGGTCCCAGCGCCGGTGCGGCGCCTTGTGCTGGTACATGAGCAGGAAAGGCCGCCCCGAGTCGCGGGTGTTGGCGAGCCAGTCGAGCGTCCGGTCGGTGATAACGTCGGTGGTGTAACCCCGGTGATGGGTGCTGTCGGTGGGGCTGAACAGCCAGGGATTGTAGTAGGTGCCCTGGTCCCAGAGCACCTCGTAATGGTCGAACACCTACGGGCGGTTCTTCAGGTGCCACTTGCCGAACAGAGCGGTCTGGTAGCCTGCCGCCCGCAGGAGCTTCGGGAAGGTCTCCTCGGTGCTATGCAGCGGCTCGCGGTTCGGCATCACGCCGGTGAGGTGTCCGTATTTACCGGTCAGGACGGTGGCGCGGCTGGGGGCGCAGATCGAGTTGGTGACGAACGCGTTGAGGAACACCATGCCTTCATTGGCCAGCCGGTCGATGTTCGGTGTCTCGTTGATGCGCGAGCCGTAGGCGCTGACGGCGTGCGCGGCGTGGTCGTCGGAGAAGACGAACAGGATGTTGGGCTGCCGCGGTCGCTCGGTCGCACAAGCTCCCAGCGTGCCTGCGGCGAGAGCCAAGAGCAGGGGCCGTCGAGCAGAGACGAGCCAGTGGCATTGAGGCATGCGTTGTGCTCCTCGAGTCGGGTTCTGAGCGGGCGTCGCGTCGGCAATCGCTTCGTCCGCCTGAAATGACCGCGCACGGTGGTACTCGACGGTGATGCGACGCAAGCCGAGTCCGCCGGCTTCTCGTCCTTCATTCACACGGAGCACTGCACCACAGAGGCGCTTCCCGTGGCTATCTTCGGCGCTTCCGGCGCCGCGGGTGATGCGGCCTTCGTCGATCGGTACTAGTGGTGATCCGCTGCATAACCCCGCAGCCGGGCGTAACTCTCACGCTGTGCGTCGCTGAGAACGCTGGCCAACTCGAGGTGCGCGCCCAGGTGAACGGCGCGCAGCCGGCCCTGCGCGCGCGCGATCTCGCCGGTCAGCTGGTCGAGTTGGGCGCGGTTTACGGTGGCATCCGCGAAGGCGCGGTCGAGGCGATGCTCTAGCTCGACGATCTGCTTGCCCAGCTCCACCGCCTGCTGCTTCATCGTGTCAAAGATGCGCTGCGTGGCGGCGGTCTGTTCGGCGCTCAATTCCAGCTGGGCCGCCAGCTCGAGGACGTGACGCGGCCCCGGGTAGCCGTGCAGTTCCGCCGGGAGGGCCATCCCCATACCCTCACCGTTCAGCAGCGCCGCGACCTCTTCGGCGGACAGGGCTTTGATCTCCCGGTTCTGGTGGCCGGCGTAGGGAGATGCATCGTGCTGCGCTTGTAAAGTGCCCGGCAACAGAAGTCCGAGCGCGACGAGCTGAATAACGTTCACGGTTGAGCGCATGGCAGTTGCCCTTTGATTCATAGACGACGTGTCGGCACGATTAGAACCCCACGGCTCTCGGCGACAGACCGGTAGGGAGCCCCTGGTCGTCCCTTGGCCTGGACCGGGCACGCTAGCAGGCGCGCACCGCCCCCCGCAACTCTCCGCCTTCCACTCCGTTCTCAGAGGATGCACGCATCCCGGACGCCGCGCGTCAAGGATCTGGGCCCGGCGTTCGCTGGTGCGCCGAGCCTCGCGCAGCTTATAGTCCTCTGCCGAAAACTTAGACGACTGGAGACGGATGATGCGTTGGTCGGGTTTCTACACCGCTGTGCTCGCCTTCACCCTGTTCGCACGGCCGGGGCTCGGTCAGATGCCCCCGGCCGAGGCCGTCGACGCTCTCGTCGATGCGCACCGCCACATTCAGACCCTGGGCGCCCGGAGGCCCGGCGCGATATGGCCGGGCTTCCAACCCGAGTCGATTCCGGTCGTCTACGTGCTGTCGGCGAGCGGTCGGCTGTTGCTGGGGTGGACGAGTGAGCTTCCTGAGGGATTCACCCCGTTAACGGGTCTCAGCAACGCGGGCTGGGCTTCGGAGACCGCTGGCGGAGCGGCGAGCACGTCGGTCAACCTCGAGGGCCGGCAAGTCGCTCAAGTCGTCGTAAATGAACTCGAGCTGGCCTCGCTGGTTGGGATAACAATTCACGAGATGTTCCACGCCTTTCAGGCGGCCGTGAGCCGTGACGACCGTCGTTTCGGCCAGGGCGAGAACTCTTTCCTGGTGACGCGTTATCCCGTGTTCGATCCGGTCAACGAAGCCGAGATCGCCCTCGAAGGCCGGCTGCTGGCCGCGGCGCTCGCCGCGAAGGACGATGCCCGCGAACGGGTGCGGCAGTTCGTCGCTGTGCGCGAGAGCCGCCAGCGATCGTTCGACTCCGACCTGGCCGAGTTCGAGACGGCCGCCGAGTTGAACGAGGGGCTGGCACAATACGCGGGCCTACGGGCCCTGCAACTTTTTGCCGAAGACCCGACCCTCGGCTGGCGCGACGAGGCGCGCGTAGAGGCGGCGCGGATGCTCGGCGCCCTCGATGACTTGATCGGTGAGCGTGAACGCTCGTTTCGTCTCCGCTACTACAGCACCGGTTCGGCTCTGGCGTCTTTGCTCGATCGATTCGGCCGAGCCGAATGGAAGACGCGTCTCGTCGAGTCGAACCTGACGCTTCACGACTTGCTGGCCGAGTACGTCGGCTACCGCGAGGGCGAGCGGGAGCTCCGCGCCCGGGCGGGGCGCGAATTCGATGCGGCGGCGCTGGGGGCGACGGCGCGGCGGTCGGTGGCCGAGCTGCGCGAGTCGAGACGCGCCCGGGTCGACAGCGCCCTCTCGCGGCCCGGCGTCCAGGTGGTGATCATGAGCGAGGGACTCGGCTTCGTGGGATTGTGCGGCATCGACCCCCAGAACCTTCTCCAGGTGGACGAGGGCGTTCTGTTGCACACGCGCTGGCTGGTGCTGTGTGCCGGCTCGGCACTGCGGGCCGAGTTCACGACACCTGTGGTTCACGATCAAAGGCAGGCGACCGTGCGGGCGGTGGTCGGGCCGTTGGGCGAGCTTCGGCTGAGCGCCGACGGCGTGCCGCTCGAGCCCGCTCAACTCGAAGACCCGCTTGGCGTGGAAAAGCTGGAGCTGAAAGCCCCCGGCCTGCAGCTCAGCGCGGCGCGCGCCGATCTGGAGCTGGAGGGATCGGTCCTGCGCATCCGCCCGCTGCGGAACTGACGGATCGGCCATGACGATGCGCAAGCGACCCTCCGGACTGCTTCTCGATCTGGACGGCACGGTCTATGAAGACGGGCAGGCGATCGCCGGGTCGGCGGACGCGGTGCGGGCGCTGCGCGAGGGAGGCGTGTCAGTCCGCTTCGTCACCAATACGACCCGGGTGCCGCGGAGCACCATCGCTCAGTGGCTGCGCGATGTCGACGTCGCCGCGTCGGCCGACGACATCTTCACACCGGCCCTGGCCGCGAGCGCCTGGCTGAGCCAGCGCGGCCTGCGCCGGGTGGCGCTCTGTCTGCCCGAGCACGCCTTCGAGGAGTTCGCGGATTTCGAGATCGTCGACGAAAGCCCCGTCGCGGTGGTGGTCGGCGACCTGGGCCCGGGTTGGAGCTTCGAGATGATGAACCGCGTGTTCGGCTGGCTGCTCGACGGCGCCGAGTTCCTCGCGCTGCATCGAAACCGCTACTGGAAGCCGGAAGGCCGGCTCGTGCTCGACGTCGGCGCCTTCGTCGCTGCCTTCGAGTACGCGACCGGGCGGACCGCCACGCTGGTGGGCAAGCCGAGCCGGCCGCTGTTCGAAGCGGCGGCCCGCTCGATGAACCTCGACCTGAGCGCCGTGGCGATGGTCGGCGACGATCTGCTGGCGGATGTTGCCGGTGCCCAGGCGGCCGGCTGCCAGGGCTTCCTCGTTCGAACCGGCAAGTTCAGGGCGGAGGAGCTGGATGCCTCCGACGTCGTGCCGGACCTGGTGATCGACTCCCTCGCCTCGCTTCCGGCAGTGCTTCTCTCCTAGCCTGAGTGAATAAGATCGACCGCTGCCGTGTAGGGTTGAATGCAGGACCCCACGACGGTTCGTCACGGCCGGTCGTTGATCTGCCCGCTGATCCCGCGATTCGCCCGGCTGATCCCGCCTGCCCTCCCGGCCGCGGCGACCGATAAGCTTCCTCTAAAGACGAGCCGGGCGGATCTGGGACCGATGGACGACGCGAAGCCTCGCTAGCGCTGCGTGCGATCGGCGTTTTCCTGCGAGTCGCCGCTCCTGTCACGAAGACCGTGGAACAGTCCGCCGGTGACCATGTAGGCGAGCCGTTCCGCATGCTCGGGCTCGGCGCCCTCGGAGCCCAGCTGGCCATCGATACAGAGCATCGCCAGTCCGTGGACCAGCGCCCAGGCGGTGACGCCGATCTGTCGGGTCACGTCGTCGGTCGTCGCCTTCGACTCCTGCGATCCACGCACCAGACCCAGCAGTTCGTCGAAGGTGGCGGAGGCGGCTTCCGCCAGCCCCGGGTGTTGGGAGTCGGCCGCGGTCAGGGGGCCGAACATGACGCGGAACAGGTTCGGGTTCTTGACCGCGAAGACGACGTAGGCGATGCCCAATTCCCGCAGGCGAGCGAAGGGGTTGTCGGGAAAGCGGGCGATCCGCTCGAGCATCTCGCGCCGCAGGGCGCGAAAGCCCTCCTCGGCCACGGCGGCGACGAGGGCGGCCTTGTCGGCGAAGTGGTGATAGGCGGCCATGTGGCTGACTTTGGCCTTGCGGGCGACGGCGCGCATGGTGAGGGCGGGGAGGCCGTGGCGCTGGACGATGGCGAGGGCGGCGTCGACGAGAGCGGGGCGGAGGTCGCCGTGGTGGTAGGCCTTTTTGGAGGGGGGTCGCGCCTTGTGGCCCACAGGATCTTGACAGCGTAAAGTTGAGGTGGTACTGTGTCTGCCAATATGTACGGTGTAAAGATCGCGCCGCCGCGCCCGCCGCGCAACCCTCAGAGCCGCCCGCCCGCGGGCGCCTTGTAACCCTGCGCCAGCACCTCTATGATCCGTTCGACCCGGATGAGCCAGACCCCACACGACCTCTCTCGGCTCCGCATTGATCGCGATCGCCCGCACCCGGGCGTCCGTCGCGCCTTGCTCTATAGCGCCCTCATCGCCGTCGGCGCCTTTCTGCTTGTCCTGCTCTTCTTCCTCGCCCGCGGCACCCAGCGGCCCACGGTTCAGGTGGCGCTCGTCGAGCTCCGCGGTGGCGGGGGACCGTCCACCGGCGTGACCGCCAACGGCTACGTCGTGGCCCGCACCAAGGCCTCGGTCTCGTCCAAGATCACCGGGCGCCTCGAGTACCTCGGCGTCGAGGAGGGCTCGGTCGTGAAGCGAGGCGAGGTGATCGCCCGGCTCGAGGCCTCGGATTACGAGGCGGCGCTCGCCCAGCGCGAGGCCGACCACGCGACGGCGCGCGCCGGCTTGCTCGAGGCGGAGACCGAGCGCGATCAGCTGCGGCGCGACGTCGAGCGGGCCCGTGACCTTTTGGCGAAGAATCTGATATCGACTCAGGAGGCGGAGCGGTTGGAATCGAATCTGGCCAGCGCCGAGGCGCGCGTCGGCCGGGTGGGGGCGCAGGCGGAGGCGGCGGAGGCGGCCGTGGGTGTGGCGCGAGCCAACCTGGAGAACACGTATATCCGCGCCCCCTTCGACGGGACGGTGCTGCGCAAGGACGCCGAGGTGGGCGAGGTGGTGGCGCCGGCGGTGACGGGCGGCGGCCTCACTCGGGGCGCCGTGGTGACGATGGCCGACTTCGCGACCCTCGAGGTCGAGGTGGACGTCAACGAGTCGTACATCGGGCGTGTCGCTCACGAGCAAGCGGCGCTGATCACTCTGGACGCCTACCCCGACACCACGTTCCGCGGTCTTGTGCGCCAGATCGTGCCGACGGCCGACCGGCAGAAGGCGACGGTGCTGGTGAAGGTGAGCATCGAAGATCGCGACCCGCGCATCCTGCCGGAGATGGGCGCGAAGGTCGAGTTTCTCGAGACCGCGGCGGGCGCGCGGCGTGAGGCGGGCCCGGCACGCGTCTTCGTCCCGGCCTCGGCGGTCCAGGTCGAGGGGGGCGTCCAGATCGTTTGGGTGGTGAGTCAGGAGCGGGTCGAGCGTCGTGAGATCGAGGCGGCGCCGGTGACCGGGGGTTGGCGCGAGGTCCGTCGCGGCCTACAGGGCGGCGAGCAGGTGGTGATCGTGGGATCGGAGGGGCTCGAGGACGGCGAGCGGGTTCGGGTAACCCGGGGATAGAGCGAGTTGAGTATGGGACTGGTAGAGATTCGTGATCTGTCGAAGGTCTACGAGCGGGACAGCCAGGCGATTTCCGTGTTCGAGGACATCAACCTCACCATACAGTCGGGCGAATTCCTCGTCTTGATGGGTCCATCGGGCAGCGGAAAGACGACGTTGCTTAATCTCGTCGCCGGCCTCGACAAGCCGAGCACGGGCACGATCGTGGTCGGAGAGGAGGAGGTCACCCGTATGTCGCCGCGCCGGCTGGCCGCGTGGCGCGCTCGACACGTGGGTTTCATCTTCCAGCTCTACAACCTGCTTCCCGTCTTGACCGCGTATCAGAACGTCGAGCTTCCCCTTCTGCTGACGCGCCTGTCCAAGAAGGAGCGGCGCGAGCACGTCATGACCGCTCTGGGCGTGGTCGCCCTCACCGACCGCGCCGATCACTTTCCGCGGCAGCTGTCCGGCGGCCAAGAGCAGAGGGTCGCGATCGCCCGCGCCATCGTCAGCGACCCGACGCTCATCCTCGCGGATGAGCCGACGGGCGACCTGGACGCGGCTTCGGCGGACGAGGTCCTGACTCTGCTGCAACGGCTTAACGGCGAATACCAGAAGACGATTCTGCTGGTGACGCACGATCAACGTGCCGCCGATCGTGGGCACGCGATCATGCACCTCGACAAGGGGGTGCTGACGCGATGAAGTACGCGCGCCTGATACTGGCCAATCTGGGGCGGAGCAAGCGGCGAACGATCCTGACGACCCTGAGCGTGGCCGCGGCGCTCTTCCTGTTCGTCACGCTGAGATCGGTGAACACGACGCTGGAGGACGCGGCCCGGGTCGGGAGCGAGTCGCGCATGGTGACCCGCAGCGCGATCTCGATCGTGTTCGACCTTCCCGAGGCGTACTACCAGAAACTGGTGACCGTGCCGGGCGTGGAGTCGGTCACCTGGGCGTGCTGGTTCAACGGAATCTACCAGGACAACCCGCGGAATTTCTTCCCCAGCTTCGCGGTCAGGGTGGAGTCTTATCTGGACATGTACCCGGAGCTGGTGATCCCCGCGGCTCAGAAGAGCGCTTTCATGCGAGAGCGCACCGCCGCGATCGTCGGCGCCGGGCTGTTGAAACGCTTCGGCTGGTCGGTCGGCCAGACGATCCCACTGACGACCCCGATCTGGCCCGGCAAGAGCGACTGGTCGTTCACCATTCGCGGCGTCTACACCCCCACGGACCCGAGCTTCGGCGACGAGCTGCTCTTCTTTCACTACGATTACCTGTACGAGAACTCGCTGCGTCCGGCGCAGCCGGGCTGGTACGTGCTGAAGCTGGCGGACCCGTCGCTCGCCGCGTCGGTCGCCACCGCTATCGATGAGCACTACAAGAATTCGCGCGCGGCGACGCGCACGGAAACCGAGCGCGCCTTTCAGACGGGCTTTGTCACCATGTACGGAAACGTCGGCTTCCTGATGAACGCGGTGGGTCTGGCGGTGTTCTTTGCCATCCTGCTCGTGGCGGGCAACACGATGATGATGGCGGCCCGGGAGCGGACCAGCGAATTCGCCGTGATGAAGACGCTGGGCTTCGAAGACCGGTTGTTGTTCACGCTGGTGCTGGTCGAGGCCGCGACGATCACCGTGGTCGGAGGTCTGATCGGCGTGTTCGGTGCCAAACTGCTTTTCGCCAGGACCGGTTTCAACGCCCTCGGACTGTTGCCTGGGTTCGAGGTGGAGTGGGGCACCGCGGTTATCGGCCTGCTGATCGCGTTGGCTCTGGGGCTGATCAGCGGTCTGGTGCCCGCCTGGCAAGCGGCGCGCCTGACGGTGGCTCGCACGCTTCGGCAGGTGGCCTGAACGAGGCCGAGGGAATGACATGGCGATTCCGTTGATCTACAACGTCCGCAGCGTTCGGCAGCGCCCGATCTCGACGCTGGCCACCGCGGTGGGGATGGCGCTGGTCGTGCTGGTCTTCATCGCGATGATGGCGCTGTCGCGTGGCTTTCGCGCCGCGCTGGTCGAGACGGGCGCACGCGATAACGTGATCATCGTGCGCAGCGGGGCCGACAACGAGCTGGTCAGCGGCATCAGCCGTGAGACCGCCGCGACCATCGCCGCGATGCCGTTCGTGGCGGGGGGATCGGACGGCCAGCCGCTCGTGAGCCCGGAAGTCTACGTTCTGATCAGCCTGGATCGGCTGGGTGGTGGCGACGCGCTGGTCGTTGCCCGCGGAATCAACCCCGCGGCGTTCGCGGTCCGCAAGAACGTCAGGATCGTCGCGGGGCGCATGATCACGCCCGGGGCTCCGGAGATCCTCGTCGGCGAGAGCATCGTCGGTCGCTTTGCCGGTACGGAGATCGGCGGAACGATCAGCTTCGCGAACCGCGACTGGACGGTCGTCGGACATTTCGAGGCCGGGGGCTCGGCCTTCGAGTCCGAGATCTGGGGCGAGAACGAGCAGTTCATGCCGGCTTTTCGCGGTGAGTTCTTCCAGTCGATGACGTTCCGCATGGCCGACCCAACGGCCTACGACGAGATCAAGCAGAGGGTCGAGGCCGACCCGCGCCTTCCTGTGGATGCGCACCGCGAGTTCGACTTTTATGCGAACCAGTCGTACCTGCTGACCCGCATCCTCAACATCGCGGCGGTCTTCATCGCCGCCATCATGGCCGTCGGCGCGATCTTCGGCGCCATAAACACAATGTATGCGGCCGTGGGCGCCCGCGCCCCAGAGATCGCCGTGCTGCGCACCCTCGGCTTCCGACCGGGAAGCGTTCTGCTCTCCTTTCTATTCGAGGCGGCGCTCATCGCCATACTCGGCGGCCTGCTCGGTTGCCTGCTGTCGCTGCCACTGAACGGCATCGTGACCAGCACCACGAACTGGCAGTCGATGAGCGAGGTCGCCTTCGCCTTCCGGGTGACGCCCGATCTGCTCTTCGCCGGCGTTCTCTTTGCCCTGGTCATGGGCTTGATCGGCGGCTTCTTCCCGGCGCGGCGCGCGGCGCGTCAACCGATCGTGCAGGTGGCACGCCAAAATTGATGCCGTAGCCTGCCTTACAATCCACCGCAGCGGCGGCGCGCCGCCAGGCAACCTTGCGGGTCAGGGCCGAAACCCCTTAGATTACTATCCGCAAACCGGTTCCCGCCGCGAACCCCCGCTTCGCCGGTGGGAATTTTTTGTTGGGTTGCTGACCTGCCCGCTGACCTCCCCCCTGTCAGGGCGTCCGACCGAACGGCGGACTGCTTTGCCCCTACACAAAGCCGAAGCGATCGAGACTTTGGACGAGCAGACCGGCTCTTTCGGGATTGAGGTACTAGACGAACGCCTGAGCGGCCCGGTCCCCGGGGGGTTCCACGCTCTGATCGGTGGCCCGGGAACGGGGAAGACCGTGGCGGCGCTTCACTTCCTCGAGGACGGCGTCCGGCGGGGAGAGCAGGTTGCGCACCTCACCCAGATGCGGCCCGAGGACGTGATCGAGCTGGCGCGCTCGATCGGGATCGATCTCGAGGATCACCTGCGGGCGGGTTGCTGGGTGTTGACCTGCTTCCGGTCGGGCTTTCGCGAGCGCTACCGCCGAAGCATCGAGCCGCGCGAGGTGTTCGAGGAGCTCGAAGCATTCCTGACGGAGGAGGGCGAGCCCGACCGGATCGTGATCGACACGGTGGGCCCGCTCGTGGATCTTCGCGAAGCCGGCAACGGGGCGGAGCTTCTGGTCGACATGCTGAGCGGTCTTCGCAGCACTACACTGCTGACGTTTGCCGCCGAGAACCCGGCTGCCCTCGACAGCGCATTCGACTTCATCTCCCAACGCGCCGCGCTGATTCTCCACCTGACCATGAGCAGCTCGGGGCGCCGCCAGTTCGTGGTGCGCAAGACGCTGGGCCGGCACGACGCGGCGGGGCCGATCAGCTTCGACATCCGGGAAGGTGAGGG
>CAYGCC010000450.1:0-10270 GCA_964348165.1 uncultured Gemmatimonadota bacterium | reverse complement strand
CGGCCCGCGGCAGGCCGATGAGGCGTCCCCAGTAGCTAGCACTTCGCGAACACGCGTCGTGCTGCTGGGCACGGGGACACCCAACGCCGAGCCCGATCGCTCGGGCCCCAGCCTCGCCGTCGTCGTGGATGGCACGCCCTATCTGGTTGATCTGGGGCCGGGTGTCGTGCGGCGCGCCACGGCCGCCAGCGGCGCCGGCGTCGATGGACTCGCGGCCTCGGAGCTGAGGACCGCGTTCATCACCCACCTGCACACCGACCACACGCTGGGCTACGCCGATTTCATCTTCACGCCCTGGGTGCTGGAGCGGGACGTGCCGGTCGAGGTGTTCGGCCCCCGCGGGCTGCAGGCGATGACGGATCACCTGCTACAGGCCTACGAGGCCGATATGAGGATACGGCTCGACGGTCTCGAGCCGGCCAACCCGGAGGGCTACAAGGTCAACGTGCACGAGATCGAGCCGGGACCGATCTACGAGGACGAGCGGGTGAAGGTTACGGCGTTCTTGGTGCCGCACGGTTCGTGGCCTCAGGCGTTCGGCTATCGCTTCGACACGCCGGATCGCACCATCGTGATCTCGGGTGACACGCGGCCCACGCCCGCCATCGCCGAGAACTGCCAGGGCTGCGACCTCCTGCTCCACGAGGTCTATTCGCAAGCCGGGTTCGAGCGGAAGCCGCCGGTGTGGCAGCGCTATCACGCGGCCTTCCACACCTCGACGCTCGAGCTCGGCGCGATCGCCGCCCGGGCGCGACCCGGCACGCTGGTCCTCTATCATCAGCTGTCCTGGGGGTCGACGCCGGAGGAGATGCTGGCGGAGATCGAGCAGGTCTACGACGGACGCGTCGTCTACGGAAACGATCTGGATACGTTCTAAGTCGTCAGAAAATCCATGCGGTTGCGCGAGCGGGAGGTGAATCCCTGCCAGGAGGTTCCATGCCCGGTATTTCCCTGAGCCGCGAGCTCACACGGCGTCGCTTTCTCGCCTTCTTCTCCGGTGCTGGCGTCACATCGACCTTGTTCCCCGGCGTCCTCTGGAGCCTGGTTCAGGATCAGCAGGAGCCGCGCATCACCAAAGAACTGCTGGACGAGGCGGAACAGATCGCCGGCCTCCAGTTCACGGACGAAGAACGCGAGCTGATGCTGGAGGGGCTGAACAACCAGCTCGAGAGCTTCGAGGCGTTGCGGAAAGTCGAGCTGCCCAACGACGTGCCGCCCGCGCTCTATTTCAACCCCGTGCCGGCCGGCATGACCGTCGAGGTCCGGCGGCGGCCGCGACGGATGAGCCGGGGCGGCATGCAGCGCCGTCCGGCGAATCTCGAAGAGGTGGCGTTCTGGCCCGTCACGCGCCTTGCCCGGCTCATCGAGTCGAGGCAGGTGACCTCGGTCGAGCTGACCCGCATGTATCTTGCGCGGCTTGGGCGCTACGGCCCCAAGCTGGAGTGCGTCATCAGCCTCACCGAGGATCTGGCGTTGGAGCAGGCGCGGCGCGCCGACGCCGAGATCGCCGCCGGACGCTATCGCGGGCCGCTCCACGGCATCCCGTGGGGCGCGAAGGACCTGCTGGCGGTGCGCGGTCACCCGACCACCTGGGGTGCCATGCCATTCAAGGATCAGGTGATCGAAGAGAACGCAACGGTGGTGACGCGTCTGGAAGAGGCGGGTGCCGTGCTGGTGGCGAAGCTGACGTTGGGCGCCCTGGCCTGGGGTGACGTCTGGTATGGGGGAATGACGCGCAATCCCTGGAACTATGAGCAGGGCTCCAGCGGTTCGTCAGCCGGATCCGCCTCGGCTACCGCGGCGGGTCTGGTCGGGTTCGCTATCGGCAGCGAGACGTGGGGCTCCATCGTCTCGCCCTGCACCCGCTGCGGCGCCACGGGCCTCCGACCGACGTTCGGGTGGGTGAGCCGCGCCGGCGCCATGGCGCTCAGCTGGTCGATGGACAAGCTCGGGCCCATCTGCCGAAGCGTCGAGGACTGCGCGCTGGTGTTCGAGGCCATCTACGGGCCGGACGGACGCGATCTTGCGGTGCGCGACGTGCCGTTCACCTGGGATGCGGAGCTCGACGTGGCAAGGCTGCGCGTCGGCTTCTTGAAGAGCGCCTTCGAAGAGGAGCGTGAAGACATCGCCTGGAAAGGTTTCGACGAGGCGACGCTCGCCAAGCTGGCCGAGCTTGGCATCGACTTGGTGCCGATCGAGCTGCCCGACGTTCCGATCGAAGCCATGTCGTTCGTGCTCGGCGCCGAGGCGTCGGCCGCGTTCGATGAGCTCACCCGCAGCAATCGGGATGACCTGATGGTTCGCCAGGTGCGCGACGCCTGGCCCAACGTATTTCGCCAGTCGCGCCTGATCCCCGCGGTCGAGTACCTGCAGGCGAACCGCGTGCGCACGTTAGCGATGCTGGCGATGCAGGAGCGGATGTCGCAGGTCGACGTCTACGTCGCGCCGTCCTTCGGCGGCAACAACCTCCTGCTTACCAACCTCACCGGCCACCCCTGTGTCGTGCTCCCAAACGGCTTCCGCGAGGAGGGCACGCCTACGAGTATCAGCTTCCTCGGCAAGCTGTATGGCGATGCTGAAGTGCTGGCGCTGGCCAAGAGATTCCAGGATGCCACCGACTTTCACCAGCGACAGCCGGCGCTGCAGGTGTGACGGCGGCCTCAAGGAGCCCGGCGTAACTCGCGCTGGCCCCCCTCGGCAAAGAACTGCTCGATCTCTGGCCATTGGCTGAGCGCGTCCTCATACCCCAGCTCCATGACCGCCGAGATGTGGGGCGACTCGAAGATCAGATAGCTCAGCAGGTCGGCGCCACGGATCCGCTGGATGCCCAATCCCCGCAGTAGGATCCGCAGCGAACGCGGGAGGATGCGCTTGTAGCCTTCCGCCAGCTTCCCCAGGTCCCGCGAAGGTCGCAGGACCAGCAGATCGATCTGCCGCAGTCCGTTCGGCGGCGCCGTGCCGGGCGGAAGCGCCTCCAGCACCCGGTTGATCCGCTCGAGCCGCTCCGCATCCGCCTCCAGCGTGTCCAGGAACAGCGTGTTGAACAGCATGCCGAGGATCTGTGCCGGGGGCGGGTATCCGCGGATGGCGCGAGCCCGCACCTCATCGAGGGTCGGGCCGTAGCGGGTGGCGACGGCGAGCAGCCGCTCCGCGCCCAGGTGGATGGAAGGGGCGAGGGGGGCGGCCTGGCGAATGCTGCCGTCGCCGTAGTATTCGCCGTCCACCGAGATGGCTGGGAAGATGAGGGGCAACGCGCTGGAGGCCATCACGTGCTCCACCCCGATCCGGGTGGCGAGGCCGCAGCGGCGAACCCGCTCCCAGGTGGGTGTGCCCGGTCCGCCTTGGACGAAGGTGACGCTTTGGCCGGTGGAATAGCGCGTGGCCGTAAGCCCCAGCGCCCGCAGTCTGCCGGCACTGACGTTGGCCTCGATCCCCTCCACGTCGAGTTGCTCGGAGAGGAACACACGGAGTGGGGCCGTGTCGAGCAAGCTCTTTACCCGCGGGCCCAGTGTGCTGCCGGCACCGCCCAGCGTCCAGGCCCAGCGGGCGCCGGTCAGGCCGAAGTATCCGAGGTTGGTGTCGAATATCGTGTCGACGGTGAGGCTGTTCCAAAGATCAGCCAGCGCGTCGAGATTCTCGCCGGGGCCGCCACGGCGGCCGGCAAGAAAGGCGGCGTTGATCGCTCCGGCGGAGACCCCGATGATGATGGGGAAGTTGACCTCCGGCGCTTTCTCGGCGATGTACGCGAGCACGCCGACCTGATACGCGGCTCGGGCGCCACCCCCTGCTAGGACCAATCCGTTCATCGCTCAGGAAGACTCAATTCGTTGTCGGGACCGAATTTTGGAGTTGAGGGTCGAGGCGGAGCGGTCGAGGACGGCGGCGGGACGCTGCTCAATCTGGTGCTGATGACCCCAGCGTGACAAGGGTCCGCCCGGTTGGCCGGTCGTTCCTATGGAAGCTTGCGCCCGGCGGCAGTACTTTCGCTGACGACTCAAGGCACAAGCCGGCAGGAGGAACGAAGTGAATCTTTATCTGGTTCGCCACGGGGAAGCGGCCCAGAGAGACCAGGGCTCCGAGCGTCCTCTCACCGAGGCTGGGAGGGAAGCGGTGCGCCGGGTGGGCGCGTTCTTGGGTCGGGGGGGCGTCGTGTCGGTCGTCGAGGTCCGCCATAGCGGCAAGCTGCGGGCGCGGCAGACGGCCGAGATCATTGCCGAAAGCAGCGGGCTGGCCGCTCCGATTCGCGCCGCGCCAAACCTCGAGCCGCGGGCGGAGGTCTCTGGGCTGGTGGCGGAGCTGGGTAGGGAGGCCGGGGACCTGATGTTGGTCGGACACTTGCCGCACCTGAGCCGCCTGGCCTCGGTGCTGGTCGGCGCGCCGGATCTGGAGGCTTTCGAGTTCGAGGCGGGCGCGGTGCTCTGTCTGCACAAGACCGCGGGCGGTTCCCAGCCCGGCTTGGGTGAGCTCTGGGTCGTGGCCTGGATGGTGGTCCCCAGCCTGCTCGGTTCGTAGAGCCATTGTGGTCATGCGTCTATTCCCGCTTCATCTCTCGCTGAAACGACTCTGGTCGCTCCTCTGGATCGACTACGCGCGCCTGGACGAAGAGTTTCGGGCCGAGCTGGTTGACCGTGGCATTCTCGGCCTGCGCGTCGTGGCCACGGTGGCGATTGTGCTCATGGTGTTCGCCGTCGCCGTGCTCTGGCCGTTTGGCCCTCCCGACTACGAGCGCCGGGCGGGCCTGCTGCACGTCGGGTTGATCGAGGAGCTCCTGCTGGTGGTGGTCGGGATCGTGGGACTGGCGCTCTCCTGGACCGCCTGGGGCGCTCGGCACGCTCGGGGGTTGACGGTCGTGATGGGGCTCCTGCTGGCGCAGCTGCTGATGATCGACATGGTCAACTCCGGCGGATACGCGTCCAGCGTCTACTCGGCCGCGGTCATGCTCATCCTGCTCATGGTGGCCGCCGTGCCGCTCCGCCCCCTCTCGATGATCGGCTTCGGCCTCGCGGTGGCTGGCCTGTTCGCGGCTTCCGCGTACTACGATCCCACTGTCGGCTGGCCGCCGCCCGTCAGTTGGGTCGAGCGGCTGGTTCTCTTGTTCGCCGTCAGCATCCTGGGTGGCGGGTTGGCGGTGGTGATCACGCGACTTCACATCGAGGAGCACGAGAGCCGGGCGCGACTCTCGGAGTCGTTCGAAGCGCTGCGACGCACGCAGGGCAAGCTGATCGAGTCCAAACGAGCCGCTTCTCAGGGCCGTCTCGCCGCCGCCCTCAGTCACGAGATCAATACGCCGCTCTCGGTGCTGCTGAGCGGGCAGCGGCTGATCGAGCGGCGCCTGTCCGAGGTCGCGGATCGCTGCGGTGACCCTGAGGTAGTGGCGCGCTCTGCGGCCGACGCCAACCAGGCGGTCGAGCGATCGCGCCAGGCCCTGAGTCGGCTGTCGGATCTGGCACAGCGCTTTGAGCGTTTCACCCATGTGGACACCGCCACGCGCGGGCCGGTCGATGTCAACGAGTTGCTCGACGACACGGTGGGCGTGCTCGCGGGCGGATGGGGTGGGCGCGTCGAGGTCGTCAAGGATTATGAGGACATCCCCCCCGTCGTGGCGTTCCCCACCGGCTTGAGCGAAGTGTTCGTTAACGTGCTGAGCAATGCCGCGGGTGCGATCGAGAAGGATGGTGTGATCCGGATTAGCACGCGCTATGCCCAAGGCTTTGTTTGGATTCAGATCTCCGACAACGGACGCGGTATCGAGGCCGAAATGATGAGCCGGATCTTCGACCCGGCCTTTCGCGTCGATGCCGGGCGAATCCGCACCGGCTGGGGCCTCTTTATCTCGCGCCAGATCGTCCACGACCACGAGGGTGAGTTCCACATCAGCAGCGAGCCACAGCGCGGCACCGTGGTCGAGATCTGCCTGCCCGCCGGCGCCGGGGAAGCGCCTGAATGATCTCCGTTCGCCGCGGTGGTCTGCGGAGGCTGGCCGCTGGCCTCGTCGAGATCCGGCGTGACGAGCTGGCCAAAGCCCTGGCGATGGCCGGGCTGTTCTTCCTCATCATCACCACGGTGGGGATCATCAAGCCGATCAAGAACGCCTTCGCCCTCGACGGGCTCGCCGACAGTCAGTTCTACAGAGTTTACCTGATCAGTGCCGCCGTCGTTCTGTTCGTCATCCCTTACAACCGATTGGCCGACCGCATACCGTGGCGCTGGTTGATCCCGCTGATCGCCGCTTTCTTCGCCGCAAACCTCGTCGCTTTCCGCTTCCTTTATCGGCCGGGAAGCACCCTGTTCGGCGTGGTCTTCTACGGCTGGTACGATCTCTACGCCGCTGTGATGGTCACGCAGTTCTTCATGGCGACCCAGCTGTTCTTCAACGCCCGGGACGCGAAGCGCTGGTATCCGCTGGCCATCGCCGGCGGCTCGCTGGGCGGCGTGTTCGGCTCGGCCATCACCGGATTCTTCGCCCAAACCGTCGGCGGCCCCAACCTGTTGCTCGTGGCCGCCGCCTTCATCACGATCTTTGCCCTCGCCATACCTTTTGTCTGGGCCAGACAGGCTCAGCGTGCCTCGGGCCCGTCGCGGATACGCAGGGAAAAGCTCACGGCGGGTGAGTTCGGCGCGATCGTGCGAAACCGCCACGTCCTCCTGATCGCCCTGGCCGTGCTGTTTACGGTGCTGGTGAAGCAGCTGGTGGATTACCAGTTCAACGAGATCACCAAGGAGGTCTTTGGCAACCGTGACGCCATCGGCGCCTTTCAAGGAAAGTTTTTCGCGGCGACCCAATGGCTCCCGCTCATCGTTCTCGCGACGCTGAGGCCGTTGCTGCAGCGCTGGGGCGTCGGCCTGGTGGTCATGTTGCTCCCGGCGACGCTGCTGCTCGCCAACCTCGCGCTGACGATCTCCTGGAGCCTGATCGCGGCGATCGGGGCCAAGGCGAGCGACGCGGCTTTCCGCTACACCGCCGAGCGTGCAGGTCGCGAGATCCTCTACGTGCCCTTGCCGGAGACGATCAAGCTCAAGGCGAAGGCCTACATTGACATGGCGGTGGAGAAGGGGTTGGGCAAGGTGTTGTCGGCCGGCCTCATCTTCGTCGTCGTGCTGCTTATCGATTACCGCAAGGTCGGGTATGTGGGCGTGGCTTTGGGCGTCGTCTGGCTGGGGGTGGCGTTGGCCGTGCGTACCGAATACGTGCGCACCCTCGCTCGCGCGATTCAGGGACGCTTCGCCAGCTTTGAAGGTCTGTTCGCCCTGATGTCGGACGCCAATACTCTTCCGGCCGTCGAACAGGCGATCCAGAGCGGCGACGACCGGAGCATCGCCTTCGCCCTCGACTTGGTAGACCAGGCGGAACCGGCCAGCGTTCGACCGCTCGCCGGCCCGCTTCACGAGCTACTCGACCACCCCACGCCCGAGATAAGGGAACGCGCGCTGAATGTTTTGGGCGCTTTCCCGGGGGAGTTCGATTCGAGCCGCGTGCGGCAGGCGGTGGAGGATCCGGTGGAGTCGGTACGGCGTGCGGCGGTTGCGGCGCTTTGCCGGGCCGAGGACGCGCCGACCGTCATCGAGGGGTTACTGCGTTCGCCCCGCGCCGAGGTCCGATTGGCCGCCCTCGCCTGCCTAGCCGAAGGAGCGGCGGACGCACCGCGAGTCACGATCGAGGCGGACCTGTTCGCGTCGCGCCTGCAGGTGGCGCGGGCGGGTGACGTCGAGGCCAAGATCGAAGTCGCGCTGATCTCGCTTGCCATGGGCGCGGATCGGCGCGTGCCCGACGTCCTCGGGCCCCTGCTGCGCGATTCCGATCCGCGGGTCGTTTCCAGCGCCTTACGCGCCGCCGGTCGCCTGGGCCGCCGCGAGTTCCTGCCCCGGATCATCGCCTCCTTGAAGCACTCGAGCACGCGGCAGGCCGCCCGCGAGGCCTTGATCCAACAGGGCGAACGCGTCGAGGGCACGCTCTCCGACTACTTGCAGGACGATTCGGTGGAAAGCGCGACGCGCCGTCAGATACCTGCCGTGATGGCCCGGATCCCGGCTCAGTCGACGGTGGACGACCTGCTCCGATTCCTCGGGTCCGTGCCCGGCGATCCGCTCTTGCGCTATCGCTTGCTGAAAGCGCTGAACCAGCTGCGCGCACGCGACCCCGCCTTGAGCTTCGATCCGGGCCCGATCAGGAAAGCGCTGGATGCGGAGATCGAAGCGGCCGGACGCTACAACCGGACCCGGGTCGGACTGGCGGCCGCGCCGCAGAACGGCCCGGTGTTCGGGCTGCTCGATCGGGCGCTTTCGGAGGTAGAACACAACGTGCGCGAGCGCGCGTTCCGCCTACTGGGGTTGCTTTACCCACCCCGGGAGGTGTACCACGCGTTCCTGATGACGGAAAACGGAAGTGCCGCCGCCCGCGCCAGCGCTATCGAGTGGCTGGAACAAACCGTGGGTCGGGCGCTGTTCGTTCGACTGGCGCCGGCGCTGCAGGAGGCGAGCGCACGTCAGACGGGCGCGGGCCAAGCCGCAGGCACGGCCGAGCCGCAGGAGCTTCTGGTGGCGCTGATGCGAGACGAGGATGACTGGCTGGCATGCCTCGCGGTCTGGGCCGTCTTTGAAACCCGGGCGCCATGGGCGCGCGATGAGCTGCAGCGGGCCCAGGACTCGGCGGGTACCCAGGCCAGCTACATGGCGGAGCGCGCGCTGGCGCGTCTGGAGCCAGGCGAAGGTGTGTCGGAGTTGGAGACCGAAGAGATGAATCTGATCGAAAAGGTGTTCCTGTTGCAGCAGGTCGATCTTCTCCAGGAGGCGCACACGGAGGAGCTGGCGACACTGGCATCGATCGCCGAGGAGATCGAGGTGGAGCCGGGCACGGCGCTCCTGAGTCAGGACCAACCGACCGATGCGCTTTACGTGGTCATCAGAGGTGCGGTTGAGCTGCGTCGTGCCGGTGAACAGGTCATGACGGCGAAAGATGGCACGCCGTTCGGGACCTGGGCGCTGATCGACGAGTCGCCCAGTCTCGTGAGCGCTACGGCCGTTGAAACATCTAGACTATTGCGCATAACGCGTGAAGACTTCTACGATCTACTCGCGGAGCACAGCGAGCTCGTGAGGGGGCTGCTCAAAGGGCTGGCGCGGCGAGTCAGGAAACTGGTGGCGTAGGTGGAGGGCTGGAAGCCAATGTCGAAAGAGTCAGACGCGACGATATTGATCGTCGATGACGAAGAGATGGTGACCACGTCGCTGCAGAGCTTTCTGCAGCTCGAAACAGAATATCAGGTGCGAACCTTCACCTCGCCAATGGAAGCGCTTCAGTGGGTGAACGGGGCCAACCTCGATGTCGTCATCGCCGATTTCTTCATGCCCGACATGGATGGTATCACCTTCCTCAAAGAGGTGCGGGCTCGGCGGCCGGAGGCCACGCGGATTCTGCTGACCGGCTATGCCGATAAGGAGAACGCGATCCGCGCCATCAACGAGGCGGGACTGTATTACTATCTGGAGAAGCCTTGGGACAACGACCACCTGCAGGTGGTCATCCGCAACGGCGTCGAACGGGCCGCGCTGTTCAGGCAGCTCGACGCCAAAGTCAGCGAGCTGGAATCGGCCCATGGTGACCTGGCCGGAATGCGCCAGCGGCTGCTCAAGGCGTTGATATGAGTCAAGACGAGCGCACCTCGCTACAGCTGCTGCTGGCGGGTCTGGCCCACGAGCTGAACGCCCCGCTGGGTGCCATCCAGAGCAACCGCGATGTCCTGCAAAGGGCCATCCAGCGAGTGAACGACATCCTCGCTGACGAGAAGGTGGACGAAGAAGAGATCGAGCACATCCGCGGCCTGGTGAAGACGATCGGTGAAGTCATCGAGATCGATCAGATCGCCGTGAAGGCGATTAACGATGTGGTCGCCGGTGTACGCGCCTGCTGGCGGCCCGACCCCAGCGTGCTGCGCTGCGTCGATCTGCACGAGGGGCTGGAAACCACGCTCCTGCTGCTGCGTCACGAGCTGAAGCACCGCATCGAGGTCGTGAAAGAGTACGGCGATCTTCCTCCGGTGGAGTGTTACCCGAATCAAATCAACCAGGTGTTCGTGAACTTGCTGCTCAACGCCAGTCAGGCGATCAGCGGTCCGGGAACGGTGACTGTCCGAACTTACCGGAGCGGCGATCAGGTGGCGGTTGAGATCGCCGACAGCGGGTTGGGCATCGCACCGGAGAACCTGGGTCGGATCTTCGAATCGGGCTTCACGACAAAAGGCACCAAGTCCGGTATGGGTCTCGGTCTGAAGAT
>CAYGCC010000449.1:0-2688 GCA_964348165.1 uncultured Gemmatimonadota bacterium | reverse complement strand
AGAAACGTGCAGATCGCGAACAGGAACACGGCGAAGTGCAGGAAGTTCATATCGGCGAAGTCGAACAGCAGCCCCTCCAGGCGCGACTTGTTGAGCTCGGCCACGAGCCGGCCCATCCCCAGGACGAACCCGCTGAGCAGCGCCGCCATGGCGCCGGTCGCGTTGACGCGCCGCCACGCCACCCCCAGCAAGAAGACGGCGGCGATGGGGGGCGAGATATAGGCCTGCACGCTCTGCAGGTACTGGTAGAGCTGACCCGAGATGAGCTGCATCAGCGGGATCCAGGCCAGACCCAGCAGCACGAGCCCCGCCGTGGTCACCTGCCCGACCAGCACCAGCCGGCGCTCCGATGCCCGTGGCCGCAGCTTCTTGTAAACGTCCAGCGTGACCAGCGTCGAGGTGGAGTTGAACACCGACGACAGCGAGCTCATCAGCGCCGCCAGGAGCCCGGCCACGACCAGGCCGCGCAGTCCCACCGGCAGCAGCACGCCGATCAGCGTCGGCAGCGCCTGGTCCGGCGCGCCCAGCTGCAGCAGCCCGCGCTGCGACAGCGCATAGGCGATGACGCCGGGGATCACGAAGATGAAGAGCGGCAGCAGCTTCAGGTATCCGGCGAACAGCGTTCCGCGCCGGGCGTCGACCTGGTCGTTGGCGGCGAGCACGCGCTGGACGATGAACTGGTCGGTGCACCAGTACCAGACGCCGAGGATCGGCGCACCGAACGCGATGCCGGTCCAGGGGAAGTTCGGATCCGACACCGGCTTCCAGAGGTCGAGGAACGCCGGCCCCACCGTCTCCTCCATCGCGCCCCAGCCGCCGAGCGCCGAGAGCCCCAGCACGGTGACCGCCACGGCGCCGCCGATCAGCACGAACATCTGGAGCAGGTCGGTATACAGCACCGCGCGCAGACCGCCGAACACGGTGTAGATCCCCGTGATCACCACGACCACCAGCGCGCCGGTCCAGAAGTCGATCCCCATCAACGCCTCGAAGACGATCCCGCCGGCGGCGATCGTCACCGAGATCTTGGTCAGCACGTAGCCGATGATCGAGATGACGGCCAGGTACCAGCGCGCGCTCTCCGAGTAACGACGCTCCAGGAACTCCGGCATGGTGAAGACGCCGCTGGACAGGTAAAACGGAACGAAGACCCAGCCCAGTAGCAGCAGGATGAGCGAGGCGAGGACCTCGAACTGCGCCACGCCCACGCCGCTGGCTGCACCGGTACCGGCGAGCCCCACTAGGTGCTCCGAACCGATGTTCGAGGCGAAGAGCGACCCGCCCACCAGAAACCAGCCGGCGTGTCGGCCGGCCAGGAAGTAGTCGGTGGTGGTGCCGCGTTTCGCCCGCTCGCGCATGGCCGCCCAAATAGCGACGCCGAAGACCAGCGCGAAGTAGACGACGATAACGGCCCAGTCGAGTCCCGCCAGCAAGCTCATAGCATGCCTCCGTTAACGATACTTCCGCTGACCCTCATCGCGCGGGCCGGATCCGGATCGCCTGACCGCCGCCGGGCGCCAGCTCGAGCGTCAGCGTCCATGCCGCATCGACGTCCTGTTGAGAGATGGTCACGGGAAACGGGTTGTCCCGCCAGTGCGCGCCGGGTCCGTCGGCGTAGATCTCCGCCACGTAGCTCGCGCCCGCGGGCAGAAACGACAGCGTGATCTCGAACGTGCGGGCCTCTTCATCGGTGATCGCGCCGATGTACCAGTCGGAGCCGCCACGCTCCTGGCGCGCGACCACCGCGTAGTCGCCGACCCTGCCCTCCAACACCCGGGTGCGCTCCCAGTCGACCGGGACGTCGCGGATGAACTGGAAGGCCGGCTCCCCCTCGTAGTTCTCGGGCAGGTCCGCCGCCATCTGCACCGGCGAGTAGAGCACCACGTAGAGCGCCAGCTGTTTGGCGCGCGTCGTGCGCACGCGCGTCTCCTCAGGGGCACGCGGCGTTCCCTTGGCCGACGCGATCTCGATGTCGAAGACGCCCGGAGTGAAATCCATCGGCCCCGAGATCATACGGGTGAAGAAGAGGATCGGCTCGTGCTCGGGCGGATTGCCTCCGTCCCCTTCCCCGCCCCAGGCGTTGTACTCCTGACCCCGGGCACCTTCCCGGCTCAGCATGTTGGGATAGGTTCGCCGCTCACCCGTGTCTTTGATCGGCTCGTGAACGTTGACCGCAATGCCGTAACGCGCCGCGGCCTCGATGACCTTCCGCCAGTGACGCACCATGTACTGGCCGTGGTGGGCGTGGCCTTCGGCCGTTAGGTCGCCGACGTATCCGGTCTTGATCGATCCGATGCCCAGCCGGTTGTAGAGTGCAAAGGCATCTTCCAGTTGCCGCTCGTAATTCTCGACGCCCATCGACGTCTCGTTATGACCGATGAGCTGGACGCCGCGTTTCCGCGCATAGGCGGCCACACCCTCCAGGTCGTAGTCCGGGTAGGGCTCGGTGAACGAGAAGCGATCGGCGTTGGCGATCCAGTTGCCGTCCCACCCCACGTTCCACCCCTCGACCAGCACGCCGCCGAAGCCGTTCGCAGCCGCGAAGTCGATGTAACGGCGCGTTCTCTCCGTGGTCGCGCCGTGCTTGGGCCCCGAGCTCCAGGTCATCGTGCCGATGTGCATCCCCCACCAGATGCCCACGTACTTCATCGGTTCGATCCAGCTCACGTCCTCGAGCACGTTCGGTGG
>CAYGCC010000448.1:0-2104 GCA_964348165.1 uncultured Gemmatimonadota bacterium | reverse complement strand
GGGAGGTCGGGGACCGCGAGGCCCCGACCTACCCGATTACGCTTCCGGGGGCCGCTGATCACGCCGCGCCCGCTTGACCCCTCCTTGATCTGCCGGTTGTAAGCTGGACCCGGGATAATCAGGGAGGCTTATATGCGTGCGATCGTGACCGGAGGCGCCGGGTTCATCGGCAGCCACCTCATCGAGGCGCTGCAGAGGCGCGGCGCCCAGGTGGTGTGCGTCGAGCGCCCGGGAGCTTCCAAAATCTGGCTGGATGGAGCGCCGGTCGACTGGCGGCCCGTGGGGTTAGAGGACGTCGACAGGCTGACCGCGCTCTTCACGGGTGCCGACGTGGTTTTCCACCTCGCCGGGCTCACGCAGGCTCGCACGGCCGCCGAGTACTACGATGTCAACACCGAAGGGACCGCGCGGGTGCTCGAGGCGGCGGCGGCCGCTCCGAGGCCGCCGCGGGTTCTCTTCCTCTCATCGCTCGCGGCGATCGGGCCGTGTCGCAACGGCGACCTGCTGTCGCGACACACGGTGCCCTGCCCGCTCTCCCACTACGGCATGTCGAAGCTGCTGGCCGAGGCGGTGTTGCATTCCTACGCCGACCGCGTTCCGGTGACCGTGTTCCGGCTCTCATCGGTGTACGGACCGCGTGAGCGCGGGGTTCTCAAGATGTTTCAGATGGTGCGGCGTGGGATCGCGCTGACGGTGGGCGGTTGGGAGCGGCAGGTCAGCCTGATCTACGTGAAGGACCTGGTGGAAACCTTGATCGCGGCCGCCGAGTCTGAGCGGACGATCGGCAAGACTTACTGCTTGGCCCACCCCGAGCCCGTACGCTGGTCCGACTTCGCCCGCGAGGCGGGCCGGGCGCTGGGTCGGAAGCCGATTCTGTTGAGCCTGCCGTTGTGGGTCGCTAAACCGGTGGCGGTTGTCGTCGAGTTGATCGCCAAGCTCCGCCGCGCCGCCGCGATCCTCAACCGCGAACGCGTGCTCGAGATCTCCCAGGAACGCTGGGTCTGCGATCCGACCGACGCGTTCGCCGACGCCGGGTTCCGCCCGCGCTTCGACATCGGTCGCGGTGTGTCCGAGACGGTGGCCTGGTACCAGGGGATGGGTTGGCTGTGAAGCGTGACGCGGTTCTGCCAGTCGATCGGCTGCTGGCCGGGTACAACTTGGTCCTGGTCGGCGTTTGGCTGGCGGTGTTACCGTCGGCGGCCTACGCCCCGGCAATCGTCGCCGCGCACGCGGCGGGCCTGGTGCTGCCCGGCCTGCTGCGACGGGCCCCGGCCACACCAACGCGCCTGACCGTCATACTTCGGGATCTGTATCCGTATCTGTGGCTGGGCGCCTTCTGGGCCGAGCTGGATCTGTTGCGCGTGCTGCTTCACGACTTCGCCAACGACCGACCGGTGATGGCCCTAGAGGGTGCGCTGTTCGGCGTGCAGTTGAGCGAGACGTGGATCGAAGCCATGCCGTACGTGTGGCTCAGCGAGCTGATGCATGCCCTCTACTCGCTCTACTACGCGCTGATCTTCCTGCCGCCGCTCGTCGTCGCTCTGACGGGGCGAATGGACGCGCTGCGTGACATGACGTTGCGGCTGCTTGCCACCTATCTGGCCTGCTACCTCGTCTATATCGCGTTCCCCGTGGACGGCCCGCACTTCCTGGCGTCCCGTTACGAGGGTGCGCTCACCGGCGGCTTCTTCTACCGGCTCGTCGGCGTGCTACAGGACTTCGGCGACTCGCGGGGCGCGGCGTTCCCCAGCTCGCATGTGGCGGGTGCCGTGACCATCGCCTATCTGGGCTGGCGCTGGTTCCGCCCCTGGGTCGCCGTGCTGCTGACGGCCGAGGCTCTGGGCGTGGTGGTCTCCACCGTTTACACGCAAAACCACTACGCGGTGGACTCACTGGCGGGCGTCGTGTTTGCACTAGGGATTCAGATCGTCGCGGTGCCGGCGCTGTTACGCGTACTGGGTCCGCGCCGAAAACGCAGGCCGGTTCCGGTGTTGCCCAGCTTTACGCCGGCGCCTGAGTCGGAAGGAGCCAGAGGATGAACAAGATCACCCTGGTCACCGGGGCGTCCGGGTTCATCGGCGCTTATCTGCTGAGGCAGCTCGTC
>CAYGCC010000447.1:0-5467 GCA_964348165.1 uncultured Gemmatimonadota bacterium | reverse complement strand
ATCTTCTTGTCGTGGATCAGGATGTAGGCGTCCTCCAGGGCCGCTTCCATCTTCTCCGGATCGGTGACGAAGTAGGGCGAGAGGTAGCCGCGGTCGAACTGCATCCCCTCGACGGTCTCCAGCTCAGTCTCCATGCCGCGGGCCTCTTCGACGGTGATCACACCGTCCTTGCCCACCTTCTCCATCGCCTAGGCGATAATGTTGCCGATCTCTTCGTCGTTGTTGGCCGAAATCGCGCCGACCTGGGCGATCTCGGTCTTGCCCTTGGTCTCTACCGAGATCTTCTTGAGCTCGTCGACGACCTTCTCCACGCCCTTGTCGATACCGCGCTTTAGCGCCATCGGGTTGACGCCGCCGGTGACCGCCTTCAGGCCCTGGTTGTAGATCGCCTGCGCGATCACAGTCGCGGTGGTCGTCCCGTCGCCGGCGACGTCGCTCGTCTTGCTGGCGACCTCACGGACCATCTGCGCTCCCATGTTCTCGACGGGATCCTCGAGCTCGATCTCCTTGGCGACGGTCACGCCGTCCTTGGTGATCGTCGGGCTCCCGAACTTCTTCTCGAGAACGACGTTCCGTCCCTTCGGCCCGAGCGTCACCTTCACGGCCCTGGCCAGGGCGTCCACACCGTTCTTCAGCTTCCCGCGCGCCTGGGTGTCGTATTCAAGCAACTTCGCCATCTTCGAAAACCTCCTCCGTCGGTATGATCTCTCTGGTCCAGACCTTCGCTTTGCGATGCTAACTTCGTGGAACGGCACCGCCAGCGCCCTCGCACCCGGTGCCTACCTCCAACTTCCGGCCCTGAAACTCAATCGTTCACAGCCGGGCAGCCTGAGTCGCGACGCCCTACTTCTTCTTGCCGTTGGCGATCACAGCGAGCACGTCCGACTCGCGAAGGATCAGCAGGTCGTCGGACCCCACCGTCACCTCGGTACCGCTGTACTTACCGTAAATCACCCGGTCCCCTACCTTGAGCTCGGGCTCGATCCGCCTACCCTCGTCGCTCAGACGACCCGGTCCCACGGCCATGACCTCCCCCTGCTGCGGCTTTTCTTTCGCCGTATCCGGGATGTACAGGCCGCCCTTCATCTGTTCGGTCTCCTCCAGCGGCTTTACAACAACACGATCGGCGAGGGGTTTGATTTGCATAGACGCTTTCCTCCTCTTCTCCCAACTCTTATAGTTAAGTGTGCGAAGCGCCGCAGCCCGGCCGCCCGGTCGAGGGCGACCGCCGGCGCGAGTCAGACTGTCGGGTCTACGGCGTAAGCTGCCGTGGAAAGTGGCATGAAGTGTGCCGCCCGTAAAGGGGGGTGGGCCTGTCAAGCTGGCAGAAAACGGGGCTTCAGTCTGCAACTGTGGCTGAATCCGGCGGCGGCCGGCGGCCCCCAAGCGTGGGAAAGCCGCCGGGCGTTGAAACCACCGCCGGGCCCTGGACGTAGGTAAGAACAGCGAGCGATGACGCGGGCCTCCCAGGCCCGCCGGCGGGGGCTTCACCCCGCAGGGCAGATTACGATCGAAGGAGTCACGAATGCTGAGAGGGATCGTCACGGTAGGCGTGTTGCTGTTGGGGGGCTTGGTCGCGCTGGTGGTCGCGTCCGCGGTGCTGCTGCCGGCGCTGGCGGTGCTGACGGCGCTCCTGGTTGCCATGATCAAGCTGGCGTTCTTCCTGGCGGTGATTTACTTCATCGTGAAGATGATCAGCCCGGAGACGGCGGATCGGGCTATGAACAAGATCCGCTCGAAGATGCGGCGGGCCGCCTAGGACGAGACCGCCCCCTCAATCGCCGGCGGCGTCGGCGAGCAACCCGTCGGCGATCTCGAGCCCGTAGAGCGTGAGGTAAGGCTCCACGACGTCCACGGTCTCGCAGAAGGGGGCGATGAACGCAGCCAACCCGCCCGTGGCTAGAACCAGAGCCTGCGGGCGGTCCCATTCCTCCTTGATCCTCCGCACCATCCCGTCGATGCCGTCCACTATTGCGTAGAAGCAGCCCGAGCGCAGACACGACTCCGTGCGGCGGCCGATGACGCGGGGCGGCGGCACCAAGTCGATAAACGGGAGCTTGCTGGCCCGCTGGGCAAGGCCCTCGATCCCAGCCCGCGGACCCGGTGCGATCACGCCGCCCAGGAAAGCGCCATCCCCGGTGATGCAGTCGTAGGTGGTCGCGGTGCCGAGATCGACGGCGATCGTGTCGACGCCATAAAGCTGTGCCGCCGCCAGCGTGTTGAGCATGCGATCGGCGCCGACGGTGTGCGGTTCCTCCACTTCAAGCCGGATCGGTAAGGGCCCGCCATCGGAAGCGAGGGGCGCGGGGTCGTTGATCAGGCGGGGCTCGCAACCGAAGGCGCGGCGGAATCCGCGAGTGATCAGCGGATCGACTGCCGGCACCACCGACCCGATCACGCCGCCCACCGGCCGTCCCAGCCCCTCCTCACTCACCAGATGCCCCAGCAGGTGAGCCAGCTCGTCCGGCGTCCGCCTGACGTCGGTGGAGATTCGCCAGTGGCGCACGAGCTCGCGACCGCGGAAGAGGCCCAGCACGGTCTCGGTGTTGCCGAGGTCGATCGCCAAACGCAGGTCGCTCATCGTCGCCGGTCCCTCAGTACTCCGGGATGGGCAGCTCGTCCACCACGACACGACCCGCCGTGACTCGGATCAGAGCGCCGCGGTCGGGACGGAAGAGCAACGCACCGTCGGGGGCGATGCCGACGGCGGTCCCCAGCACCGGCTTCACGTTCGGCTCCACGATGCGGCAGCGCCGTTCCCTTAGCCAGTCGTACTCATCGAATCGGCGCAGAAACTCGCGATCGAGGGTCTCGGGCGGCTCGGCGCAGGCCTCCTCGACCTCGGCGACGACCTGGTCGGCCAGCTCGAGTCGTGAGACGGTGCGACCGGCGGCCAGATCCAGCGAGATCGCCACCTCTCGCAATTCGGGAGGAAAGTCGTCGCGTGCCTGGTGCACGTTGACGCCGATCCCCAGGACCAGATGACGCGGGGCGTCCCCGGCCCAGGCCGCCTCACACAAGATGCCGCCAGCCTTCCGATCAGCGACGATCAGGTCGTTGGGCCACTTGACCGCCAGCGGCGCGTCGCCCAGCACCCGCTCGATCGCCCGCGCTACGCCGAGCCCGGCCACCAGGGGGACCAGAAGCGGGTTGGCGAGCGCCGCCGGCCGCAGCACGATCGACAGGTAGAGCCCTGCACCCTTGGGCGAGTGCCAGCGGCGCGCCGCCAGGCCCCGGCCCTCGGTCTGTTCGTCGGCCAGCACAAGGGTCCCAGCCGCGGCACCCTCCTCCGCGAGCTGCTTGGCGCGAGTGTTCGTGCTGTCGATACGCGAGTACAGGTGGACGTGGGGGCGATCCCAACGGGCCTTCAGCGCCTCCAGGCTCTCACCTTCCCAGCTCGAAGCTCGGCGCGTCACGATGTCACCTCGCGAAATTCCAGCGAGAGATCCAAGGCCGGCGCCGAATGGGTGAGCGCCCCCACCGAGATCAAGTCGACCCCGGCCTCGGCCAACGCCCGAACATTGGCCAGGGTGACCCCGCCCGACGCCTCGATCTCCGGGCGTGGCTCGCGCTCGCGAATCAGTTGCACCGCTTCGCGAACCTCGCTCGCCGACATGTTGTCCAGCATGATGCGGTCGACCCCGCCTTTCAGCGCCTGGCGGACCTCGTCCAGGTCGGTGGTCTCGACCTCGACCTTGAGCCCCGCCCGATTGGCCTCACGCACGCGGCGCACCGCCTGGGGAATGCCGCCGGCGCACACGATGTGATTCTCCTTGATCAGGACCATCGCGTCCAGACCGCTCCGGTGGTTCACCGCCCCTCCGGCCCTCGTCGCCGCCCGCTCCAGCTCGCGCCAGAGCGGTGTCGTCTTGCGCGTGTCGGTGATGCGGGTGCCCGTGCCCTCGACCGCCGCGACGAAGCGCCGCGTCAGCGTGGCGACCCCGGACAGACGCCCCAGCAGATTCAGCGCCGTTCGTTCGCCGGTCAGGATAGCACGGGCGGTGCCGGTCACTCGGGCCACGCCATCACCCGGCTCGACGCAGCCGCCCTCGGCGACGAGCGGGGCCAACTCGGCCCGGCCCAGCTGCCGATAGACTTCCGCTGCCGCCGCCAGGCCGGAGATGACGCCGCTCGCCTTGGCCACGATCTCGGCCAGGCCCTGAACCTCGGGCTCCACGCACCAGTCAGTGGTCCAGTCTCCGGCACCGACATCCTCGGCCAGCGCATCTCGGATCTGCCGGCGAATCGTCTCGGATAGCTTCGTCACGGCACTCAATGCGACTCGGAAATCAGCGCCAATACGATATAGGCGAGCCCGACGGCCCAACAATAGTAGGCGAAGCGGTGGAAGCTGCCGCTGCGCAACCAGCGAACGAAAAGCACGATTGCCAGCATGCCGGCGACGAAGGCGCTGAGCGCGGCCGCCAGGAGCGGCACCGCGCCCAGCCTGGCCTCGGGTTGCAGCAGCCCCGGAAGCTCGAGGAGCGAAGCCCCGATAATCGCCGGCACCGAGAGCAAGAAGCTGAACTCGGCCGCCACGACTCGGCGCGTGCGCGCCCACATGGCGGTCGTCACCGTCAGACCCGACCGCGATAGACCGGGAACGAGCGCCAGCGCCTGCGCCACGCCCACCGCCAGCGAGCCGCCCCAGCCCGGATCCGGCCGCTCGGCCCGGGTCAGCAACCAGCGGGTGGCGAAGACCACGCCGCCTGTGACCAGAAGGCTGAGCGCGGCGACGATCGGAAGGTCGAACAACCGGCTGATGGGGCCGGACAGGCTGGTTCCGACGATGGCGGCGGGGACGGTGGCCAGGGCCAGCAGGCCAACGTAGCGCAGCTCCGTCGTTTCGCGCCGCACCGCGCCGGCGATCAAGGCGAGCAATCGTTTGCGGTAAACCACCAGGACGGATATAACCGTCGCGAAGTGGACCAGTACTTCAAACGAGACGCCCGGTGGGTTCACACCAAGAAAGACCTCCGCCAGGACCAGGTGACCCGAGCTGGAGACCGGGAAGAACTCGGTAAGCCCTTGCAGGAGCCCCAGCGCCACCGCCTCCAGCAGCGTCATCGAGTTCCTGCGCGCGCTCCGGCAGACCGGGTCATCGGCCCAGGACCTCCTCGTAATAAGACTCGTAGAGGGCGACGATGCGATCGGCTGCGTACCGTTCCTTCGCCGCGTTGCGGCCGGCGGCGCCCAACTCGCGCCGACGCTGCGCATCGCTGAGGATCTCGATGGCCGCCTTGCCCATGGCGTCCACAGCGCCCACCGGGAGCAAGCGGCCGGTGACGCCGTCCTGTACCAGCTCTTCGAGGCCGCCGCAGCGCGTCCCCACCACCGGCACCTCGCTGGCCATAGCCTCGAGCGCCGAAAGGCCAAACGACTCGGACTCGCTGGGCAGCAGGAACAGGTCGGCACAGGCCAGCAGTTCGGCCACCGACTCCATCTTGCCGAGGAAGACCACCCGGTC
>CAYGCC010000446.1:0-9734 GCA_964348165.1 uncultured Gemmatimonadota bacterium | reverse complement strand
AGCGAAACCCCGAAGTGCTCTGCACCTCTTGCCACGATCCCTCAGCGGCGTCATTCAGCCTTCGAGAGGGAAGGACTACGGTGCTGCGCGGACCGCCGGGCCACCCGCAGCGGCCGCCCGGTAGAAGCTGCCTCAGCTGCCACGCCGCTCACAGATAGCGGCGCGGCACGAACGCATCCCGCAGGCGAAACGGCCTGCGCCAGCAGCGGGGGCGGCATTCCCGGCAACCACCTGGGTGAGCCCCACGTGGAACCGCGCGTCGTTGTCGAGCGAGGATTCGCGTCCGAGCCCGATGACCGCCACCGCAATCACGCCGACGATTGCTGCGCCAGCCACGACTCAGGGTACGGCACGAGTCCATTGGCGCTGCGCACCGAAGCGAGGCCGCAGCGGTGACAGAATCGTGCGTTGGGAAAAAGGGGAGCATCACAGCTTGGGCACGCGGCACGGCTCAGAGATACCCCGCAGGGCGAGCAAAAACGTCCGGTCGCTGCTTCTCCGCAGCTCGGACAGGTAGTCTGCATTGTGTTCATTGGAAAGCTTTCGTGAAACGACACGC
The DNA here is from genome assembly GCA_964348165.1 of uncultured Gemmatimonadota bacterium. Lineage (GTDB taxonomy): Bacteria > Gemmatimonadota > Gemmatimonadetes > Palauibacterales > KS3-K002 > CAYGAJ01. The sequence continues at coordinate 9,175 of CAYGCC010000446.1, read as the reverse complement.
GGGCCTCGCCCGCGTGTCGCTCACCCTGCAGGAATACTCGGCAATCCGTCTCGTTTCTGTTGACCTTACGCCGGCTGATGACACAGCGTGCAAAGCGTGTCGGCTATCCCTTCGTGGTGGGCCGGCGCATCGGGCACAGGCTCCATCGCACCGGGTGCGTGACAGATGAGGCACTGCGCGCGCCCTTCGAGCTCATGCGGGACCGCCTTGGGGTCCGTGGTCCGAATCGGCGCGTCCGCCGCGTGATACAAGAGGCACGATTCGTTCGGGCGTTCGGCGTGGTCCTGCGGGATGTCAGGGACCGGCTCCATGACGCCGGTCGCGTGACACTCTGCGGGGCTGAAACTCGTGAGCCGGCGTCGCTGACGCAAGCAGGACTTTCCGGCCCGTGCTAAAATGAAGTCCATGGGGCGTTACCTCACATGATCCGACTGCGGAAGGTCCTCGCGGTGGTTGCCCTGCTCGCGCTGGGCGGGCTGATCGTGACTCTGGAGCGGGGCGCTTACGGCGTCAATCCGCGACTCGTGGTGGCCACGCGGGTGCTGCTCTTCCCGCTCGGCATCACCATCATCGGGCTGGCTCTTGACCGGTACTGGGGCCGGTGGCTGGCGCTCGCGGCCGCCGTCGTCGTGCTCCCCTGGGCTCTCGTCCTGACCTTCCGGCTTCCGGCCGGCGCCCCGCTGATGCAGCAGGGCATCGCCCTGGCTGCTGCGGTGCTGCTCTTCGTGACACTGCTCGGTCGAGACATGTTCGAGCGCTATGAGGGTCAGGCGCCGACGGACTGGAGCGGGCCCCGAATGGGCCTCGTACGCTGGACGGTCATCTTGAACATTGCCGCGGGCGTGGCGCTCTTCGTCTTCCTGTCCGTCTACCAGTACAGGATCGAGTGGTATGCGGTGATTCCGGCGATCCTGCTGGTCGGGCTCGTCGCAGGGGTGCTACTACTCGCCCGGCAGAAGACCGCTGGGCTGCTCCTGGTCGCGCTCAGCTGCGTCCTGTTTGTCCCCGCGGCCGTACTTTTCGTCTGGGAAGAGTCGAGTTACGCCGGCGGGGTGCGCATCTTCGCCATGAGCCTTCTCCCCGGCATCCTGGCTGGTTGGGCCTGCCTGCTCAGCTTCGGTCGGCCCGTCTGGCGGGCGCTGCGCTCAGACTGAAGGCTTGTCGGCCGATGGGTGATGGTATAATGTATACATTATGATGGTACGAACCCAAATCACCCTCGATCCCGAGCTTCACCGTCGTGCCCGTCGCAAAGCCGCCGATTACGGCATCTCCCTGGCCGAATACGTCCGGCGCCTCATCGCCGGGGACCTGGGCGAGGTGTCGTCGCCCGCCGATCGCTCGGTTGTCTTCAACCTGGGCGATTCCGGCGGCAGCGACGTCGCCCGGGACCGGGACCGCCTGGTGGCTGAGGCCGTCGAGGCGGAGTACGATCGCTCCCGGCGCCAGGGATGAGCCTGTTCGTCGACACATCGGTCTGGTACGCGGCGGCGGATGCCGGGGACCGGAGCAACCCGCGAGCCCGTGAAGTGCTGTCAGGTGGTGATCGGCTGCTCACCAGCGATCACGTGCTCGTGGAGACCTGGCTGCTCCTGCGGCATCGGCTGAGCTGGGAAGCGGCCGAACGGTTCTGGGGCGGCCTGAAGACAGGTGTGGCGGTCATCGAGCCGCTGACCGAAGCCGATCTGGAGGTGGCCTGGGCCATCGGAGAGGCCTTCCCGGATCAGGACTTCTCGATCGTCGACCGCACCAGCTTCGCCCTGATGCAGCGTCTCGGCCTTCAGCGCGTCGCTAGCTTCGATGATGACTTCGCCGTCTACCGCTTCGGTCGCGACCGGCGCCGCGCCTTCGAGATCGTGCGTTAGAGAGGCGGGTCCAGCCCGCGGCGCCGGCGAAGGTCTACGTCAGCGCGCCGTCCGCATCCGCAAGCCATAGATCGCCAGCGCCAGGATCAACAAAGCGAAGCCGTATAGCAGCCCCAAGACGGCGGGTCTCAGCACGCCGACCGTTGTGAACGCCCCCGCCATGCTCACCTGGGCGGGGAAATATGCGGGCAAGCTGCGGATAATCAGCTGGTTCGGAGCGTCGGCATAGTAGATCGGGTTCTGCAGCCAGCCCACGTCGATCGCGGTCAAAAGAGCGACGAACAGAATACCCTCCAGCTCGCGTCGGAAGATCGAACCCACCAACAAGCCGTAGCACGCGTAGATCCAGCCTCCGATCGCCAGGCCGCAGTAGAGAATCCAGAAACGCTCCGGTCGGAAGAAGGGTGGCACGAAAAATACGACGAAGGCAGAGATCCCCAGGATGATGGCGCCAAGCACCCCCAACCTGGCCGCGATCAGCTCGCTGGGACGAAATCCGGCCAGCACCAATCGGCGGTTCGCCTCCGCGTCCCGCTGCACCAGGTCCAGGGCGAGGAACGCTGACAGCAGTCCAACGGCAACCAGACAGATGAAGATCAATCCTTCGTGCCGCTGTGGCACGACGACAAAGAACTCCTCGCCCAGCGACGCGAGCTGAAAACTTATCTCCAGCTGCGAGGTCGTCAGGATGATGATTCCAGAGAACAGGGTCGGGATCAGGAAGAGCATGATCAGTACGATCCGGCGCCGGATGAGCGACCTGAGCGTCAGGACAGATGCGACCCGCAATCGCCTCAGACGCATTGAAGTAAACCTTCCCTCAGCTCACAGACGCGTGCGAAGCGTGATCGATCGTACATGAAATGGGACACCACAAGGACGCCGCGGCCCTCCGCGCAGAGCGCGTTTGCCAGTTGCCAGAATCGCAGGTACGTCTCCCAATCGAAGCCGGCGTACGGCTCATCCAGAAGCAGGAGTTCCGGCTGGTGAAACAGCGACAACGCAAGGTTGAGCTTCTGCCGCGTGCCTCCGCTGAGGTCGCCAACGACCGTGTCGAGCTGCGAGCGGAAGAGCAACCGCTCCAGCCAAAGCTCCGCGGCGGCCCGCCAGTCGACGACCCCGTAGCCGGCCGCGAAGTAGGCGAAGTTCTCTGCCACCGTGAGGCGCTCGAACAGATGAGGATCTTGCGGGCAGTATCCCAGCCGTCCGCCGACGACAATCTCTCCCTCATCTGCGCGCAACAGACCGGTCATTATCTTAAGGAGGGTGGTCTTTCCCGAGCCGTTCTCGCCCGTCACAGCCACGAGCTCGCCCGGCCGGACGACCAGGTTGGCGTCCCTGAGCACGCGTAGGCGGCGATACGATTTCACGATGTGACGCGCTTCAAGAAGGACTCGGTCGGTCATCGGCGGCGCTCAGCTTCGCGACCCCAACGCTGGGGTGACTTGGGAGGTTCCGGCCCGGCGTGCCGAGCGCCAGCGCTCCACGGCGAGATGGAGACGGTAGGCCGAGCCGCTGTGCAGACGCAGCTGCCACATCCCATTTCGCGTTGCCACCTGCAACGTGTCGGCGCGCTCCGTGCCGACACGCGTGATCGCCTCGGTCGCGATGTGTAGGACACCGAAGCTCAGGCCTTCAGGGTTCAGTCGCACCACCCCTTCAGCGATCCGACGCAGCGGCTCGATGGGCCCGAAGATGGACCGCTCCTCCCAGACGCTGGCGTTCACCTCGAGCACTGGGTCGACCACCGCGCTGACCTTTCGGCCCAGCTCGGCCAGGCTGAGGTTGTTTCCGGCTGCATCCCGGAACCAACCGTGCTCCGTCGGCTCGAAGGCTACGCTGCAGGCGCCGCAGCTGAGGCGCGCCGGATTCCAGCGGCCTTCGTCGCCACAGGCAGGACAGCGCCACAGCACCCGCTCGAGTTTCTCTCGCGGTAAGCCCTCCAGATCGACGTGCTGGGGGTTCTCTTCCAATAGGGAGCGGATAGCCTCGTCCACAGCCGCTGCCGGTTCGCGACCGTCGAAGCAGATGGGCGGACCGGCTTTCACCACGACCGGCCGGCGTCGAACAAAGTCGGACCAGCGCGGTCCGGCGTCGTAGCCACCACTGATCGCGATGGGAATGACCGGAACTCCCAACCGGGCGATGATCCCAGCAACGTCTGGGAGGGCGCCCTGATACTCGCCCAGCCACGCCCGCTCGCCCTCCGCCGCTATTCCGATGACTTCCCCATCGGCCAACAGTCGCAGCATCTCTCTACAGGCCACGACATCAGCGCGGTAGCGCCGAACGGGAACATTGCAGAAGTATTTGACCAAGAATCTCTTGAAGCCACTGCGGTACGCCTCGGCCGTGGTCATATGGTGCACGGGACGGGACGTAACTGTACCGACGTACCCGGCGTCGATGTAGCAGGTGTGGTTGAAGACCAGCACGGTGCCGCCCCGTCGCGGAACGTGCTCCGTTCCCGAGACTTTCACACGCAGGACGTTGAAGAGCTGCAGGAACTGGCTGAAACGATACAGACCCAGCCGGGGAAGAAACCCCACCTGTCGCTGGTAACGTCGATAAACACGCCCGAAGCGGCGGAGCAGGAATAGCTCTTCCACTTTCGCGTAGGCGACCCAGGCCGGGATGAACAACGGAGCGATGACAAGAGCAAGCCCTCGTGACCCCAAGAGCAAACCGGCGCCCGCGACGGCGATGTTAAATCCAAGGTAGATCGGGTGGCGAATGTGGCGGTAAGGACCGCCGCGCGTGAACCGCGGCGGCGGTAAGGCACTGACCGGCAGGCCGCCGCCTTGAGCGAACAGCGTGACCATGCCCCAACCGACCAGGCCAAGCCCGAGTGCCAGCACCAGGACGCCACCGGCCCAGGGATCCCGCTCCCACCCCAGCCGTTGGTCGACCGCGAGCCCGGCGAAGTAGAGGGCGGCGGGTAATGCGATACAAAAGACCGCCACGTAAAGGGCCACGATCAAGCTGCGCACGGCGAGCGATCTAGCCTGGCGCATACGATCGGTCCCCTTCGGGCGAGTTCAAGTCTTCCTCGAGCATGACGCGGTCCTCGAAGGTCTCGCGTCGCCTGACACATCTTGGCCCCGCCTCATCGATCAGGATGACCGCGGGACGTGGCCCGCCGAACGTGGTCTCGGTTGCAGTGAAGTAGGCTCCCGCATCCATGACGGCGAGCAGGTCTCCGGCTTCTAGATGAGGAAGAGGCGCACCGCGGTAGACGATGTCCATGGGACTCGGTAGCCGTCCGACCACCTGGGTCCTGCCGCGCACGGGCGCTTCACGATTCGCGAGCAGCAGTGCGTGGTGCTCGGACAGGAACATCATCGAGACTGTCATCGCCCCGCCATCGGTCAGTGCGAAGCGGCCGATCCCTGGCCGAATGCGTACGGCGCCGACGCGCAGCAGTAGTAGCTGAGCGTCGCTGACCAGCGTGCGGCCCGGTTCGAGCACGAGCGTCGGCAGCCGCAGACCGCGGCGCCAGCATCCGGCGGTCACCGCCTGTGTGAGCATCGACCCGTAGCGGGTGATGAGATCGACGGGAGCCGGATGCGGGAAGCGCGGGAGGTGACCGAGAGCGAGGTAGGTAAGCAACTCGAACGTCGTGAACTCCCGCGACATGCGCGTGCCGAGACCTCCGCCCACGTCCAGCAGATCCGCTTCTGCTCCCGCCTCCCTTGCCTCGAGCTGGAGATCGAGCAGCCGATCCACACTTCGTCTGATGCTCCGGAGATCGCGGATGCCGGAGCCGATGTGCGCCATCGTCCCCCGGAGCCGCAGCTGGGGATGTTTCAACACCGCGCGGACCGCCCGGCTCGCCTCACCAGCTCGCAGATCGAAGCCGAACTGATTGCGACGTGACCCCGTCATCGAGGAGAGGTTCATGCCCCGCGGCTTCACATCCGGGCAGATGCGAAGCGCTACCGAAACGGGCTGGCTCGTCGCCGCGGCGATGGCAGCCAGCTGCTCGATTTCCGCGAAGCCGTCCACGACGATCAGGCCGATGCCCTTTTGAACGGCATACTCCAGCTCTGCCACTCGCTTGTTAGGACCGTTGAGAACGATCTGTTCGGCCGGAACTCCCAGCCGCTCGGCAAGGCGCAGCTCGAGATCGTCGACAACCTCGGCCCCGCAGCCGGCTCGATGCAGGACCCGCAGCACCCCGGCGACGCGGTTGGTCTTGTACGAGTAGCAGATGCGTACGTCGCCGGGATACGCCGCCAGGCTTTGACGCAGTTCTCCCACCCGGCGCTGAAGCGCCCGCGCTGAGGCGACGTGCAGCGGCGTCCCGTATCGGTCGGCGAGCTCGACCAGGTTCTGACCGTCGAGATGGAGGTGGCCGTGCCGTCGCTCCAACCCCCATTGTGCCGGGTCGGGTGCCACGCCCATCCACCTGCGTGTCCACCACTCTCTCAGCGCCATCGAAACTGCTCGTGCACGGCCCAGCCCAGGGCTCCCTCCAGCTCGGCGCGGGCCAGCCAGCGCGTCCGATGGGAGTCGCCGGCCAAGCGGCGGAGGACGCCGCGGGCCAGGCCGATCCGCAGCGGCGACGTGTCCCCCAGCTGCTGGTCCTCAAAGACGCGTTGATCGAAGAGCCGGGGGATCGAGACGTCGGCCGTCAGGTCCCCGTCTCTCCAGGAGCCAGCCACCGTCTCTTCCCGCGTGGTGAGCTGGAACCACCAGGATGCATGGTCCGCTGAACAGGCTCGGCCCCAAACCATTTCATGAATCGGCAAACGCCACGGTAAGATGTCCAGCGCCAGATAGTCGCGATAGCCACGGCCGCGCAGATCGAGTCCACCGCCGGGCCAGGTCAATCGCCCTTCCACATCGGCGTCGGGCAGCTCGACCAGCCAGCGAAGCTGCCGTCGACCGTGCCTTAGAAGCGGATCTCGAATCTGTGACGGAGAATGGCGAGGCGTGAGTCTCAGATCGCCCGACAGGTTCGGCCCGTTCCAGGCCAGCTGGGTCGGGGTGAGTCGGCCGCCGTCGAACAGGCGTGCCTCACCCAGCCGGCAGATCTTGCCCAACGCGAGCGGCTCGTGGATAGACGATCCGTCGGGTCGGTACAGCTCGGCCGCGAATCGTGCCAGGCGAAGGCCGAGTATTCTCACCTGGCCAAGCACGATGATCAATAGGGTGCCATCGGCAACGATGGTGTCGAGGTACCATTTCTCGAAGAAGAACGGCCCCCGTCCCTGCGTTACCGTCAGCTTCGCCGGCGCAGCGATCATGACCGACCGTTGTGACTCGCCAGACTCGGCGCCACCTTGCACACGGTGCAATGACCAGACTCAGAGCGTTGTTGACTGCCCTGACCTCTTGGGCGGCGCCCGCCGGTCAGTTGAAACGCAGCCGCCTGGTTGTGGCGCTTGCGCTCGCCTACGGATTCTTTGTCGCGTCCTACCTCACCATCAATTTCTACAGCATCGGACGCGAAGCGCGAGAGCTCTATCTACCGGGGGAAGCGAACCTTCCCTTTATCCCCGAGTTCGAGTTCCTGTATCTCCTGGGCTACCTCTTTCCCCTCGTCGCCGTGTTTCGCCTGCCCGGGCCGCGGGAGCTGCGCCAGCTAATCCTGGCGTTCCTCATCACGCTGGCCGTCGCCTATACATCTTACCTGCTGTTCCCGGTCTACCTGGAGCGGCCGATACTCGAGGTGAACTCCCTGGCGACTTTCCTGCTTTCGCTCGAGTACAAGGATCCTTCTTACAATCACTTTCCCAGCCTGCACGTAGCGACCAGCTGGCTGATTTACTTCAGCTGCCGCCGCAATGTTAAGTACCCCGGTGCCTTTCTGGCGCTCCTCGTCGCCATGTCGTTCTCGACTCTCTTCATAAAGCAGCACTATCTCGTCGACATCATCTACGGCATCGCCCTCGCGCTCGCGGCTTGGCGGGTGGCCGGTCTGATCGACTCGCTTGCCATCGGCTCCAGAACCGAGCCTGCATGAGAATCATGGGGTTCGCGGCCAGACCTCACTCACGTCGTGCCCGCACGGCGTCTGCCACCACCACGAAGCCCGGCGTGTCCTGCCGCCGCAATACCACCCGGTTCCAGCCGCTGGGAAACGTCCACCTACCCAGCTCGTGCCAGGCGCCGCCGCCAGTCGTCTGGTCCATTCGCAGAGTAGCGAGGGTGTTGCCGGCGGCGTCGATCACCCGGTACTCGGCCCGCGGTGTGCGGTTTGCACCGCTGGTCCAGCGTGCATCGAGGGTCAGCGCCTCCGGCGACCCGACGAAGAACGAGAAGCTCACCTCATCGATCGCGTTCGTCTGCGTCGAGGCCCAGCGGTAGCCGTTCCCGTAATAGCCCGGCGTCTGATCGTCCGCGATCCAGTCGGTAGGGGCGTCGACGGTCGCCGTGCCCGCCTCGTTCAGCACGTCGTCATCATCGACGACCACTTCGCCGCAGTGCCGCTGAATGCTGTGCAGGTAAGGCACCCAGGGCCAGTTGGGACCCGGGTCGGTGCGGTTGGCCGGCTGCAGCTGGCCGTGGCCGACGATGTGTTGCCAGTCGCGGGGGATGTCACGGTCACGGCTGATGTCGCAGACCAGCGCCGCCGACGCCTCGATCTGCGAGGCGGGAAACTCCGTCTGCGACGCGAAGCCGGCGTGCTCGATCCCGACGGTGAAATGATTGCTCTGCACATCGTTCAGCCAGCAGTCCTGCCGGTGGTTGAGCGTACAGTCGTAGCGCGCGGCGATGTGCCAGGCTCGGTCACGCTCGCGCACCAGCTGCGAGATCTCCGTGCCTTCCTCGTCCACCACGTAATGGGCGCTGACCTGCGAGACCGGGTTCACCAGCCAGCTCCAGCAGCCGGTGTAGTTACCCTCGCAAGTGTGGATGATGACCATGTGCGGCACGCCGGTGGCGTCGGCCGCCCGGTCGTTGAAGTTGGGCGAGGGTCGCCAGAGCGCTGGCGCGTAGTCTGGCGGACCCGAGTCGGGCGGCGGCGGCGGAGGCGGCGGTGGCGGACCGGGTGGGAACCTGTGCGGGATGGGCAGCGGAACGCAGCGGCTGGCCGCGGCGGCGTTGGCGGCGCTCAGGTCGCCACGCAGCGCCGCCCGCTCGAGGACGCCTCGTGTCAGGGCGCGTTCCACCAGACGCTCGTAGGCCGAGCGGCCTGACTTCAATTCGATCCCGCTGAAGCGGCCGACGATACGGGCCCATTCCTCCGGGCGCGAGCGATCGATCCCGATCGCGCGGGCGTCGGCGTCGAGGAGCGCGGCCGCGGCGCGGATGTTAGCGTGCGGGTCGCGGCGCGCGGCGTCGAGGGTGACGCCGGCCAGCGT
>CAYGCC010000445.1:0-28064 GCA_964348165.1 uncultured Gemmatimonadota bacterium | reverse complement strand
GAGCGTGGAAAGGTGATCCCGAACGAGGCGACCAATTCGATCATCGTGACGGACGTGGCGGAGAACCTCGATATCGCGCGGCGCATGATCGACGATCTCGACGTTCGGACGCCGCAAGTGGTCATCTCCGCGAAGATCATCTTCGTAGCCCGGACCGACATCGAAGAGCTGGGGATCGGATACGACCTCAAGGATGCAGACGGCAATCAACTCAACGAACTCAACCCGGGCCCGAGCCTGGACCCGAGGGAATGGGAGATCGTTGACTCGGACTTCGATGGCATCCCCGACGTCGTCGTGAAGCCGTTGACCCAGGCAAACCAGGTCGGATTCAGCGGATCCTCGATCGCCGCCCTGGCGAACGCCAGGGACCGGATCACCTTCCCGGCCCTGCAGCTGCTCACTTCCGTGGCCGTCGGCAACTTCCAGCTGTTCAGCTTCATCGACGCGCTGCAGCGACTCGACCTGTCCGACATCATAGCATCGCCGACGATTCAGACGATGGACAATCAACCGGCCGACATTCTGGTCGGCGAGAAGACGCCGATTCGTATTGTCGACTACGGCGCCGGCGGCGCGGCCGGCGTCGGGGGAGGAGGCCAAGGTCAGGCAGCGCAGTTCCCACAGTCGACTGTGCAGCTCGAGGAGACGGGCATTAAGCTGGAAGTCACCCCGCACATCACCTTCGACCGGCAGATCGTACTCGACCTGCACGCCGAGCGCTCCGGTGTAGCCCTGGCACCGGGCGACATCGGATTCACCTTCCAGACTCAAGAGGGGACGACGCGACTGATTCTGGGCGATGGTGAGACCGGCGTCATCGGCGGCCTGACCATCAGCGAGCTGACGAAGAGCGTAAGCGGTGTCCCGGTCCTGATGGACCTCCCCCTCATCGGCGGACTTTTCCGGACAACGAGGTCGGATGACGCAAAACGCGACCTGTTGATTCTGGTGACGCCGCATATCGTAGACGACGCAGTAGCTTCACCGTAGCACGTGGCGCGCCGGGCCGCCTCTGACGAGGCCGGCCCGGCAACCTCCTGCGTCCTGCATCAACATGAGGGAGTGTCATATGCGAAGCGCTAGGGGAGTGGCGCGGCTTCTGGCAGGTGTGGCGGTTCTAGGCTTTCTGGGACTCGTGGGTTGCGAGGAAGATTCCTCGGTATTCGGTCCGCTCGATGACCAGGCGCCGCCGGTCGTGTCGATCACCGGGGCGAGTCAATCCGGTGACACGCTGGTCGTAACCGTCAAAGCTGAGGACTTCATCCATGTGGCCTTCGTGGTCACCGAGCTCCGCAGCACCAGTGAGTTCACGACGGTGATCACGGCCACGGGCGATACGCTGACTCTCGGTCGCCTTCTCGCGGTCGACACGAGCCGCTTCATTGGACGGGCTCAGTCCGCGACGGTCATCACCACCTTCTTCACCGGGTTCACGCAGGCCACGCCGGTGGACATTCGCGCCGTGGCCCAGGACGCGCAGGGCAACGAGGCTGTGGACGTGGCGAGGATTCTGGTGGGCGGCGGTCTCGGCGGCCCGCAGGTGGTGATCACCTTAGCGCTGGCCAACCAGACTGTTCGTGACAACACGGTCATTCGGGTCGGCGTTCAGGCGAGTGACCCTACGGGGCTCGCGCAGCTCAACGTGGTGCTCTCCGGGCTCGCGCAGGCGACCATACCTGCCGCCGAGACGACCCGCTTCGCACAGTTCACTACGAACGTGGACACGCTACTGGATTTCTTTATCCCACAGGGGGCCCCTGGGGCAGCTGACGATCACGGCTGAGGCGATCAACCTCAAGACGATCAGCGGCTTCGCGCAGATCACCGTGAATGTAGCCCAGGTGGGTTCGGTGATACCATTCCGCCTATCGTCAGCATGCTGGTCACTGGAGGTGTGCAGCGCCGCACGGACGAACCGCCCCGAATGGAATCAGACGACTCACAGATAATGAGCTTGGTAGCTCAGGATCAGGAGACAGCGATCACCTGGATGGGCGTGACGTTGGCAGTTCTGAACGAAAAGCCCGGCGGCCCGGCGACGGCGACGGTCTCACAAGAACAAAACTTCTCGCCGGCGATTAGCGGAAGCGTACCGTTCCGCTTCACGCTCACTCCCAACAGCCTGCCCGCGGCCGTATTCACCGAGGACGACATCCCCGACACTCTCTTCTTCGAGATCACGGGCTGGGCGTTCGACGCGGCTTCGCCCGCCGCGAACTGTGGCGCCACCGTGGACCCGGAGGGCTTTACGGCGTTACAGCCAACGGCGTGGTCGTGATTCCGGTCAAGGACAGCGACATTATTCCGATACCCTGACCGGCGGAGCCGCGCCTTCGCACGAGACCATCTGTACCCCGCCGTCGCTAGCACAGCCGTTGGCGACCGTGTCATCTGCCAACGGCTAGGTCCGGCAAGCTGCCCGGGCCTGTTGACAAGCGGTTGATTCCTGTTAGCCATCCTCAGCGCCGAGGGCCCGGGGTGGAACCTGGAGACCCGGCATTGGGGTAAGCGGTGGACGGGAAAGCACGAGATATGGCGGAGCAGAAGAAAGCGAAAAGCAAACGAAGCACGCGTGCACGAGCGGCGGGAAACGGCTCGAAGCTGTTGATTGTCGAGTCACCGGCGAAGGCGCGCACTCTCGGTCGGTACCTGGACGACCAGTTCGTCGTCAAGGCGTCGGTGGGTCACATCCGTGATCTCCCCAAGAGCGACCTGGGCGTCGATATCGAGAACGGCTTCGAGCCCCACTACGTCACCATTCGGGGCAAGGGCAAGGTCATCAAAGAGCTGAAACAGGCCGCCAAATCCGCAAAAGAGATTCTCCTCGGGACGGACCCCGACCGCGAGGGTGAGGCGATCGCCTATCACGTCGCGGATCAGCTGGGCTACAAAACGCGCAACGGCCTACGCTTCAAACGGGTGCTGTTCGAGGAGATCACGCCGGAAGGGGTGGCCCGGGGGCTGGAAAATCCCGGCCAGCTCGACCTGAAGAAGGTGGACGCGCAGCAAGCCCGGCGCATACTCGACCGCCTGGTGGGCTACAAGGCGAGCCCGTTCCTCTGGAAGCCGATCCGACCCGGCCTGTCGGCGGGGCGGGTACAGACCGTGGCGCTGCGCCTTATCTGGGAGCGCGAGGAGCAGATCCGCCGCTTCGAGCCGAGGGAGTACTGGTCGGTCGAGGCGCTTCTGGAGAAAGATTCGACCCGCTTCACGGCGAAGCTCCACCACATTGATGGGGTCAAGCCCGATTTGCCGGACGAGGCTGCGGCCACCGCTGTGGTCGACGCAGTCCAGGACGTACCGTTCGAGATTACGCGGATTCGTCGCAAGGAACGTCGCAAGAATCCGGCGGCACCGTTCACCACCTCTACTCTCCAGCAGGAAGCGGCGAAGCGGCTACGCTTCTCGGCCAAGCGGACGATGCGGGTGGCACAACAACTGTACGAGGGTGTCGAGGTGGGTGGTCAGGCCATCGGCTTGATCACTTACATTCGCACCGACTCGACGCGGATCGCGGGCTCGGCAGCCAAGGTGGCGCGGGATTTCGTCGAGCGAGAATTCGGTACGGGCTACCTGCCAAAGTCGCCGCGGCTGTATCTGGGTAAACAGCAGAAGGGCGCGCAGGAGGCGCACGAAGCCATCCGGCCTACCTCGGTGAACAGGACGCCCGAGTCGCTCAAGGGCGACCTCGATGCGGACCAACTCAAGCTCTACACAGTGGTCTGGCTTCGCTTCGTGGCGTCGCAGATGTCGCCGGCGGTCTACGATACAACGACCGTGGACTTCGACCTGGCCGGCGCCGATGACCGGGCCTACCAGTTCCGCGCCACCGGCTCAGTGCTGAAATTCGACGGCTTCACGCGTCTGTATCGCGAGGAACATGAGGAGGGCGAGGGCCGGCGCCTGGAGGACCTCGAGGCGGTGCCGGCGCTGGACGAGGGTGAAGTGGTCCATCTGCTCGAACTGAACAAGCAGCAGCACTTCACCGAACCGCCGTCGCGCTTCAGCGAGGCGAGCCTGGTGAAGGAGCTGGAAAAGCTGGGGATTGGCAGACCCTCGACCTACGCGCAGATCCTCTCAACGCTCGTGGACCGGGCGTACGTCGAGCTGGAGAGCCGACGGTTCACGCCGACGCCCCTCGGCGAGACGGTGGTCCAGGTCTTGATCCGGGTCTTCCCCGACACCTTCGATGTCGAGTTCACCAGCAACATGGAGGCGAGTCTGGATCGCATCGAGGAAGGGGAGCTCGAGTGGCATGAGGTGCTCAGCAACTTCTACCAGCGATTCGCTGACCGGCTGAAGGAGGGTGAGGAGCGGAGCGCGGAAATCATCAAGGAAATCGTTCAGGCCGACGACGCTGTCTGCGATCTGTGCGGCTCGCCGATGATCGTGCGCTGGAATCGCTACGGGCGGTTCCTCGGCTGCTCGGCCTATCCCGATTGCCGCAACACCCGGCCGATCGATCAACCACCCGAGGTAGACCTCGGCGACGAGAAGTGTCCCCATTGCGGGGGAGGGCTTCTGGTCAAGAGCGGTCGCTACGGGCCCTTCGTTGCCTGCTCGAACTACCCCGATTGTCGTTTTACGCGGCCGCTCGACAAGGATCGAGCCACGGCGCCAGTCGACGCCAAGTGCCCGAAGTGTGGGCGTCCCATGGCGGTAAAGACCGGCCGTTACGGGGAGTTTCTCGCCTGCACCGGGTACCCGGAGTGCAAGCATACGCAGCCTCTTGCGCTGGGACTCAAGTGTCCGAGGTGCGCAGATGGCGAGATCGTCAAGCGGCGCACGCGGCGTGGTCGTGTCTTCTTCGGATGCACGCGATACCCGGAATGCGACTGGTCCACTTGGGATACGCCCACCGACGTCTCTTGCCCGGAATGCGGGTCTGGTGTCACACTACTCAAGACATCGAAACGCAAAGGCGAGTACTTGAGATGCGCGGCTTGTGAACACGAGTTCTCTCCCGAGACCGCCGAGGCGGCGAGTTCGAGCAGCCACTAAACCGAAGCGTCTCAATCCCAGAGAGTGTGACTGAGGTTGTCGTAGTCGGCGGCGGCTTAGCCGGGTCAGAGGCGGCCTGGTGGCTGGCCGGGCATGGCTACGATGTCGCGCTCTACGAGATGCGGCCCGGCCTGGACACACCGGCCCACCAAACTGACGGGCTGGCCGAGCTGGTCTGCAGCAACTCGTTCAAGTCTGAGGAGATCAGCAACGCCCACGGCTTGTTGAAGGCCGAGCTGCGACAACTCGGATCGCTGCTGCTGAGTGAGGCGGACGAGGCTCGGGTCCCCGCCGGCACTGCGCTGGCCGTGGACCGCAAGCTGTTCTCCGATCGGGTGAGCGCGCGCCTGCTCGCGCACGAGAGGATCGAAGTTCGCCGCGAGGAAGTCCGCCAGCTGCCGCCGCCCCCGGCGATCATCGCGACGGGCCCCCTGACATCCGAAGCCCTGCTCTCCGCGATCCGGGAGCGGCTGGGTGGAGATGGCCTCTACTTCTTCGACGCCATCTCGCCGATCGTCGCGGCTGATTCGATCGACGCGAGCCAGGTGTACCGCGCCTCTCGATACGGAAAGGGTCAGGACGCCGCCTACATCAACTGTCCTCTGGACCGAGGCGGGTACGAACAGATTCTGGAGGCGGTGCTGGAGGGTGAGATCTATCAGACCCACGAGTGGGATCGGGTACCCTACTTCGAGGGGTGCCTCCCCATCGAGGTCCTGGCATCTCGCGGTCGCGACGCGCTCCGCTTCGGCCCGTTCAAGCCCGTAGGCTTGAGAGATCCGCGCACCGGCAAGATCCCTCACGCCGTTGTGCAGTTGCGCCGGGAGGATCGCGCCGCGCGTATGTGGAGCCTGGTTGGGTTCCAGACCCGACTGCGCTACCCTGAACAAAGGCAGGTGATTCAGCTGATCCCCGGCCTGCAGAACGCCGAGATCTTGCGTTTCGGTCAGATTCACCGCAACAGCTATATCAACCACCCGCGACTGCTGACCTCGCACGGATCGCCGCTCGACTGCCCGGAGGTGATCTTCGCGGGTCAGCTCGTCGGAGTGGAAGGGTACATCGAATCGGCGGCCACCGGCCTGCTGGCGGCGATTAACATCGATCGGCTGCAGCGGGGGCTGGAGCCGGCGCTGCCGCCCCCCATCACCATGCTGGGGGGTCTGATGCGCTACCTCCGGGAGGCCGATTCTGGTAACTTCCAGCCTATGAACGCGAATTTCGGGCTCGTCGACCCGCTCGCCGAGGGCGTACGCGGCAAGCGGGAGCGGAGGGGGGAGCTGGCGCGGCGGGCCCTGGACGCGATGGGCGATTGGGCACGGGCGAACGTCGGCGCTCCAACCCACGCCGGCCGCTGAGCCGGCGGGCACCTGCGAAGGCGGAGCCGAGGTGGTGAGGGATCAGTTACGCGCGTACTTCGAGCACCTGACGGCTGAGCGTCAGCTTTCAAGTCACACGACTGAGGCTTATCGCCGCGACCTCGACGGCCTGGTCTCCTTTTTGGACGGCTATTACGGCTGCCGTGATTGGAAATGGACGGAGGTCGATCGCCTTGCTGTGCGGGCCTACCTGAGCCACCTGTCGATGTCAGAGCTCAAGCGGCGATCGATCGCCCGTAAGCTGTCTTCGGCTCGCTCGTTCTTTCGCTTTTTGCAGCGCGAAGGGGCGATCGCGAATAATCCGGCTCGACAGATCCGTGCCCCGAGGCACGGGCGTGTGTTGCCGGGTTATCTTACGCAGCGAGAGATGTCACGGCTGTTCGAGCTGGCAACGCCGCAGGGCGGCGAGGCGGATTGGAAAAGTGTCCGGGACCGAGCGCTTGTGGAGCTACTGTACTCAGCGGGGCTCCGGCTCTCCGAGGTTTACAGGCTGGAGATGACGGATCTGGACCTGTCTGGCGGACGCGTCAAGGTGCACGGGAAGGGGCGTAAGGAACGAATCGTGCCGGTGGGGCAGGAAGCGGCGCGAGCGATTCGAGACTACGAGGCCGTGCGCGAGACGCGTTTCGGCACCCCGGGGCCAGGGGATCCGCTATTCGTTTCGAGTCGCGGGGCGCGGCTATCACGCCGTCAGATCCAGCGTATCGTCACTCGGCTCATCGCCGCCGTCGCCGAAGAGGGTGGCTTGAGCACCCACTCGGTGCGACACTCCTTTGCCACGCACCTGCTGGACGAAGGCGCGGACCTGATGGCGATCAAGGAGCTTCTGGGGCACGCGTCGCTGTCGACCACGCAAATGTACGCCCACACATCGCGGGAGCGCCTCAAACAAGTGTACAGGCAAGCACACCCGCGAGGTTGAGTCGAGAGCCGAGCGAAGCGATGGCTGACTTGAGGATACATGGTACGACGATTGTGGCCGTGCGGCGCGCTGGCCAAGCCGCCTTGGGCGGTGATGGGCAGGTGACGGTGGGCGATACGGTGGTCAAAGCCCGGGCCACAAAGGTGCGAGCCTTGAAGGACGGGGCCGTTCTGGCCGGTTTTGCCGGCTCGGTGGCCGATGGCTTGACGCTGTTCGAGAAGTTCGAGGAAAAGCTCGATCGCTTCCCGGGCAATCTCCCGCGGGCGGCGGTGGAGCTGGCCAAAGACTGGCGCAGCGATCGCGTGTTGCGGCGGCTGGAGGCATTGCTTGCCGTTGTCGACGCGCGCAACTCGTTCCTGCTTTCAGGTAGCGGCGAGGTCATCGAGCCCGACGATGGGATCGTGGCCATCGGAAGTGGAGGCCCCATAGCGCTGGCCGCGGCCCGAGCGCTCTGCCTAAACACCGAGTTGCCGGCCGAGGAGATCGTCCGCCGAAGCCTGGAGATCGCCGGCCAGATCTGCGTTTTCTCCAACACCGAGATCACCGTGATCGAGCTCGGATCCGAGAGGCGATGAACGACTCACTGCCCACCTACCCAGCGGAAGAGGAGACGCAACGTCCCCGCGCCGTGCCGCAGGATGAGCTGACCCCGCGTCAGATCGTGGCCGAATTGGATAAGTACGTGGTCGCCCAGGATGGAGCGAAGAAGGCGGTCGCCATCGCTCTGCGCAACCGCTGGCGGCGGCAGCAAGTCTCTGAGGAGCTCAGGGACGAGATCATGCCGAACAACATCATAATGATCGGCCCAACGGGAGTCGGAAAGACCGAGATCGCCCGGCGTCTGGCACGGCTCGCCGGTGCGCCCTTCATCAAGGTCGAGGCGTCAAAATTCACGGAAGTGGGCTACGTTGGAAGAGATGTGGAGTCGATGGTCCGTGACCTCGCTGACATCGCGGTAAATATGGTGCGCACCGACCGCGAGGATGAAGTGCAGGAAGTCGCCGAGGAGCGCGTCGAGGATCGGCTTCTCGATTTACTGCTTCCCGGCGATGATGAACCCTTGATGGTGCCGTCCGCTTTCGTCGTCTCGGCTCGCGGCGAGGCCGTCGATCAGCGAGTGGACGCGCCCTCCGAGGCGGACGACGAAGAAAAGCGGAAGGAACGGCGGAAGCGCACGCGTGAGAAGCTTCGAGGGCTGCTTCGCGATGGCAAGCTAGAAAGTAGGGAGATAGAAATCGAGGTCACGCAGTCGACTTTCCCGGCGATCGAGTTTCCCGGCATGGAAGGAATGGACTACAACGTTTCGGAAATGCTCCAGGAAATGCTGCCGAGGCGAAGCAAGAAGCGGGTGGTGACGGTCGCCGAAGCGCGTCGCATTCTCCTATCCGATGAGCTCGACAAGCTCATCGATATGGACGACGTCGTTAACGAAGCGCTCGATCGCGTCGAGCAGATGGGGATCGTGTTTTTGGACGAGATCGATAAGATCGCCATCGAGCGTGGTACCGCCGCCGGCCCCGACGTCTCGCGTGGCGGCGTGCAGCGAGATCTCTTGCCGATCGTCGAGGGGTCGAATGTTCAGACGAAATATGGCATGGTGCGTACAGACCACATCCTTTTTATCGCTGCGGGCGCGTTCCACTCAGCGAAACCTTCTGATCTGATCCCCGAGTTGCAGGGCCGCTTTCCTATACGCGTCGAGCTGTCATCCCTGGGCGAGCAAGACTTCGTGAGAATCCTCACCGAGCCGAAAAACGCTCTTCTCACGCAATATCGTGCCCTCGTAGAGACCGAAGGGGCGGCGCTCGATTTCCAGCAGAGTGGCGTGGCGGCGGTCGCCCGCATCGCCGCGGATGTGAATCAGCGCATGGAGAACATCGGCGCCCGGCGTTTGCACACGGTACTCACGACCCTGCTCGAGGACATCATGTTCGATTTGCCCGAACTCGGCCGTGATAGAATCGTCGTTGACGAGAACTTGGTAGAAGACCGCCTGGCGAAGATCGTCAAGGACGAGGATTTACGCCGCTACATACTATAAAGCCGTCCTGAGAGAGTCTTCGGTTTCATCAACCGCTGCTTGGCTTTCGGGGTGCTGACGCAGCCTCGGGCCGGCGCGCTCTGACTGGCACCCACCACGATATCTGCTAAATTGGCAGTCACCGAGTTTAAACCTCACATCAACGCGGAGGCGCAGTTGGGGCCGGGTGCCAAGCGAGATTTTCTCGCGCTGACTGACTTTACGAGGCAAGAGCTGGAGCGCCTGTTCGATAAGGCGATAGGCCTGAAGACCGGCGAGCTGGGGGGCAAGCCGCTGGCGGGTAAGACGCTGGCCATGCTGTTTGCCAAGCGCTCGACGCGAACGCGCGTTTCTTTCGAGGTCGGCACCTATCAGCTGGGGGGCCACGCGCTCTTCCTTTCCAGCCAGGACCTGCAGCTGGGTCGGGGAGAGACGGTTGCGGACACCGCGCGGGTGCTTTCACGCTACGTAGACGGCATCATGATCCGGACATTCGCGCATTCGGAGGTCGAGGAACTGGCGCGACACTCCACTGTGCCGGTGATCAACGGTCTGAGCGATCTGCTTCACCCCTGCCAGGTGCTGGCGGATCTGATGACGGCGGCGGAGGAGTACGGCGGGGACCTCGGACGGTTGAGGGTGGCGTGGATTGGAGACGGCAACAACATGGCCAACTCCTGGTTGAACGCGGCCCGGGTTTTTGGATTCGAGATTCGCTTGGCATGTCCGGAGGGTTACGAGCCGAACGCTGAGATCTTGGCTGCGGCGAAGGCGGCGACCTCGGTGACGCTGCTTCGGCGGCCGGAAGAGGCGGTGGAAGGCGCTCATGTCGTGTCGACCGATGTTTGGGCCTCGATGGGTCAGGAGGGCGAGGCCGAGGAGCGACGGCGTGCGTTGAGCGACTACTCGGTGACGCAGGCGGTCATGGCCAGAGCTGACGGTGAGGCAATATTTCTGCATTGTCTTCCGGCCCATCGCGGCGAGGAAGTCGAGGCAGCGGTGATCGATGGCCCGCAGAGCCGAGTGTGGGAAGAGGCGGAAAACCGACTGCATGTCCAGAAAGCATTGCTCATCGCACTGATGGCAGGGGAGAGCGATGGCTGAGAGATTGAAGCGGACGCCGCTTTACGAAGAGCATGTGAGGCTCGGAGCGAAGGTTATCCCGTTTGCGGGTTTCGAGATGCCGGTTCAGTATCCCGCAGGGGTTTCGGCCGAGCACCAGTCCGTTCGGAGCGCCGCCGGACTTTTCGACGTGTCTCACATGGGGGAGTTCCGGTTGTGCGGTCGCGGAGCGATTGAATTCGTCAACCGTCTTGTGACGAATGACGTCTCGCGGCTGGAGTTGGGCCAGGCGCAGTACACCGTAATGTGCCGCGAAGATGGTGGAATAATCGACGATCTGCTGGTCTATCGCTTTGCTGACAAGGTGCGCCTGGTAGTCAATGCGGCCAATATCGAGAAGGACTTCAGCTGGGTTGCCCGCGGCCGCGAGCAGCTGGGCTTCGGAGACGTCGAGCTTAGCGATGAAAGCGACGGCGTGGCGCTGCTCGCCCTGCAAGGACCTGAGAGCCAGGCGATACTCGCGCCGCTCACGGACATGGATCTCTCGTCGATCGGGTATTACCGGTTCGCCGAGGGGGACGTTTTGCGGGCGCCCTGCGTCGTGAGTCGCACCGGCTATACCGGCGAGGATGGATTCGAGCTCTACTGCGAACCTGCTTCCGCGACTGCGCTGTGGAAGGGGCTGTTGAAGGCGGGGGGAGATCGTCTTCAACCCGTGGGGCTGGGCGCACGGGATACGCTTCGCCTCGAGATGGGCTACGCCTTATATGGGAACGACATCGACGAAGAGACATCGCCGTTGGAGGCCGGTCTCGGTTGGACCGTGAAGTTCAACAAGGGCGAGTTCATTGGTCGCACCGCGCTCCTCGAGCAGAAGGAGAACGGCGTGGAACGCCAGCTGGTCGGCTTCACACTGGAGGAGCGGGGCTTTCCGCGGCCGGGCTACGCGATCCGCTGCGAGGATGAGGTGGTGGGCACAGTTCGGAGCGGGACCGTAGGCCCCAGCGTCGGAGTGGGCATCGGGACCGGCTACCTGCCTCGGGAGCGTGCCGCGCCGGGCACAGCCCTGGAGATACTGATCAGGGGACGCGCCCTGCGGGCTGAGGTGACGCGCATGCCGTTCTTCAAAGGTGGTTCAATCAAACGGTGATTCGTGTCGCGGTCCTCACGGTCAGCGACGGCGTCGCCGCCGGCGTCCGTCAGGATCTTGCCGGTGAGGCGGCCCGAGCCTGGGTCGAGCGTCACGGCTGGTCGTTGGTCGAGCGCGACGTGGTCGCGGACGAAACGGCGAACATCGCCGCGACGCTTTGTCGGTGGGCTGACGGCGACGGGGTCGATCTGATCCTCACTTTAGGCGGAACGGGGCTGGGCCCGCGCGACGTGACCCCGGAGGCGACGGTGTCGATCCTGGAGCGGCCGGCTCCGGGAATCAGCGAGGCGCTGCGGGCTTCGGGAGTGGCGAGTACTCCGTTCGCGATTCTTAGCCGAGGTGTGGCCGGAGCTCGCTGCCGCACGCTGATCGTCAACCTGCCGGGGAGCGAGCAAGCGGTGCGGGAAGGTTTGGGTGTTCTGGAGCGGATCGTTGCTCATGCTGTGGACCTGTTACACGGCGAAACCGAGCACGGCTAAAGCGCGGTTGGGAGGCTTGCTTCGCCACTTAACGGCGCCCGACGCGACCAAGACATGGCGAGTATTCTGATAAGTACGAGCGATTTGGAGTCGGCCGCGAAGTTGCAGGCGGCGTTCGAGCCGGACGATGAAGTTCGGTTCGTGTCGAGTCGTGGCGACGCGCAGGACGCCTTGCGGTCGATTGAAGAGGGTGAGAGCTCGCTCATACTGACGGGCGCGATTCGAGATTCGCTCGCGCGCGCGCTAGTCGCCGAGGTGGCAGGCGACGGCCGCCACATCCCGGTCGTGGCTCTTCTCGAGCCGGGGGAAGCCGTGTCCGCGGGGCTGAAGGCGGAACTGGGCGTCGATGAGCATTTCGTCAAGCCGGTCGACGCGGAGGAGGTCGCACTCGTCGTCCGGCGCCTCATCCAGAGAAAGCGCCTGCAGGCCGAGATCGGCATCGTGGGAAACTCCGCCTCCATACAGGAGGTCGTCGAGCGGCTCGCTCAGATCGCCCCGGTGGGCTCCACCGTGCTAATCACTGGCGAGAGCGGAACCGGTAAGGAGCTGGTGGCTCGGGGTCTTCACAAGCTTTCGCAGCGGCGCGGCCAAGCGTTTATCCCGGTAAACATCGCTGCCTTGCCGGAGACGCTGCTCGAGTCGGAGCTGTTCGGCCACGAGAAGGGCGCGTTCACCGGCGCAAGCTCACTGCGGAAAGGGATGTTCGAGCTTGCGAACGGAGGCACGATCTTTCTGGATGAGGTGGCGGAGATGTCGCTCGGGCCGCAGACGCGGCTGTTGAGGGTGTTAGAGCAGCGTGAGTTCATGCGAGTGGGGGGCAGCAGCTCGATCCGAGTCGACGTCCGGGTGATCGCGGCGACGAATCGGGATCTTCGCAGGGCCGTAGAGCTGAACGAGTTCCGACGTGACCTTTATTATCGGCTCAACGTACTCCACATTCACATGCCGCCGTTGCGGGAGCGGCGCGAAGATGTCCCGTTGCTGGTGCACGAGTTCATACGAGAGTTGAGTCGGGAGCATCAGCGTGAATTCAAGGGCATCTCGCAGGACGCCCTGGATATTCTGGTTCGGTATGACTGGCCCGGTAACGTCCGCGAGCTTCGCAACCTGGTCGAATCGATGGTAGTTTTGGCGCCCGGCACGATTATCAGGTCCGTAGATATCCCTCCTGAGGTGCGACGCGGTGTCGAACGGAGCTTGCCGACTCAGATCGTGCCGCAGCCGCCGGCGCTGCAGCGCCAGGCTCGAGAGGGAGGCGCGGTACCGGCGAGCTTTCCCGAAGTGGAGTTCATCTTTCGCACGCTGGTGGAGCTCAAATTCGATGTCGAAGATCTGCGGAGAGAGTTCGAGGCGTACCGGCTTCGGCACCCGGAGCTGACGGGTGCGCGTGAGCCCGCGTTTGTTGAGGCGGGGCGCTCGGCGGTGGGCCGCGAAATCAGCGAGCCTGAGGAAAGCAGTGTGGCCGTGGAGGAGACGGTGATGAGGTTTGCCGCCGCTGCGGACAGGGAGGGATCGCAAGACGACGTGATCCACTTCCGGCCGGGGATGACGATGGCGGAACTCGAACGCGAGGCGATCATCGCCACCCTGAAGTCAGTGGGCGGGAATCGGCGGCGTGCCTCAGAGAAGCTGGGAATCGGCGAGCGAACGCTCTACCGCAAGCTCAAGGAGTACGAGATCGACGTCTGAGCGCCGCAGATCAGCGCGCGGCTCTATTTGGCGCGGCTGATGACCCTAGCCCGCTCCGCTTCGAGCGTGCGAATGATTGAGGCCCAGCCCAGTGCTCTGTCACCGCCTCGTCCGTACTCAGCCTGAAACTCAACCTGCAAATCGATGTCGGGATCGAAGAGGTAAAGGGCCGACTGGCTCTCCTCCTGCTTGAGCTGCTGCCGACCCCACTCGGGCGTGAGGGGCAGGATCCCAACGGGCCTATAAAGGATGCCCTGGCTCAACAACTGCAGATCTGTCGGGGCGAACTCGGCCTGGCGCTCGTAAGTGAAAAAGGACACGAGGAACACCAGCGGCTCTCTACGAAGCCCGGCGTTGAGGCTCGCTTCCCGGATACGGCTCGCACGAGATTCGACCAGACCGTGCAGCCGCTGATAGGTATCGGGCGCGGCGAGCCGGGTCACCGACTCGTGGAGGGGGGTGAGCTTGATCTGTACGTCGCCTGATGAAAAGGCGACGGTGAAGTCGTCCTGTCTCAGTGTGCCGTAGCCGACCGGCGGCAGCGCTTCGCGGTCGGCCCTTGCGGCTGGAGTGATCTCGTCGGGTTCCTGGTCCGCCGGCGAGGCCGAGGCGCAGGCGACGAGCGAAGTGGCCAGTGCAAGTCGGCACAGGGTAAGGCTCGTCGGTCGGATCATAAGGGCGATTCTCGCAGTTGGCCGGATGGCCCGCGACAGCCTAGGCCTGACACCCCCGCTCAGGCTTCCTTGCGCTTGGCCTCGGGCTCCAGAATGAGTATGGGTGGGGTGTTCTCCTCTACACACTCGCGCGTGATGACGACCTCAAGCACGTCGTCGCGCGTGGGCAGATCGAACATGATTTCCAGCATCAGCTCCTCGATAATGGAGCGCAGCCCCCGCGCACCGGTCCCGCGGTCGATCGCCCGGCGGGCGATGGCCCGCAAGGCTTCGGGCTCGAACCTGAGACGTATATCCTCCAGCTCCACTATCTTCTGATACTGTTTTGTGAGCGCGTTCTTTGGCTTTTCCAGGATGTCGACCAGCGCGTCTTCATCGAGGTCATCGAGGGCGACGATAACCGCAAGCCGGCCCACCAGTTCCGGGATCATTCCGTAGCGGATCAGGTCCTCCGGCTCGACGTGCTGAAAGGGGTCGGAGCCCACGTTCCGCTTGATCGACCGACCTTTGACGCTCTCCAGGCCCCGACCGAAGCCGATCTGCCGAGTGCCGATACGGGCCTCGACGATCTTGTCCAGCCCCGAGAAGGCGCCGCCGCTGACGAACAGAATGTTGCGGGTGTCGATCTGGATGTATTCCTGCTGGGGGTGCTTTCGGCCACCCTGCGGTGGAACGTTCGCTACCGTCCCCTCGAGGATCTTGAGCAGAGCCTGTTGAACGCCCTCTCCCGAGACGTCGCGGGTGATTGAGGGGTTTTCGGACTTCCGTGCGATTTTGTCGATCTCGTCGATGTAGACGATCCCGCGCTCGCAATCGGCGATGTTGTAGTCACCGGCCTGGAGCAGCTGAACCAGGATATTCTCGACATCTTCGCCGACGTACCCGGCCTCGGTGAGCGTCGTGGCGTCGGCGATCGTGAAAGGCACGTCGAGCAGTCGCGCCAACGTGCGGGCGAGCAAGGTCTTGCCGACGCCGGTGGGACCGATGAGAAGGATGTTGGATTTCTCGATCTCGACGTCGTCGACCAGGGCCTGGTTGTTTATGCGCTTGTAGTGATTGTAGACGGCGACGGCCAGGGACTTCTTAGCCTTTTCTTGGCCGATGACATACTGATCGAGCGTGGCCTTGATCTCCTGGGGAGTCGGAATGTGTGCGAGGCTCTCAGATGCCGCACGCTCTTCTTCTTCGGCCAGGATCTCGTTGCACAGCGAAATGCACTCGTTGCATATGTAGACGTTGGGTCCGGAGATGAACTTTTTGACGCTATCTTTGGACTTCCCGCAGAACGAGCAACGAAGGTGTTTGTCGCTGGGCGCCGTCATTTACTCGCCTCCCGGCTTCTCCTTGCCATCAACCTTATCGACATCGGTCTTGCTCGTGATGATCTGGTCGATGAGCCCGTACTCCACCGCCTCAGCTGGCGACATGAAACGATCGCGATCGGCGTCTTCCGCGACCTTTTCGATCGGCTGACCTGTGTGCATGGCGATGATGTCGTTGATCCGCTCGCGTGCGTAAAGAATCTCCTTGGCGGCGATCTCGATGTCGGCGGCGGTTCCCTGAGCTCCGCTGGACGGCTGGTGGATCATGATGCGTGAGTTGGGGAGCGCCGAGCGCTTGCCGCGCGTGCCGCAGCCGAGCAATAGGGCGCCCATGGAGGCCGCCATCCCCATACAGATCGTCGAGACCGGAGCGGTCATGAACTGGATCGTGTCGTAGATCGCTAGGCCCGCATAGACACTGCCGCCAGGACAGTTGATGTACAGATAGACATCTTTCTCCGGGCTGTCGGCCTGGAGGAATAGCAGCTGAGCGATCAGCAGATTGGCGACCTCATCGTTGATCGGCGAACCAAGGAAGACGATGCGATCCATCAGCAGACGTGAAAAGATGTCGTAGACCTTTTCGCCCCTGCTGGAACGCTCGATTACGTAGGGTGCGTACGGCGACATGGCTGAGCCTTCTCTCCTGTGGCTGAGGCCCGATCCGGCGAGCCTTAAGACCCGCTCGTCTCGATTTCAGATTGCTCGCGTAGGAACTGGAACACCTTTTCCTCCACGATGCGACGCTCGATATCGCGCAGCTCGCCGCTCTTGGCCAGCCGCGCCCTGACCCCGCTCACCGAGCGTCCGGCACGCTTGGCCAGGCGCTGCAAGCGCTCCTGCACCTCCTCGCGAGCGGCCTCGATACCCTGATCCCGGGCCACCTCCTGGAGGATGAGCGTCCTCTTGATACCCCAGACGGCTGCCGGACGTGCCTCCTCGCGTGCCTTGGCCACCACGTCGGGGTCGGCGTCTTCCGGTGCTGGCCCGATCACGGCGTCCACATAGCGCTGCACCATCGACTCGGGGACCTCGAACGGGTTCGCTTCGATGATGTGGTCGATGATCTGATGGGAGAGCCGAAGCTCGATCTCCTGATCCTTATAGCGCTGCAAATCGTCGGCGACCGCCTGGCGCAGCTCCGCGAGATTGGAGAACTCGCCCACGGACCCGGCGAACTCGTCGTCCAGCTGCGGCAGCTCGCGTTCCAACACCTGCTTCAGTTCGATCAGCAACCGCTGGTTGCGTCCCCTCTGGGCCTCATCGGGGAAGTTGTCGGGAAAAGTCACCGAGAACTCGTTGGAACTCTGGGGGTCCAGCGTCATGATCGCCGCCTCGACATCAGCGATAGCCTGGCCTTCGCCGAGAACAAAACGGTACGAGCGGCTCTGACTCTCGGCGTCTGCTTCGCCCTGAGGTGTGATCAGCACCTCCACGCTGTCACCCGCCTGCGGCCGCCGCTCGACCGGCCGCCAGAGCGCCTGCTGACGCCGCAGCTCCGCTAGCTGTTCGTCAACCTCTTCCTCGCTCACCGAGGTGCGCGGCCGCATGAGCCGGAAGTTGCCCAAGCGCGCTAGCTTGATCTCGGGTCGGATATCGAAGGCGACCTCGAAGGTCAGCTCCGACTCCCGGTCATAGCTTACCTTGGCGACTCGAGGCTCGCTGATCGGTTCGAGGCTCTTCGCTTCGACCGCCTCTCGAAACGCCGTGTCGATCAGTCGCTGCTGCGTCTGACGGTCTATGTCGGGACCGAAACGAGCCTCCACCCGCGCGGGCGGAACTTTGCCTTTTCGGAAGCCGGGCAGCCGGACCCGCTGCGAGACCTGGCGTGCGACCTTGGCCCGCTCCGCCCGCACCCGCCCGGCCGGCACGGTGATGACGAGCTTGCGGCCCCAGGCCGCGATATCCTCGACCGAGATCTGAAGATCTGTAGTTGTCGTCTGAGACACTTGAACTCTGCCGTGTGCCGTCCGCTGTGCGTGAGATGCGAAAGGGGGGACTCGAACCCCCACGGCCGGGTGGCCACCAGCTCCTAAGGCTGGCGCGTCTACCGATTCCGCCACTTTCGCGGACCGCTATCGGGCGCTCCTTACTTTACTTGAAAGGGCGAAAAGGTCAAGAAAAGAGCGGATGGTGGCGCCTTCATCGCCGCCACCACCCGCTCGGGTGTCTGAGGCCGGTGGCTCAGTTCTCGGGGATCTCGACGTTGATGATTCTGTGAAGCTGATCACCATCCGGCGTGACAAATGCCGCATCGAACGAGATCACATCTCCGGCTTTGACCGAGCTGAGCGCCTCATCGAAGTCTTTGACCCGCTTGATTTCCTTGCCGTCGACCCGCTGGATCAGCCAGCCCGGTTCGAGGTCGGCGTTGTAAGCCGGGCCGAAACTCGCCACCTCGGTGACGACGACGCCCTGCAGTTTTGTGTCGGGCCCTAAGTTGTACCGCTCCGCCAGGCGGGGATCGAGTTCATCTAGTTCGGCCACTCGGATACCGAGGAGCGTGTTGGCGGGACGGCTCGCGACGCCAGCCGCCGCGGGCTCGGGCTGCGGGACGTTCGCCTCGGCAAGCTTGATGTCGAAGGTCAACTCCTCGCCGTAACGAATGACCTCCACCTTTACCTTATCGCCGGGCGCGAAAGAAGCGATCATGCGCTGGAGCTGACCGACGCGCTGAACCGGTCGATTGTTCACGGCGATGATCACATCGCCCCGCTTCATGCCCGCCTTCTCCGCGGGACTGTTGGGTGGGAAGTCCTGAATCACGGCACCCCGGGGCTCGGGCAGCTTGAAAGCTCTGGCATCGGCCGGGGTGACGGGCTGAACCTGGACGAGGAGGGCGGCCCGGCGCACGCGGCCGTACTCGACCAGGTCGTCCATGACGTTCTTCGCCAGGCTGATCGGGATGGCGAAGCCGTATCCCTGGTAGTAACCGGTCGTGCTCTGGATCGCCGTGTTTACCCCGACGACCTCCCCGCGGGAGTTGACGAGGGGGCCGCCGGAATTTCCAGGGTTAATCACCGCGTCGGTCTGGATCAGGTCCTCGATCGCGTAGTCGCTGCCCGCTGCCTGGCGAATGATTCCCAGCGTACGGCCCT
This sequence comes from uncultured Gemmatimonadota bacterium, assembly GCA_964348165.1. Taxonomy (GTDB): domain Bacteria; phylum Gemmatimonadota; class Gemmatimonadetes; order Palauibacterales; family KS3-K002; genus CAYGAJ01. Next base: position 9,265 of record CAYGCC010000445.1, on the reverse strand, counting down.
TGGCGCTGACGATGCCCGCCGTGACGGTGAAAGGAAGCGCCGAAGTGAACTGGGTCCCGGGGTTACCGACGGCGAGCACGAACTCGCCGACCGCGAGCGCCTCGGAGTCGCCCAGGGTCACCGTCGGCAAGTCCTTTCCGGATATTCTCAAGACCGCGACGTCGGTCGTCGGATCCCGACCCACCAGCTCGGCGGGGAACTGCCGGCCATCCAAGAGCTCGACATGGATTCGCTCGGCGTTGGCAACTACGTGGTTGTTCGTCAGGACGTAGCCATCCGGCGAGACGATGAATCCGGAACCGCGGCCCAGCGGCATGTCGAAGGGGGTGTTCTCAGGCTGAGGATGGAAGGGGCCGAACAGCTCCTCGAAGCGCTGGGGCAGTCGCATGCGGCGGGCCTGGCCGCTCGTGTTGACGGAGACGACGGCGGGCGTGACGGTCTGGGCGATGGAAACGAAAGCCGCACTCACTTTGGCCAGCGTCTCGAAATTGCGTGCGGGGATCTCCGTCGGTTCGCCGGAAGTGGCGTTGACGCCTGGAACCGCGCCCTGGACCACGGCCGGGCGTGCGACATCGCTCACGGGCGCCGCGGCGGCGTGCTGGCCACCCTGAATCCACCGGAAGCCTGAAGCCAGCCCCAGGCCCAGAATTAGGGCGAGGGTGGTAAACATTACAAAGCGCAATTTGCTGCGAAGCGGGTCACTCATCGTGAGCTGCCTCCTTTGAGTTTCGACCCCGGACTCTCTCGTTCTGACTGGATCGCTCGTTGTGACTCGTGCATTGCTACCCGAGCGCCACGACCCGGTTCCGGCGGCCACCGGCCCGGGTCGCGGCTGGGGCCCAGGGGCCCCACTCACTTTCTATATAGATGCGTCGGACGCCTGCAAACGTTGCAGCCTACTTTTCCTTCTCTTCGTCCACGATCTCGTAGTCGGCCTCCACCACCTCGGGCTCGGGCTCGCTCTCGCTCTCCGTGCCACTTCCGGCGTTTGAGCCGGTCGATGCTCCAGCGGTGGCCGCCTGCGCTTCGTACAGCTTCTGCCCGGCGGCTGAGAAGGCCTGCATCAGCTCGTCGTGTGCCCGGTTGAGCTGCTGAGAGTCCTGGCTTTCCTTCAGCGCTTTCTTGGCACTCTCTTGGGCCTCATCCAGGCGCTTCCTGGTGGCTTCGTCCAGCTTATCACCCCAGTCGGTGGAATCTTTCTCCACGCGGTAGACGAGGGTGTCCAGCTTGTTCCGCAGTTCGACCAGCTCTCGAGACGCCTTGTCTTCCTTCTCATGTTCTTCGGCATCCGTGACCATCCGCTCGATCTCGGCCTCGGCGAGACCCGAGGTCGCTTCGATGCGGATCTTCTGCTCCTTGCTGGTGGCGCGGTCCTTGGCGGAGACGTGAAGGATGCCGTTGGCGTCGTTGTAAAAGGTGACCTCGATCTGCGGGACGCCCCTGGGTGCGGGAGGAATTCCCGTCAGCTGGAAACGACCGATGGTCTTGTTGTTGCTGGCCATGGACCGCTCGCCCTGGAGGACGTGGATGTCCACGGTGGTCTGAGTGTCTTCGGCCGTCGAGAAGACCTCCATCTTCTTGGTCGGTATGGTCGTGTTCCGCGGGATGAGCGTCGTCATCACGCCGCCCAGCGTCTCGATGCCGAGAGAGAGGGGCGTCACGTCCAGCAACAGAACCTCACTCACCTCGCCGGCGAGCACACCGGCCTGGATCGCCGCTCCAACGCCCACGACCTCGTCAGGGTTCACGCCCTTGTGGGGCTCCTTTCCGAAGAACTCCCGCACCACCTGCTGAACTTTGGGAATGCGTGTGGAGCCTCCCACCAGGACCACCTCGTCGATGGCCTCAGGCTTCAGCTTGGCGTCGGTCAGCGCTTGCTCCATCGGCTGGATCGTCTTCTGGATCAGATCGTCGATGAGCTGCTCCAGTTTCGCCCGCGTCAGCCGGAGGTTGAGGTGCTTGGGACCCGACTGATCGGCCGTCACGAAGGGAAGATTGATGTCGGTCTCCATCGTGGTGGAAAGCTCGCACTTCGCCTTTTCCGCCGCTTCCTTCAGGCGCTGTAGCGCCATCGGGTCCTTCGACAAGTCGATGCCCTGGTCCTTCTTGAACTCATCGACCAGCCAGCGAATGACGCGCTCATCGAAGTCATCGCCACCGAGGTGCGTGTCGCCATTGGTCGACTTGACCTCGAAGACGCCCTCACCCAGCTCGAGGATGGTGATGTCGTAGGTGCCCCCGCCCAGGTCGAAGACCGCTATGGTCTCGTCCTTCTTCTTGTCGAGTCCGTAGGCGAGCGCCGCCGCCGTGGGCTCGTTGAGAATACGTAGGACCTCCAGACCCGCAATCTTGCCAGCATCCTTAGTGGCCTGCCGCTGCGAATCGTTGAAGTAGGCGGGAGTCGTAACCACCGCCTGGGTCACCGGGTGGCCGAGGTAAGCTTCCGCCGTCTGCTTCATCTTCTGAAGCACCATGGCGGAGACCTCGGGCGGCGAGTACTTGTCCTTGTCGATCTCGACGAAGGGGCGGTTCTTTTCGTCGCACACGACCTTGAACGGGTAGCGACCGATCTCGACCTTGAGCTCGTCGCAGGTACACCCCATAAACCGCTTGATCGAGTAGACGGTCCGCTGCGGATTCGTGATCGCCTGCCGCTTGGCCACCTGGCCCACCAGACGCTCGCCGTCCTTTGTGAAGCCGACGACCGACGGCGTGGTCCGCGAGCCTTCCTGGTTGGGGATGACCACCGGGTCGCCACCTTCCATGACAGCCACCACCGAGTTCGTGGTACCCAGATCGATCCCGATGACTTTGCCTTTCGCTTTGGCCATGATATTTCTCAGCAGTTGATTGCAATGAACGTGAGCACACCCCTCCGCCGGCCGTGCCGGCGCGAGCCCTGCGCCCTCTAGCTTTTCGGTCAGGGTGCAACCCCTGTGCCAGCCCCCCGGGCCGGAATCGCCTCCAAATACCGACATTCTGGCGCAGCTAGCCCCGTCCATGCCAAAGCGGCAGGAATCGGGGGTTGGGTAGGCTTTTCGCGGTTGACGGTCTGGTTCCGGCCGCCTAGCTTGCCCCGCGCCATGTTCCCCTACCGGGACGAGAATCCCGCCGAGCTGACGCCGATTTTCACGATCGGCCTGATCGCCGCCAACGTCGCTGCCTGGGTCTTGATACAGGGGATGGGCACCGAGCTAAGCCGGTCCGTGTGCGAGTTCGGAATGATCCCAGCCGAGCTGACCAACCGGCCGCTGGTCGGACCGCGGGTTTGCCCGCTGGGTGGTCTACGGTGGGAGACGCTGCTCACCTCGATGTTCATGCATGGCGGCTGGGTGCACCTGGGAAGCAACATGATGTTCATGTGGGTCTTCGGGAACAACGTGGAAGACTCGATGGGCCATTTCCGCTTCCTGGTCTTCTACACGCTGGCGGGCGTGGCGGCTGCCGCCGCACACATCCTCACAGCGAGTGGCTCCGGGGTTCCGACGGTGGGCGCATCGGGCGCGATCAGCGGCATCCTGGGCGCCTACATCGTGCTGTATCCCAACGTGAGGGTGCACGTCTTCTTCCCGCCCTTCTGGTTGTTCAGCATGCGCGCCTACGTCGTATTGGGATACTGGTTCGTGATACAGCTAATTATGGGCTTGGGTCAGCTGGGTGGAGGCGTTCTCGGCGGCGTGGCGGTGTGGGCGCACATCGGTGGCTTCGTCGCCGGCCTGGTCCTGGTCAAGCTGTTCGAGCGGCCGCAGCTCGTGGACGCCAAACGGGAAGGCCGGCGTCTCGATCGACGGGAGATCCGCGCCGGCCACTTCTGGTGGTGACCGCTTCGGGTCGGGCTGTCAGCCGCCCGCGTCCACCCAGTGGTTCAAGGGTCCATGGCCCGCGCCGAGGCCGGGCGCCGATTGAATCGCGCGCCGGGTGAAGTCGCGAGCGCGCTCGACGGCCTCGACGCGGGGCTGTCGCAGTGCCAGACCTGCGCAGATCGCGGCCGAGAGGGTACAGCCGGTACCGTGGGTGTGGCGAGTATGGAGGCGCGGCTCGCGCCACTCGCGCCACACCTGGCCATCGAAGTAGACGTCGGCGAGCGTGTCGGCACGCAGGTGTCCCCCCTTGAGCAGGACCGACTTGGCCCCGCGCTCGATCAGGACTTCCGCCGCCGCCTTCATGTCCTCTAGCGTCTCGACGCGGCGCTCGGCAAGGATCGCGGCCTCGGGCAGGTTGGGGGTGATGACCTCGGCGAGCGGCAGCAGAACGGTCGACAGCGCGGTCACCGCGTCTTCCTGCAGGAGCCGATCGCCGCTCTTGGCCACCATGACCGGGTCGACGACCAGGTGGTTGAGACCGACCTCCTGAAGCGCTGCGGCGACGGCCTCGATGATCGGAGCATCGGCGAGCATGCCGGTCTTCGCGGCCGCCGGCGCCAGGTCCTCAGCCACGGCCCTGATTTGATCCGCCACGATCCGTGGCTCGATCCTCTGAATGGCGCGGACGCCGATCGTGTTCTGGGCGGTGATCGCCGTGATCGCCGATGTGCCGAAGACGCCAAACGCGTGGAACGTCTTCAGGTCGGCTTGTATCCCGGCTCCGCCGCCGCTGTCGCTTCCCGCGATGGTGAGTGCTACGGGTCGAGTGGGCACGAGTCCTCCCTTCCGGCACGCCGCCTCAGTGGGCACTTTTCCCCTGACGCGCTGCTCCGCTGGCACCCCGCGGACCGGCCGGCGGTTAGGTTAGGGGGTCACGAATGCTTACCCGCGCTCAGGCGAAGCTGATCCGCAGATTGAGGCGCCGCAAGCGCCGCGAAGAGGAGGAGGTTTTCCTTGTCGAAGGGGTGCGTTTGGTCGAGGAGCTATTGCAGAGTGAATACGCGATAGAGCTGATCGTCACCGCGCCCGCCCTAGCCGAGACGGAGCGCGGTCGCCGCCTGCTGGGAGCCATTGCGGAGAGCGGCGGGGTCCACTCCGAGATCGGGGACGCCGAGCTCGAGCGCCTGGCGGACACGGCGGCGCCACAGGGGGTGGTGGCGGTGGCCCACAAGCAGAGGTTTCAGCTAGCCGACTTCGAACCGCTCGACCGGGCGGCCGTGGTCGTCTTCGACCGTCTGGCCGACCCGGGGAACCTCGGCACGCTGTTGCGGACGGCCTACGCGCTGGGCGCGGACTGGGCGGTGGCGCTACCCGGCACGGTCGATCCGTGGAACACGAAAGCAGCTCGAGCGTCGGCGGGGGCGTTGTTCCGCTTTCCGGTCTCGCAGGAGTCGTGGCCCGAAGCGCTGGCCTGGCTGCGGGATCGGGGGTTTACCATCTTGTGCGCCGATCCGAACGGCGATCATCTGCAGCGCGGGCAGATAGCGGAGAAGCGATTCGCGCTGGTGCTGGGAAACGAAGCGTCGGGCCCCAGCCCCGCGGTGCGCCGCGACTGTGACCGTCTGGTCGCCGTGTCGCTGCCGGGAAGTCTGGAGTCGCTCAACGTCGCTATAGCCGGCGCCCTGCTGCTCGATCGGTTGTTGGGTGATCGCGAGGTGGGCGGCGGAGACAAAGCGCCGGGGCCCTCCCCTTCGTGAGCTGGGACCCGCACCTCACCTGAGGAGAGCGAATGCCCCAGGGGATCATTCTTGTCTATGCTGCGCTCGTGGGCCTGGCCATCGGCTCGTTCCTCAACGTCTGTATTCTGCGCCTTCCGGCGAGAGGCTCGATCTTTCGCCCGCGTTCGCGTTGTCCCGCCTGCAAACGCCAGCTGCGCTGGTTCGAGAATATCCCCGTCGCCAGCTTCATAGCCTTGCGCGGTCGGTGCCGCAGCTGCGGCACGCGGATTTCAATACAGTATCCGTTGGTCGAACTGGGGACGGGTCTGATCTGGGTAGGGTCGTTCCTTTACTTCGAACCGCTTCTGCAGGCTTTGGCGGGCGCCGTGTTCGGCAGCCTGCTGCTGGGGATCGCGGTGACCGATGCGCGGGAGTACATCATCCCGGACGAATTCAGTCTCGGCGGCCTCGTTCTCGGCCTCGCGTCCTCCCTTGCGCCGGGTGAGCCGACGCCTTTGTGGTCGCTGGTCGGTGCCGCGGTGTCGTTCATCTTGATGTATGGAGTGGCGGTCGTGGGCGAGTGGGTGTTCAAGAAGCCGGCGCTGGGCGGGGGTGATATTAAGATGATGGCGATGGTCGGCGCGTTCATGGGGCCGCTGCATGCGATCCTGACGATCTTCGTCGGCTCGGCGATCGGCGCAGTGATCTTTGGCCCGATCGGTCTGAAAACGGGCAAGCTGGTCCCATTCGGCGTATTCCTCGCCCTGGGCGCTGCCGTCGTCTTCGTGTTCGGTGACTCGATGGTGGCGTGGTACGCTGAGCGGATTCTCGGTCTATAGACCGGTGACCGGGTTCTTCAGCGGCCGGGCTGGCGCTCCGCGGCCTTGCCGGTCGAGGGCTGTTGGCCCTCCACCCCCTGGGGCGGGCCAGACTCGCCAGCAGGACCGACGGCCGCGGAATCCGCTGGCTTTTCCTCTTGTGAGGCACGCTGCGGGGGGTGCGAAAGGCGCGCTCGCAAGACTTGGGTGTCAGTGGCGGCCGTGACCTCGATGACGACGCCTTCGGCCGTGATCTTTTCGCCGGGGATGGGAACACGCCCCAGCACATCGAGCAAATAGCCGTTGAGCGACCGGTGCTCGAGCTGAGGGAACGTCGTGTTGAAGAAATGGTTGATCTCCCTCAGATCGGCGCCGCCGTCCACGAGTATCTCGTTTCGACTCAGGCGGATGATCGGCTCTACCGCAATATCGCTCTCGTCCACGATCTCACCGACCAGCTCCTCCAGAATGTCCTCGAGCGCCACCAGTCCGTCCACACCGCCGTACTCGTCGATCACGATGCCCATGTGAATGCGACGGACCTGAAAGTCGAGCAGCAGCCGGTCAAGCGTGATGGATCCGGGCACGAAGAACGGCTCCCGTGCCAGTGCCTTGAGCTGGACATCGCGTTGGCCGGAGATCAGAGCCTGGTAGGCGTCGCGTGAATAGAGGACACCGGTAATCTGGTCGATGCTTTCGTTGTAGAGAGGGACGCGGCTATACCGAGCGACCCGTAGTTCGGGCGCGATTTCGGCCAGCGTCTTGGTCTCCGGCCATGCGACGATGTCGACTCGGGGCGTCATGATGTCGTAAGCCGTCGTCTCGTCCAGCAACATCGCGCGTTCGATCAGTCTACGCTCGTGCTCCTCGATGACCGGGCCACCCGCGCTCGGGCTGACGATATCGCGAATCTCGTGATCCAGAATGCCGGGTAGAATCTCCTCGGGCTTGGGAACCAAGGAACGCCACATGCGTTCCGCCGCCCAGGTGATTGGCAGCATGATCTGCGAAAGCAGCCGCAGAGACCCGGCGAACCAGAGGCTCCAGCGCTCGGGGCGGCGCTGGCCCAACAACTTGCCGGCGAACTCGGCGATCACCACCAGGGCCACCGCGAGGGCGACCGCCAGAACTCGGACCGCCAGCCCTACCCCGAACGCGGCGGCCAGGCCCCAACCGGCGAGCGCGCTCAGGGCTGCGCCGGTCACGCGGAGGGTCCAGAGCGTCGACAGCAGAGCGGCCGGGCGCGAGCGCAGGCTCGCCAGCGATCGGGCACCCCGCCGCCGCTGTGTGGCGAACGACTCGACATCCGTGAGGGGCAGGGCAAAGGCGGCGGCCTCCGCCGCCGAGGCGGCTAGCACCGCTAACACCCCCAGAGTCAGCGAAACGAAGGAAGCGATCATGCCGGTCGCCTCAACTCCGGTGACGATCGCTGGGAGCGGCTACTCGGAGGGTCTTCCGCTGGTGTTCCCGACGCCATCGGCTACATCCACTCCTGACTGAGTTCCAAAAGCTGCCTGAGGATGTCCTCGGCCGTCTGGCCGTCCGCTTCGGCCTCGAAGTTGGTCACCAGACGGTGGCGGAGGACCGGCAAGGCCACGGCGTGAACATCATCGAAATTCGGCATCGCGCGACCGGCCAGCGCTGCCCGGGCCTTGGCGGCGAGGACGAGGTGTTGTGTCGCCCTGGGGCCCACTCCCCAGTTGACCCAGCGCCGGATGAAGTCGGGCGCCTCATCCGCCTCCGGCCGGCTCGCTCGGCTGAGGTGCACGGCGAGGCGGATCAGGCTCGGCGCTACAGGCACACGCCGAACCAGCCCCTGGAACTCGAGGATCTCCGCCGCCGTCATCACGGGCTTGACCTCGTCCATGCGGTCCGTGGTGGTTCGACTCGCCACCTCCTCTTCTTCGGCAAGTGAGGGGTAGGTGATTCGGGCCTCCAGCAAGAAGCGGTCGAGTTGAGCCTCGGGCAGCGGGTAGGTGCCTTCCTGCTCGATAGGGTTCTGAGTGGCGAGAACGAAGAACGGCCGCTCCAGACGATAAGTTTCCCCGCCCGCCGTGACCTCCATCTCCTGCATGGCTTGCAGCAAGGCGGCCTGTGTTTTGGGTGGAGTCCGGTTGATCTCGTCGGCGAGGACCACGTTCGCGAAGATCGGCCCGCGGACGAAGCGAAACATGCGCCGTCCCGTGGAGACGTTCTCCTCGATGATCTCGGTGCCCGTGATATCCGAGGGCATCAGATCAGGCGTGAACTGGATGCGGCTGAACTTGAGCCGCAGCGAGCGGGCGAGGCTCGACACCAATAGAGTCTTGGCCAGGCCCGGCACGCCGACCAGCAGGGCATGACCCCCGGCAAGGATGGCGATCAACAGGTTCTCAATGATCTCCTTCTGCCCCACCACCTGCTTGGCGATCTCGGCCTCGACCTGCGCCCGCGCCCGGGCGAGTTGCTGGAGAAGCTCGATGTCCCGTTGGGCCGGTTCGGCGCCGGCTCCCGGGTCGTCGGCCATTTCCGGCTCCTGGGAAGGAAAGGTCTTAGGCTTGTCTCGGGTCACGATGGGAACTCCACGGGTACGGATGCGGGGGGCAAGCCCGCAAAGGTTGTATCCGAGCTCACCGGCTGGAGGGGAAAGGTTCGGGGGTATACCAATCCTGCAGGCGGCCCCACCCGCCACCGGCAGGGGGCCAGAGCCCGGAGTTGAGAGGCCTGTCGATGTCCACGAAAACAAGGTAGATGAACACGAAAACGGGCGTCAAGGGTGGCTTGCGCTCTTTATTATAGCCGGATATCTTCCGCGCCGAGTTCTAGCGGGGAAGGGTTGCGGGCAGCCGAAATGAAGCAGCCGGAGTACGACCGAGCGCGAATCGGCGCCTACCTCGGCTTAGGTGCTGGCTTTGGGCTCAGCACCCTTTTTTTCGCCTGGCTCGGG
>CAYGCC010000444.1:0-1678 GCA_964348165.1 uncultured Gemmatimonadota bacterium | reverse complement strand
GGGATGGGCCGGCTCGTGGCCGAGCTCAACAAGTCGCGCCTGGAGGGGCTGCTGTTCGACTTCGCCGATATGAACTTCCTGCACTTCGCCGTGTTCCTGTTCGCGATCTGCACGTTTCTTCTGGTGACGGTGAGCCTGCTGACGGCGCCACCGCCCGAGGAGAAAGTGGCGTGCCTGACCTTCGCGACCCTCGGCGAGCGCGCCGAAGAGCGGCGGCCGCGGCGCGGCTTCGACGTGATGCTGAGCGTGGCGCTGGTCGCCTGTGTCGTGGCGCTCTGGCTGTACTTCTCCTGACCGTGAATCCTCGCGTTCGTTCAACGACTCGCAGATCGCTTGCGCACCTGGGCCTGGCCCTGCTCGCCCTATCAGGTGCGACGTCGGCGTACTGCGCCCAGGACTGCCCCGAGCAGGTACGGGGCGCCTGGACCGCTGCCCTCCCCGCGCGCGACCTGTTCGAGGTGGGGCTCACGGTCCGCCAGCTCCCGGCGGGCGGCTTCGAGGCGGAGATCCGTTCGGCAAAGATCGCCGAGGTGGTTCCGGTCTGGCTGGACGGCGACCGCCTGCGGTTCCAGGCGACACGAATGCCCGTCGCCTTCGATGGGAAGTTGGACCGTGACGGCGGCCGGATCGGCGGCTTCGTGGAACATAATTCGAGGATCATTCGAGTCGAGCTACGCGGAGGAGCCGAGCACGAAGTCAAGATCTGGAAGACGACCTGGACGCCGCTCGGCGTTTTCGAAGAGACGCTACGGTTCGATCTCTACATCGGCGTTGATGGGGCCGGCGGTATCGGCGGCTTCTTCTTCTTCCGTGATCAGCGGCTTCCAGCGCTCTGGGGTTACGGGTTGGAGTGTCGCGGCGATGTCGTCAGCCTGGGCGAGAAGAACCTGGGGCTGACGTTCGAAGGGCGGCTCGACCGCGCGCGCGATCTGCTGACGCTGGCCGCGACGGGCCTCGGCGGCTCACTTCCGATCGCGTTCGAGCGGATGCCGGAAGAGCTGGTGCCGTCGCAGCCGGACGCCCCCGAGACACCGCCGCGTCGGCCCGGCGTTGCGGGATACCTCGGGCACGCGCCCGAGGCGTTGAACGACGGTTGGCCGACCGCGAAGCCCTCCGACGTCGGCATCGCTACCGGCATCATCCGCGACATGGTGCGGGCGATCCGCGATGAGGAGCTGCCGCTCACTCATAGCGTGCTGGTCGCCCGCGAGGGGAAGCTAGTCGTGGAGGAGTACTTCTACGGCTTCGATCGCGAGACGTGGCACGACATGCGATCGGCGTCGAAGACCATCACATCGACGCTGATCGGGCTCGCCATTCAGGAAGGCCGAGTTGATGATGTGTCGGCGACAGCGTTGTCGTTCTTTCCGCGTTACCGCCGCTACGAGAATTGGGATCCCAGGAAGGCGCGTATCACCGTGCGGGACCTTCTGACGATGAGCTCGGGATTGGACGCGAACGATTCCGATCCCCGGTCGGTGGCCTCGGAAGGCGCCTACCAGTCGCAGACGCAGCGACCCGACTGGATCAAGCTGGCGCTCGACTCTCCGATGATCGACGATCCCGGATCGCAGCCGCTGTACGGCGGCGCCAACCCGCTCATCCTTGACGGCATCCGCGCCCAAGCGCTGGAAGAACCCGTCGAGTGGTTCTCCCACCGCACACTGTTCGGGCCTCT
>CAYGCC010000443.1:0-1507 GCA_964348165.1 uncultured Gemmatimonadota bacterium | reverse complement strand
CGCCCGACTCCAACGGCTCGGATAACAGGGCCACGCGGGCGCCCGCGCCGAGCGCGCGGTTGATCGCCCGGTGGGCGGCGTTGCTCGTCGGCTCGATGATGAACGCCGGCCCGGAGCCCGCGATGCGGCCGGCGGGCGGCCGGATCGGCTCTTCCTCCAGTTCCAGCGGCGCCTCGAACGGCGTCTTCACCTCCACGGCTTCGACCCCCATCTGCAGCGGGAGCGTCCAGCCCGTCGCGTCGTAGGGCGTGTCCGGAGGGCCGCCGGGATAGAGCCTGCGGTCGGGATACGCCTGTCTCTCCAGCAGGTCTTTGGCGTGGGCGCGATAGGGCTGCGCCATCAATACCACCCAGTCTCCCGCCGCGTACTCGATACCGTCGGCGCTGAACGGAGCGCTGGCGCGATGCACCTCGATCGCTCCCTGCCGCAGCACCTCGAGCATCGCTGCGGCGCTGCCCGGATCGCGCTGTTGGCGCGGTACGATGTAGGCGAAGGGCGGGGCGGTGCGCCCGCGCTCGAGCGCCCGGCGCCCCAAGGTCACGAAGTTGCGGATGAGCCGGCGGCGCTGGAGGGCGGCCAGCTCGATCACGGCGCGTGCGGCGATGAGCTGATAGTCGATGATGTCCCGGATCCTCCACCAACCCCCCGGCCATGGGTTCGGGTAGGCGACGCCGTGGTCGGGCTGGCGGTCGGCCTGGCCGGGCTCTTGAAAGATGGGCGAGGCCAGCCGGGCGCTGGCCGCCTCGGAGAGGATCCCGATCATGTTGTGGCGCGCCGGCACCGTGCGCATGCCGCCGTGCCACCAGAGATCGAACTGCTCGCCGTTGACCACGCCCGTCTTGCCGGCGGCCTCGAGATCCGTGGAGATCTGCAACCCGAAGAGCGAGATCGAGCGCACCAACAGGGGATCGATGTTGGGGTTGGCCGGGTCGTCGAAGGGCGGGACGAAGAAGCGGGCGCCGCGATTGCCCATCTGGTGGACGTCGTAGACGACCTCGGGGAACCAGCGGCGATACAGCAGGTCGTTGACCATACGGCTCTCGACCTGAGTGAGCATGAAGAAATCGCGGTTGTTGTCGTGGCCGATGTAGTGGTGGTAGAGCCACGGCATGCCACTCCCCTCGTACGGCGTCCCCAGAGTACGCCGATACCAATCCACGACCAGCTGTTGACCGTCCGGGTTGACCGAAGGGATCAGGATCACGACGACGTCGCGCAGAATCTGAACCAGCTCGACGTCGGTGGCGAGCGTGTAGGCCAGCTCCATCACGCCCTGGCTCGCGGCGATCTCGGTCGAATGAATGTTGTGGGAGATGACGACCACGGCGGGTTGCACCTCCAACAGCGCATCCAACTCGCCCTCTGCCAGCTTTCGCGGGTCGCCAAGCTTCGCCTGATTGACGCGGATCTGCTCCAGTCGCCCCATGTTCTCTGGGGCCGTCAGCGTCAACGCCACAAAGGGTCGGCCCCTCGTGGTGACGCCGAGGGTATCGACGCGGACGAGCGG
>CAYGCC010000442.1:0-2688 GCA_964348165.1 uncultured Gemmatimonadota bacterium | reverse complement strand
GGCTTCACCCGCTCGGCGCTACCCATAGCACTGGCCGGGACGCTGGTCGCAGGCTGCGGCGATGATGGCAACGGAGACGGTGCAACCGGCGTGACCATCGACGATCTCGCCGGTACCTGGAATGCCACGAGGGCCGAGGTCAGTCCGACGGGCGGCGGGCTCCGAATAGACCTGCTTGGGGGCGGGGGCACCGTGACGCTCGTCATCCGACCGGACGAGACGTTCACACTCACGACCAACGACCTGCTGCTGATACCGGATACCGCTCTCAACGGTACGTTCAAGATCAGCGGCGATAACGCCGCGACCGTCACCATCGACGGGGGCGACCCGCTCCAGACGACGTTCCAGCTTTCGCGCAACACAGTGATGATTACCATCCGGGGCTTGCAACTGATTCACCTCCTTCCTCCGGCCGGTCCGGAGGATGCGGTGGATCTTGATGCGACGCTGACCCGGAGTGGCGTCTGAACCTAGAGCCCCGCCCGGCCATTCAGGGGGCCCTCTCCCCCGCGCCAATCTTGATCCAGCTTCCCGGGCGCGGAACTCCCAGGCCAGCGCGGGATGGTGACTAGCCCGGCGCCGCCCGGCCTTCCGGCTCACGCGCTTCACAAACCGGGCGGCGGCTTGACCAGAGGATGGCTCCGCCCTCGCCCTGCGGTCCCGCCAGCTCGTACCAGCTCCCAGCGTCGCCGTAGGCGCGCAGCAGCCACTCGGGCTCCCGACCGCCCACGAGATCCACCGCGTCAAGCCAGCGCAGCGCCCGCTTCTGGCCCGGCGCGTACCAGGACGCCTGAAGGAATAGCGGGAAGTAGCCGACGGCCGGCGCGTAATCCGCAACGATGAGAAGCGCGCCCGCAGAGTCTGCCGGTGACCCGACGCGGAGCGAGTCGTTCACCATGAAGGTGGCGGCAAAGCCCCGCGACCCGGCCCCGACCTGCAGCGCCCGAAAGTCAGACGGCTCCCGGAAGCGCCAGCCCCCAGCGATGCGATCCTCGGTCACCGCCCGCCGCGCCAGGACTTGCGATAGCGTCACCATCTCCTCGCGTTTCTCCGACACTTGCAGCGTGTCCAACCCCGAGCGAACTCCCGGTGACCAGGCATAAAACTCGGTCAGCGAGTCGGCGCGTGGGCGCAGCTCGATCTGCCCCTGCGCCCGAAGCACTACACAAACGCCCGATCCGCTTACGGCCGGCGACCTGACGTAAACGGTCCCGACCCGGGTCGGGCCCCGGAAAAGCGTGTAAGGTTGATCGGCGCTGAAGTAGCGGCGGTTGAACTCGGCGATGAATTCGTCGGCCCGTTCCGCCCGCTGGGGTCCGACCGGCTTCAATCCCGTCGCCGCCACCTCCGCCACGGGTTCGATCGTCGCGCGCCCACTTCGATCGAGCCGACGCACGTGGAAAAGAAGCGGCTCTGTCGGTAGCTCCAGCGGCACGGGGGCAGCGACCGTATCGTTCACCGCCTCCGCCGACGGCGGTCGCTCGGACTCGGGCTCGTGCACCTTCACCTGCATCCCGCTCCACTGCACGTTGTCGCAGCCGGCGAGGGCGAGCGACAGGAACGCCGTCGCCAGACTCGCCCCACGGCCGATCCCCCAGCGCCGTCGCGCCGGGCCGGCGTGGCGCCCGGCCAACCCGCGCGTCTCCGCGCGGCAACACCGGCGGCGGGCGCCCGGGCCGGGTCCCGGAACACAGCGCACAGCGACCCGTTGTTGGAGCGTCTTCTTGCGTGTATTCATCAATCCGTGACCCCTGGTACCAACGCGACAAACGAAACTAGAGCGGCGCCTCGAGTCGATCAAGCGAGGGGCGAGGTGGCTTTGTGGCGTCAGCTCCTCGAATTGGGCCCGGAGCTGGGAGGCGACTGGCATCCGGTGCATGGCGGTGGGCCGCAGCAAGATCCGCCGCCCGAGCCCACGGCGTTCGGCGAGGCGGACATCGTCGAGGGCGACGGCAGTTTCTTCATCGAGCAGGTCGGGCCGGCCGCCGCATCCCGCTTCGCCTTTTTCCTCGACGGCATCGAGTATACACGTATCTGCGGATACGTCGGCGTCGTGCCGCTGGTCCACGGCTACGTGGCCGCCGTGATTCGCGAACGGCGCGAGCGCGAGTTCTTCACCTGGGACGTCATCGAAGAAGAGGTGCTCGCCTTCCCGCACTCGCTACTCGACCCGGCCCGCTTTCTGGACCTCGGGCTTCCCGAGCGCGCTCTCATCGACAGCTCAGGGGAAGGTGAGCAACCCCACCCGATCCGTCTGGCGGAAGAGGGTCGCGCCGCGGTGAAGCTTCGCCGGGCGCTGATCGAGCGTAAGCTGGCAAGGCGCTGGGCCGAGCGCCGGCCGCCGCAGGGCTGGCTGCTGGTGGATGGCCGCCTGGCGATCGAGCCGGCGCTGCTCAAGTCGGGCCGCGCCGTCGGCCTGGTGAAAAGTCACCGTACTCAGTTCCTAGCGCCGGAACCGATGAGCGCCGTGCTGGGGATGGAGGGCGGCGCGCGCTCCGCGGTCTTCAAGCCGCTCCGTCCTGACGTCGGCTCGGTCTACAGCTGGTACCTGCGGCTGCGCGCTCCGGTGGGCCACGACATCTACTGGGGGCTCGCGCGGATCGAAGCCCGCGCTGATCCGGAGAGCTTGGAGCTGGCCGATGAAGCGAGCCGCTGGCTGCTGGACGAGACCACGCCCCTCGCCCT
>CAYGCC010000441.1:0-2116 GCA_964348165.1 uncultured Gemmatimonadota bacterium | reverse complement strand
CCTCAACTTAGTCTCATCATCCGGGCGCTGGAACCCCCCGCGTGCCGCGCAGCCCCGGATACCGGGTTCCGTAGCGCCACAGTATCCCGAAAGCGATGACGAGCCCGACCGCGCCGACCGCCGGCGTCCAGCCCGGCAGCTCTTCCGGCCACAGCTCCAGATACTCCGGGACCAGGCCCACCGCGTTGTTGAGCGCGTGCCAAAGCATTGCCGGAAAGATCGATCCGGTCAGCAGCACCACCGCGGTCAGCACCACGCCCAGGTACCCGATCGGGATCAGCCGGAATAGCTGAACATGGAACAACCCGAAGATTGCACCCGCCACCAGACACAGCACCACGGGGTGAAAGCGGCGGCGCAGACCGTGCACCAGCACGCCGCGGAAGGCGATCTCCTCGCAGATCCCGGGTAGCACGCAAAGGAACAGCACGATCTGCCACAGCGGCACCTGCTCGGGCAGCAGAAACTGTCCGAACGACTCGAGCAACCGCTCCGGCACCGGAAAGAAGTAGTCGGCGATGCGAAAGACGCCCTGGCCGACCAGGAACGCCGACGGCGCGCCGATCAGCACGGCGATCCACACCGGCGCTCGCACCGGCCGCAGGGCGAGGGCCTGACGCACGTCCAGCCGGTAGCGCCAGATCATCAGCAGCGACGCTCCGAGGAACAGGCCCAGCAGGTTGAACGCGACCTGGCCCCGCACGCCCAGCCGCTCGCCCAGCCAGAGCGAGCTGAGAAAGAGCACGACCCACAACAAGCCGAACCAGCGAAGCACGCGCCGCGGAAAGAGCGCCGCGCCGCCCAGCAGCTCGCCCGCGTCGGTCTCGGCGGCGGTGATCAACCGCTCGGTGGACAGGAGCCGCGATGTCACCCGCGTCGCGTAGGCCGAGGCGCCGCCGGTCACCGCGAAGGTCAGCGCCAGAAAGATCCAGTCGAACTCGCCGACCAGCACCTCGCGCACCGCGACGCTAACGTTGGCGAGCGGCACCAGCACGATCGCCGAGCGCAGCTCCATCCCCGGTAGCAGGCCCACCGCAGAGATGGCCAACAGGAGCATGAAGATCGGGAAGAAGTTGACCTGGTACTCCTTGTACGTCTTGACGTAGCCCGAGAGGGCGAGCAGCAGGCTGGAGACGAGCGCGGTAAGCGGTAGGAAGAGAAGAAACAGCACTATGAGCGCCGCCGGCGACAGACTCACCGCCATCCCCTCCGGCAACTCGAAAAGTCCCAGCCCGACATAGATCACCAAGTTGGCGACGTTGATCAGCGTGATCGCGAGCCCGACCGCGATGATCGTGAGCTGCTTGGCCGCGACGATGTCCGGACGGTGGGCGGCGGTGGTGAGCAGCGTCTCGAGGGTGCCGCGCTCTTTCTCCCCGGCAATCGCGTCGGCCGCCACTATCGAGCCGCCGGCGAGCATCAGGAACATCACGAGCGGCGTGAGGAAGAGCCCCAGGCGCGCACCGCCCTCTCGCTGTGGCGTCGCCACGTTGGCCAGCTCAATACGGGCGAGCTTGTCGGGCGCGATGGGAAAGCCGCGCGCGCGCAGCAGGCTGTCACGGCGTTCGAGCTGCAGGGCGTGCAACCGCTCGCGCAGGCGGCGTCGCGCCGAGGACGACAGCTCGCTGTTCCCCCGGTAGTAGAGTCGAAGCACGGGCAGCGCGCTGTTGGATGGAACGTCGCCCGCCAGCACGACGGCTTGGGACGCGTCGACCGTGTCGCCGGCGGCCGCCGGATCGGCGCGCTCTTGCTCGCGCCGTTCGGCCTCGTACTCGTCTGCGCTCACCCCTTCCACGACCAGCTGCAGCTCGCCCGCCTCGAGGAGCGAATCGGCGTTCTCGACCTGCTTTTCCTCGAAGCGCGCCGCCGCCAGCTCCGAGCCGATCGACTCTTCCTCCAGCGCCAGCGCCCGCGCCACCAGCGTTCGCGCCAACTCGGGCTCGGAGCCGGTCACCGCGTAGGCGTAGGTCGCCTCCTCCAGCTCGCGCTCCCTTCTCTCCTCCATCAGGTGGGAAACCAGGATGATCAGCGGGAAGACGACTACCGGCAGGACGATCGAGACGATGATCGTACGCCGATCGCGGAGCAGCATCTTGAGCTCGTAGCGAAACAGCGT
>CAYGCC010000440.1:0-1604 GCA_964348165.1 uncultured Gemmatimonadota bacterium | reverse complement strand
TGGGTCACTCGTGGGGGGCTTTTGTGTCGATCGTCACGGCGGATTCAGCCGGCATAGAACTCCGCGATCTCCGAGACCACACATCGTTGCTGCTCGACCGAGAGCGCCGGGTAGATCGGCAACGCGAGCGACTCCCGGGCCGCCGCCTCGCTGTGCGGAAGGTCGCCCTCCGCGTAGCCCAGCTCGCGAAAGCAGTCCTGTCGATGCAGCGGGATGGGATAGTAGACCTCCGTGCCCACCCCCTGATCGGTGAGGTGGGCCCGCAGCGCGTCGCGCCGTGGCGCGCGAATGACGAATTGGTTGTAGACATGGCCGGGCGTGTCCGCCAGGGTCACGATCGTGTCGGCCAGGCCGGCATCAGCGAACAGCTGGCGGTAACGCTCGGCATTTCGACGCCGCGCCGCCGTCCACTCGGGCAGGTGGCGTAGCTTGACGCGCAGCACCGCCGCCTGGAGCGCGTCGAGTCGAAAGTTCCCGCCCACCTCGCTGTGATGGTACTTGCCACGGCTGCCGTGGACACGAAGACGGCGGATACGTTCGGCGAGTTGCTCGTCGTCGGTCACGACCATGCCGCCGTCTCCGGCGCCGCCCAGGTTCTTCGTGGGATAGAAGGAGAAGCAACCGCAGCCGCCGCCCCCGCCGGCCCGGCGACCCTTCTCGTCGAAGGCGGCGATCGCCTGTGCCGCATCCTCGACGAGCGCGATCCCGCGATCGCGACTCGCCTCTAGAAGAGGATCCAGATTGACGCACCGCCCGAACAGGTGAACCGGGATGATCGCCCGGGTTCGCTCGGTTATCGCGGCGATGGCCCGCCCCGAGTCGATGTTGTATGTGTGCGGCTCGATGTCGACGAAGACCGGGCGTGCGCCGAGGCGCCAGATGACGCCGGCGGTGGCAAAGAACGAGTAGGCGGTGGTGATCACCTCATCGCCCGGCCCCACGTCGAGCGCCATCAAGGCGACCAGCAGCGCGTCGGTCCCCGACGAGACGCCCACGCCGAACCTTGCGCCGCATAACCCCGCCACTTCGCGCTCGAGCCCCTCGACCTCGGGGCCCAGGATGAATCGCTGAGACTCGAGCACTGCATCGATCGCGGCCCGTACCTCCGCCTCGATCGAGCGATACTCCGCGGCCAGGTCCAGCAGCGGTACCTTCATTTGAGCGCTCCGTCGCTCCGTGCTCGCGAGTGTGCAGAACCGCTTGGCATGGTGAGGCTCCACGGCCGAAGGCGCTCGCGGAGTTCACCGGGGATTCGATGAAGCAGGGGTCGGTCAAACAAAGGTGGGGAGGCGCCGGATGGCGAGGGCGGCACAGATCCGATGCTCCGGGCGTTGAGACCGAGGTGATAGAGTGCAGCCGGACTGCACCCGATGATCAGCGTTCGGCATGGGACCCAGGCGGCCGCCTTGTCGGCTTCCTGGCGGCGTGACGATTTTGACCGTGGAGGTGGAGCATGGCATCGGGGCCGACGACGCGACGGTTCACGGTCGAGGAGTACTACCGGATGGCCGAGGCCGGGAGCCTCGGCGCGGACGACCGGGTCGAGCTGCTGGACGGCGCGATCGTCCAGATGAGCCCGATCGGCAGCCGTCATGCCGCCTGTG
>CAYGCC010000439.1:0-7056 GCA_964348165.1 uncultured Gemmatimonadota bacterium | reverse complement strand
CGCCCAGCACCAGATCGTCCGCGGCGCTCAACTCACCCAGGTCGGCGTCGGGAAAGTCGAGGGCGGCATCACGACGCGGGTTCAGATCCCCGGGCGGACGGACGCTGCCGACCGCTGGCGGCGATTCGACGACCATGGCCTAGCCCGCCCTCGCCCCGTCCGGCACCGGCCGCTCCGGCACGGCCAGCGCCGTCTCGCCGAAGTGGACCGTCAGGCGAACCAGCTTGTCCGATTTGGGCACGTCCTCGACTTTGACGATGCGCCCCACCCGCACATCGATCCGCGGCAGCACCTCCAGCGCGACCGGCGGCTTGACGGGGGCGGCTTTGAACTCGGTCATATTCAGACTATCCCAACCTGTTGTGCTCTCGCCCGCATGACCGTTTTGGCGGCCTGTGTGGCCCTAAGAATAGCGCCGTGATTAATGTGTAGGCCAGCGCACCGGAGGACAGAGCGAACGCTGGACCGGCGTCGGGGGCCCGCCCAGGCCAGCGACAACCTGCGATGACATGACAGAAATGGACAGAGTCAGAATCCGAGAGAAGCGGCGGACCTTCGACGACATCTTCAAGATCGATGAGGCGGTGGTCCAGATGCGGCGGCCGGATGGCAGCTGGACCGAGCCGCACCGCGAGCTGTGCTTCGAGCGCGGCGATTCGGTGGCGGCGCTGCTGGTGAAGCGAGAAAGCGGGCATCTGGTTCTGGTGCGACAGTTCCGCTATCCCACCTACGAAAAGGGGCCGGGCTGGCTGACCGAGATCGTGGCGGGCGGCTTGCGCGCGGGAGAATCGCCGGAGGCGGCGATCGCCCGAGAGGTGCGCGAGGAGACGGGCTATGAGATAGAGAGCCTCGAGCCCATCGCCACGTTCTACGTCTCTCCGGGCGGCACATCTGAGCGGGTACTGCTCTACTACGGTGAGGTCAGCGCGGCGACGCGGACGCGCGCCGGTGAACCGCTGGGCGTCGGCGACGAGCAGATCGAGCTCGTCGAGGTGCCGGCCGCCGATTTGTGGGAGTCGTTCCGCGCCGGCGAGACCCAGGACGGGAAGACGATCGTCGCCTTGATGTGGCTCTTGCTGCGGCGTGGCCAGGCCTGACCGGTCCCCGCTCCCCAGCGACGAGGACGGTTGACTTCCGCCTCGCACCGACGGATAATCGACGTCCGGAACATTCTGCAGAGGAGACGGACCCGATGGCGTACAGCTACGAGGAGCTACACAAGAAGACGGTGGCGCAGCTCCGAAAGATCGCCGAGGAGCTGGACAAGGAGGAGCTGCGCGGCTTCATGACGATGCACAAGTTCGAGCTGCTGCCGGCGCTCTGCAAAGCCCTGGGGATCGAGGCGCACGCGCATCATAAGGCGCTCGGGATCGACAAGACGGGTCTAAAGGCGCAGATCGACGAGCTGAAGAAGCGGCGCGACGCGGCGGCCGAAGCCGGCGATATGGAACAGCTTCGCCACCTCCGCCACAAGATCAAGCGGCTGAAGAGGAAGATCCGCCGGGCCACGGTTTAATCGGTGGACGGTAGGCAGTGGAAGGTAGACGGTTGATGAAACCGCTTACCGCCACGGCATAAGCGCAAGCGCTCGCTCCGAGAGCCGTACGCGGCGCAGCGGCAGGCGACCGCGGCCGGCCCGGCCCCTGCCAGGTCAACCGCTGTAGACGTCGCCGTTGGCCCTAATCTTTTCGTCCTCGTACGGCGCCGCCACCCGCCGGTAGAACTCCAGCTTCGCCGTCTCCAACACCTTCACCACGTCCGCGATCGCCGCGTAGCTGAGTCCGCGCTTAAACAGCCAGTCGTCGAGTAGGCTTGTGATGATGTAGTTGAGATCCCCGTCGGGCGACTCACCTGTGATCGACGCGCTGAGGGCGGCGATGGCGTCGTCGTAGAGCGCCCGCCGCTCGGGTGTGATATAGGGCATCTGAACCTCCAAAGTGTAGCCCGCGACCGCTCAAGCCTCTAATCCACAGAATCACAGGAAGGCGGCAGCCTTTTCAGATCCGCTCTTACTCGAGCTGGACTCATCTCACAGCACTCCCATGGGTAGGACAACGACCAGAGGTCGCTTGACCGTCACTTGACGCCGGTTGACGATTTTTGCGAAGGTGTAAAGCGAAGGAGGTGCCGTATGAACGCTCAAAAGATCGTTCCCATCGCCGTTGCCCTCATACTCATGCCCTTTGCCGACCTTGCCGCGCAGCAGAAGACCACTGTGACGCCAGGCTCGCGTATTCGCGCATCCGCGCCGAGTGTCTCATCCAAGCCGTTCGTGGGTGATGTCGTTGGCTGGGAATCCGACTCCCTTATCGTGGACGCCAGGGTTTGGCAGAAGGGAACTCGGCTGAATCAGCAGGTCAAGGTCGCAATGGGCTCCTTGACGAAGCTCGAGGTGAGCCGTGGCCGTAAGTCGAGGTTTCTGCAGGGATTGGGCTATGGCTTCCTGGTCGGAGCGGTCACCGGGACAGTCATCGGGGCCGCTTCAGGTGACGACGATCCCTCCCAGTTCTTCAGTATGACCGCCGGAGAGAAGGCGGCGGTCGGTGCCGTCTCGCTTGGCCTCTTGGGCGGAATCGTCGGCGGCGTGATCGGCTTGAGCAGCCCTGCTGAGAAATGGGAAGAAGTACCGCTCGACCGGTTGCGCGTTGGACCGTCGCCGGTCACGGCGGACGGCGTGGCGGTGTCTGTGTCACTGCGCTTAGGGAGGTGACGGTCGCCTAGAACCGGAGCCGTCCTCGCCTCGTCACTGGGCCACGCTTGATGAGCGCCGGGGAGCGTATGTATACTTGTGGGCCGCTTCCCCCCGTTTCCCGGCTTCAATTCATTGAGTTTCAAGCTTTTGGGAGCCGAGATCCGCTCCTGGCGGACAACCCTCGCAGGTGCGACTAAACTCTCGACCCTCCCCCGAGTTCCTGTCCAGCCCCGCCGTTACACGCACGGGTAACCGATCCCGCCGGGTGGCCCTACGATCCCCAAGGAGGGAGCATGAGCGACTGGCAACAAC
Source organism: uncultured Gemmatimonadota bacterium (assembly GCA_964348165.1). Lineage (GTDB taxonomy): Bacteria > Gemmatimonadota > Gemmatimonadetes > Palauibacterales > KS3-K002 > CAYGAJ01. The sequence continues at coordinate 4,052 of CAYGCC010000439.1, read as the reverse complement.
GCAACATCGATCCGGCTTCCTGGAGCCAGCAGCACGGCGACGATCGAGCGATACCCGCACTGATGGCCGGCGCCATTGCGGCCTTGATCGGCGGGGCCGTGTGGGCGGCTCTCGTCGCCTTCGCGCACCTGGAGGTGGGCTACGTGGCCTGGGGGATCGGCGTGCTGGTCGGCGTCGCCATGGCCTCGGTGACCCAGACCCGCGGTCGGGGCATGGCGATGCTCGCCGCCGGCCTCGCGGCGCTTGGCCTGGTGGCCGGCAAAACGATGATCGTCCAGTTCGCGACCGAGCCGGCGTTGGTGGCGGAGATCGAGGCAGACCAGGAATGGCTGGCGGAGGCCGCGGCGTATCAGCTGCAGGCCAAAAGCGGCTTGCCGGCCGACATACAGCAGCAATACGACGCGCTCACCGACGACGATACCATACCGGATGCGCTCTGGCTCGGCATGCTCGAGGCCGGAGGCGCGCACCTGGCTTCGCTGCAGCCGGAAGAGCGGACCCGTGTCGCCGCCGACTACGCGAGCCATCTGCTTTCGGGTTTCGACTTCACGACACTTTTCGTAATGCAGATGAGCCTTTGGGATCTCCTCTGGTTCGGCCTGGCCATCGCGACGGCGTGGAAGATCATGGCCTCGGAGCGTCAGAGCGAGACCACAGCCGCCCCCGCATCCGGTTGAGGCGAGTCGAGGCCTTGCCCTCGACTTGCTGCTGTGTGGACCGGTCGCTGCTATTATGGTATCTAATGCAAGACGCCCAAGGGCATAGCCAGATGTGAGGCCAGCCACAATCGACCGGGAGGAGCGTGATGGCAGGCAAAACCGGCTCGACATGGCGCCGCAGCTTCAATCGCTACGTGCCGCTGGCGGCGGTCACCATCGGACTGATCCTCATCCTGAGCAACCTCGCGATCGATGCCACACCTACAGGTTTCTACGCGAGTGTCATCAGCGGGATCGTGCTCGTGATGGCGGGCTACTTGTATGGGTCGCATCCGTTCCTGACCAGCGAGCGCCGGCACACGGCGTTGCGCGGCGAGGTCGAAAACTTCATCGACCTGGTGCGTAAGCTCAATCGCACCGCCATCGCCATCGGCGGCGGCCCGGAGTTGGATGAAGTGACGGCCGCGATGCGCGAGTCCCTCAAGCGGATCGAGGACCTGGCCGGAGAGGAAAGCTAGTCCGTGCCGTCACCTCTGATCGGCCAATGAGGCAGTCACGCCTCTGGTCTCGAGATCGCCGGGTGACGGTCAGTGGCGGTCGTATCAGTCCATACAGATCCGACAAGGTTCCCCATGCGCTTTGCCCTTGTTCTCGCCGCGCTTCTCGCCGCCGCGTCGGGCGCCACGCAGGGGCTGCCCGCCCAGGAGCCGGCCCCCGAATGCTGCACAGCGACCATCCGCACCCTCGTGCCGGAAGGCACGGGTCCGGTTTATCTAGCCGGCAACCTTCCCGAGCTTGGCCCGTGGCGGCCCGACGGGCTTGCGATGTCGGGCGCTGGGCGCGAACGGATCGCGTGGGTGCGAGCGCCGAAGGGTACGTCGTTCGAGTACAAGTTCACGTTGGGCTCCTGGGACCGCGAGGCGCTCGGACCTTCCGGCATGATCCTGCCGAACCATCGGCTTCTGATCGACGGCGACGTCGAAGTGCCTCACGAGATCAACGATTTCAAGAAGGACCCGAAGGAATACATCGCCGACTGGAAGGGCTCGGGCGTCAAAGGCCGGCTCGTCTACTGGACGGATGTTGCGTCTGCGTATCTAGGCCCGACGCGGCACGTCGAGATCTGGCTGCCACCGGGTTACGACGATGATCCGTCCGCGCGCTATCCTGTCCTCTACATGCATGACGGCCAGAACCTGTTCGATCCCCGCATCGCGAACACCGGTGTGGATTGGGGCGTCGACGAAGCAGTGGTGCGGCTCGTCGAGAGGCGGATTATCCCGCCGATCATCGTCGTCGGCGTCTGGAACACAGCCGAGCGGGGACCGGAATACTCGCCCTGGCATCGCGCGCCCGACTACGCGCGCTTCTTGATCGAGGAGTTGATGCCGCGGGTCAACGCGGAGTTTCGCACCCTGACGGGGCCTGAGGACACGGCCGTCATGGGTTCCTCGATGGGCGGGCTCCTGTCTTTCTACCTCGTGACCAAGCACCCGGACGTCTTTGGCGCCTGCGGCTGCGTGTCCACCCATTTCCCGCTCTCCGAGGCGCAGGTGGCGCAGTATTTAGCCGGCGCGACTGCGGCGGAGAACGCCGACTCGACACCCTATATCATCCGCGACATCGAAGCGGGTCTGCACGTTCCGAGGGGCACGCGCTACTGGTTCGATTACGGCACTGAAGGTCTCGACGCCGACTACGGGCCGACTCATGTGGCGGTGCGCGCCTGGCTGCTGGAGCAGGGGCTGGTCGAGGGCGGAGACTTCGTCGTCCGCCCGTACGAGGGCGCCGACCACAACGAAGCTTCCTGGCGGGCGCGCCTCGGCGACCCGCTGACCTTCCTGTTCGGTGGCGGCGCCGAACGGTCCTACAAGTGAAGGCAAGGAGGCATCTCTACGGCGGCCTGCCCTGCAGCAGGAGTCCCCGGGGCCAGTCTATCCATCTAACGCTTGTCAGACGGAGTAACTCGGCCAGCTGCCAGATTGGCTGAGGTGTCATCGTCTATCACCTGCCAGCGAATGGCCAGCCGATCGACGACAATCCCGTGCAGCACAAACAAGCCCGGGAACAGTGCGGCGCTGAGAACGACAAACGCGGGAGGGGCGACAATCCGGCCGCCAAACCCCGCAAGGGAAGCGACGGCCAGGACCGCTAGACCGAGCGTCAGCAAGCCCAACGCGGGACCAACGCTCCAACGTGCCGCCGACCGCAGACCTCCTAACGACAAGAGTAGCGGTGCCGTGACCCCACCCCAGATCGTGCCGGCCAGTATGACCTGCAGGGTCCCGGCGAGCGTCAGCTCAGGTGGCTCGGGCGTCGTGTACGCCGCCAGGCGCATCGCCACACGGCCGCCGACGCCCAAGACTAGAAACCCAGCCAGAAGGCCAGCCAGACAAATTCGTGAAATCCGTTCGCCGAATGACATGTTGCCAGCCCTCCGATGTGACGTGTAGATGGATCAAGAATACGGCGTATCGTGGCCGCACCGCCAACGCGGTCAGCCCCCACCAGGTGAACAGCTCGATCGAGGCCAGGGCGATCACCGGGGTTGTGAAGCCGGCCCAAGGATCTTGCCGCTTCCCAGCGCGGCGACCAGTTTCTCTTTCTTCGAGCAGCTATTGGCGCCGGCGAGAACCGCCCATGAAACGCTTCGTCATCGTGGCGCTTTGCGCCGCGGCCCTTTTCTCCATTCCCCGCGCCGCCGCGCCGACACAGGCCACCGACGACTCCGACTGGAGGGACGGCGGCGTCTGCTATGAGATCTTCGTCCGTTCCTTCTACGACAGCGACGGCGACGGGGTGGGCGACCTCGAGGGTTTGATCCAGAAGCTCGACTACATCAACGACGGTGACCCTGAGACCCGTAGAGACCTGGGCGCCCGCTGCATCTGGCTCATGCCGATCAACCCTTCGCCCAGCTATCACGGCTACGATGTCACCGATTACTACCGCATCGACCCCGAGTACGGCACCAACGATGACTTCAAGCGGCTGGTTGCCGAGGCCCACCGGCGCGACATCCGGGTGCTGATCGACATGGTGGTCAACCACTCCTCCAGCGAGCACCCTTACTTCAAGCACGCGCTGCTCTATCGCGACTCCCCTTACCGGGATTGGTACCGGTGGGCCGACAGCCCGGGACCGCCCAACGAGTGGGGGGGGCAACAACTGGCGCCGCTCCCCGGTGCGCGACGAGTACTTCTACGGCTTCTTCTGGCATACCATGCCCGACCTGAACTGGGAGTCGACCGCCCTACGCGAGGAGATGAAGAAGGTCGCCACCTTCTGGCTGGTGGAGATGGGCGCCGACGGCCTCCGCCTGGACGCCATCCGTCACCTGATGGAAGAGGGCGGCCGCACGTCGAACGTGCCGCGAACCCACGACATGCTGCG
>CAYGCC010000438.1:0-3553 GCA_964348165.1 uncultured Gemmatimonadota bacterium | reverse complement strand
GTCTTCTACGTCGCTCAGGAGGCGGCGCGCCGCATGTCGGCGCAGGGGTCCGGCGTCATCCTCAACATGGGCTCCACCAGCGGGCTGTTCGGCTACCCCTTCTACGCCGACTACAACGCTTCCAAGGCCGCAGTCATCGAACTAACGAGATCGATGGCCCTAGAGCTCGCCCCCGCCGTGCGCGTGAACGCCGTCTGCCCCGGCTACATCATGACCCCGATGCAGGAGGCCGAGTACACGCCGGAGATGATCGAGGCGGTGAATGCGAAGATCCCCATGGGGCGCCACGGACAGCCGGAGGAGGTCGCCGCCCTCTTCGCCTTCCTGGCGTCGGACGACGCCGCCTTCATCACCGGAGGCGTCTTCGTGATCGATGGAGGGGAAACTGCCGGTTGACGGTTGACGGTGGACGGTGGGTGGTAAGCGGACGTTTTTCGGTAGGCCGTGGGCAGTGGGCCGTGGACCGTGGGCCGCACGGACTACTCTAATCACCTGATCGACCGACCCGGAACGGAGAGACGATGAAGCCCTGGAATCGCGCCTGTTACATTTTCCCCTTCCTCGCCTTCACCGTGATCGCGACCTCTGCCGCGGCCCAGGAAGTGGCGCGCAGCCGGGCGGCGCCCGCGAACGTCAAAGCTCGCATCGCCGAGCTCGAGCGCACCATCCCGGCGCTGATGGACAGCGGCGAGGTCACGGGCTTGCAGATCGCCATCGTCGCGGAGGGCGAGCTGATCTGGGCTCGCGGGTTCGGGGTGCGGAGCGCTGAGACCGGCGTGCCGGTGGACGAGGGCACCGTGTTCGAGGCGGCGTCGCTCAGCAAGCCAGTGTTCGCCTACGGCGTGCTCAAGCTGGTCGATCAGGGTGTGATCGATCTCGACACGCCGCTGGCCCACTACTGGGCCTATGAGGACGCGGCGCACGACGAGCGCTACAAAAAGATTACGGCGCGCATGGTCTTGAGCCACACGCCCGGCTTTCCAAATTGGCGACCGCGTGGCGGCCAGCTCAGCATCGACTTCGAGCCCGGCTCGAAGTTCAGCTACTCGGGCGAGGGGTTCGTCTTCCTACAGCGGGTGGTGGAGCACCTGACCGGCGAACCGCTCAACGTGTTCATGAAGCGAACGGTACTCGACCCGCTCGGGATGATTCGCAGCAGCTACGTGTGGGAGGAAAGCTTCGCTGAGAACCACGCCGTCCCACACCGGTCCGACGGTGCGGCGCTCGAGAAGCAGACCCCTGAGGGTTCCGGGAACGCCGCCGCCAGCCTGCACACCACGGCGTCCGATTTCGCGCGCTTCATGATCGCTGTCATGAAGGGCACTGGCCTGAGCGAGAAGTCGGCGCGGGAGATGCTCGTTCCACAGATCGAGGTGGAGCCCGGCGTGAGCTGGGGTCTGGGCACCGGGCTCGAGGAGAGTGAGCCCGGGCGCGGCTTCTGGCACTGGGGCCACAACAGCGGGTACCGCGCCTACACGCTGACCTACCGGGACCGGGGCCACGGCGTCATCTGGTTCACCAACAGTTCGAACGGGATGACCATCCTGGAAGCGCTGCTCGACCGCGCCGTCGGGGGCGTGCACCCCAGCCTCGCCTGGCTCGACTATGAGCAGTACGACGCGTCGCAGCGGGTCGTGCGCAAGACCCTGGAGCGGACGATCAGGGAGGCGGGCCTGGAGGCGGGGCTGCGCCGTTATCACGAACTCAAGTCGAGCTACCCAGCCGATGCGTTCGGGGAGAACATGCTGAACACGCTCGGTTACGCGTTGATGCAGGGCGAGCTGATGCGCGAGGCGATCGCGATCTTCCAGCTCAACATCATGATGTTCCCCGAGGCCTTCAACCCGTACGACAGCCTGGGCGAAGCCTACATGAACAACGGCGACCTGGAGCTGGCCGCCGCGTACTACAAGAAGTCGGTGGAGCTGAACCCGGAGAACACGAACGGGATCCGCATGCTGGAGCGGATTCGCACGCAGATGGCGGAGAAGGAAACCGCCAAGAAGTAATAGAGCCGATCGCCCGGTGGGAGTCGCTAGCGCCCAACCCCCGGCTAGTGCCGGAACAACCGCCGACCTGTCAGCACCATGGCGACGCCGTGCTCGTCGGCGGCGGCGACCACCTCTTCGTCGCGGATCGAGCCACCCGGCTGCACCACGGCCGTGACGCCGACCTCCGCCGCGGCGTCGACGCCATCGCGGAATGGGAAGAACGCGTCCGAGGCGAGCACGCAGCCCGCCTCGGGCTTGTGGCCGCCCTCCGCCGCCTTCCAGCCGGCGAGCTTCGATGCGTCGACGCGGCTCATCTGGCCCGCGCCGATACCGATCGCCATCTCGTTCCGGGCCAGCAGGATGGCGTTGGACTTGACACCCCAGATCGCCGCCCAGGCGAAGCGCAGGTCGCGCAGCTCGTCCGCGGTCGGCTTCCGCTTCGTCACCACGCGCCACCCTTCGTCGGCGCCGGGCCAGGGCGGATCGGAGCGCGTCTGCAGTAGCGCGCCGCCGGGCACGCCGCGCAGCTCGAGCGACGCTCCGAGGTGCCCGCGCGACGTGAGAAAGCGCTCCGGCTTCTCGGGAAAGCTGAGGATGCGCAGGTTCTTCTTCTGGGTCAGCCGCTCCAGGGCCGCGTCGCTGTAGCCGGGCGCCACCACGCACTCGACGAACAGCTCGGCCAGCGCATCGGCCGTCGCGTCGTCCACCTCGTGAGTGAAGGCGATCACCGAGCCGAAGGCGCTGGTGGGATCGGTGGAGAGAGCGCGCTGATACGCCTCGACCCGCGTGTCGCCCACCGCGATCCCGCAGGGCGTCGTGTGCTTGATGATGGCGCAGGCGGGGCGCTGGGAGCGGGCGAACGGCGCCAGCGACATCAGCGCACCGTCCAGATCGAGGATGTTGTTGTAAGACAACTCTTTGCCGTGGTGTTGGACGAGGCCAGCGACGCCACGGGGCGCCGCCGTGTCGGCGAGGCGATAGAAAGCGGCGCGCTGGTCCGGGTTCTCGCCGTAGCGCAGATCCTGGATCTTGGCCAGCTCCACGCGCAGCACCTCCGGGAACTCGCCGGCAGCGCCGCTCAGGTAGCGAGCGATCGCCGCGTCGTAGCCGCTCGTGTGCAGAAAGACCTTGGCGGCGAGCCGGCGCCGCCACTCGACGTCGGGGTCCCGGGCCGACAGCTGCTTCAGCACGTCCGGGTAATCCGCAGGATCACAGACGACGACCACGTGCGGGTGGTTCTTCGCCGCCTCGCGCAGCATGGTGGGTCCGCCGATGTCGATTTGCTCCAGCGCTTCGCCCAGGCTGACTTCCGGCTTCGCGACCGTACGCTCGAACGGGTAGAGGTTGACGGCCACCACGTCGATCGGCTCGATCCTCTGCCGCTCCAGCTCTCGCATGTCGGCCGGGTGGTCGCGGCGCGCCAGGATCCCGGCGGCGATGGCGGGGTGCAGCGTCTTCACCCGCCCGTCCATGATCTCGGGGAAGCCGGTGACGTCGCTCACTCCTGTCACCGCCAGTCCAGAGTCGCGCAGCGCTCGGGCGGTGCCGCCCGTGGAGACGAT
>CAYGCC010000437.1:0-3702 GCA_964348165.1 uncultured Gemmatimonadota bacterium | reverse complement strand
GAGGAAAGCGCTTTGCCCTGGGGGTATTACCGCCGGTTCAAGCTGCGCACGGCCTTTGAACGCGAGGGGATCCGCGCCAGCTTGCGCGGCGGTGTGCTGCGCATCACGCTGCCCAAGGCCGCCAGCGAGCTTGCCCGCAAGGTCGCGATCGAGTAAGCCGGTGGCCGGTGGGCCGTGGGCGGGGGGCGGTGGGCCGGTTGAGCGGCCCGATTTCCGCCTGGCTGCCGATCTGGCAGCACCGGCGTGGCATGCGAGTTGCCCCTCCCGCTTTAATGTGAGGTTCAGGCTATACTTAGGGTCTAGCAGCTTAGCTGGGACACGAGGGGGCAGGCGGCTCCCGATGGTGGTCCCCAGGTGGTGACGGCTAGGGACGGGCCTTCGTGAAGAAGGATCTGCGGAGGTTGGGGGATAGATGATCTCGTTCGATCGATTGACGATAAAGGCCGGCGAGGCGCTTCAAGCGGCGATCTCGCTGGCGGCGGCCCGCGGCAATCCCGCCGTGGAAGACCTCCATCTGCTCCAGGCTCTGCTGGAGCAGGAGGGTGGCGTGGCGGGCCCCCTGCTGGGACGCATCAGCGTGCGCTCAGAAGAGCTGCGCCGGCGCGTGAACGAGGCACTGGAGCGGCTACCCCGTCAGGAGGGCGGCAGCACGGCGGCGCCCTCACGCGAGTTGGGTCAGGTGCTCGACGAAGCGGACCGCGAGGCCCGCGAGTTGGGCGATCAGTTCATCTCCAGCGAGCACTTGCTTCTGGGTTTGGCGTCGGGGAAGGCGAGCACCACGCGTCCGCTGCTGAAGGATCTGGGTGTCACCCGGGAGGGTCTGCTGCAAGCCGTGCAGGCGATGCGCGGCCCGCACCGGGTCAGCGACCGAGAAGCGGAGGAGAAGTACCAGACGGTTCAGCGCTTCACGGTGGACCTAACCGACATGGCACGTCGGGGTAGGCTCGATCCGGTCATCGGCCGCGATGAGGAGATCCGCCGGGTCATCCAGGTGCTGTCGCGGCGCACCAAGAACAATCCGGTGCTGATCGGCGAGCCCGGCGTGGGGAAGACGGCGATCGTCGAGGGTCTGGCGCAGCGAATCGTGAATGGCGATGTGCCGGAGTCGCTACGGAACAAGCAGCTGATACAGGTCGACATCGCCGGGATGGTTGCCGGTACGAAATACCGCGGTCAGTTCGAGGAGCGGTTCAAGGCGTTGCTGAGGGAGATCTCCGAGAGCGAAGGCCAGTACATCGTCTTTATCGACGAGTTGCACCAGATCGTGGGGGCCGGGGCGGCGGAGGGGGCGGTAGACGCGGGCAATATGATGAAGCCGCTGCTGGCCCGAGGCCAACTTCGCGTCGTGGGGGCGACGACGCTCAACGAGTACCGTGAGCGAGTGGAGAAGGATACGGCGCTGGAGCGGCGGTTTCAGCCGATCTTCACGGCCGAGCCGAACGTGGCGGACACGGTGGCGATCTTGCGGGGCTTGAAGGAGCGCTACGAAGTGCACCACGGCGTGCGGATTACGGATGGCGCGATCGTGGCCGCGGCCCGCCTTTCGCACCGCTACATCACCGACCGCTTTCTGCCGGACAAGGCGATCGACCTGGTCGACGAGGCGGCGTCGATGCTGCGGATCGAGATCGATTCGATGCCGCTTGAAATCGACGAGGTGGAGCGGCGGATCGTCCAGCTGGAGATCGAGAAGCAGGCGCTGCAGAAGGAAGAGGACAAGGAAAGCCGCAGGCGGCTGGAGCGGCTGGAACGAGAGCTGGCGGAGCTGCGCGAGCGCTCCTCGGGGATGAAGGCGAAGTGGCAAGCTGAGAAAGAGGCGATCGAGAAGATCCGCACGCTCAAGGGCGTGATCGAGAACCTGCGAGGCGACGCCGAGCGGGCGACGCGAGAGGGCGAGAACGAGGCGGCGGCGGAGATCATCTACGGGAAGATTCCGGCGATGCAGAAGGAGCTCGAGAGCGCCAGCGCGAAGCTGGCGGAGCTGCAGCAGGAATCTCGCTATCTCAAGGAAGAGGTGACCGAGGAGGACATCGCGGCGGTGGTGTCGCGTTGGACCGGGATCCCGGTCTCGAAGATGATGGAGAGCGATCGGGAGCGGCTCGTGCACCTCGAGGGGCACCTCCACAAACGCGTCGTGAACCAGAACCACGCCGTTGAAGCGGTCGCCAACGCGGTGCGGCGAAACCGCGCCGGTTTGCAGGATCCCGATCGGCCGGTGGGTAGCTTCATCTTCCTCGGCCCCACCGGGGTGGGCAAGACGGAGACGGCTCGCGCGCTGGCCGAGTTTCTGTTCGACGACGAGGCCGCGATGGTCCGGCTCGACATGTCGGAATACATGGAGCGTCACTCCGTCGCCCGACTCATCGGCGCGCCGCCAGGTTACGTGGGCTTCGAGGAGGGTGGCCAGCTGACGGAACGCGTGCGGCGACGTCCCTACAGCGTCATCCTGTTCGATGAGATCGAAAAGGCGCACCCGGACGTGTTCAACATCCTCTTGCAGGTGCTCGATGATGGACGCCTGACCGACGGGCACGGCCGCACGGTGGACTTTCGCAATGCCGTGTTGATCATGACGTCGAACATCGGCAGCCAGTGGATACTCGAGCTGCAAGAGGTGGAGGAGTGGAGCGAGATCGAGAAGCGTGTCAGAGACGGTCTGCGTACCACCTTCAGACCGGAATTCCTGAACCGCGTCGACGACATCATCGTCTACAAGCTGCTGGGCCGGGAAGAGCTGAGTCAGATCGTCGATCTGCAGCTCGAGCGGGTGCGGGCTCTGCTCGCCGACCGCAAGTTGACCATGGAGCTGACCGATGCGGCCCGGGACCTCATCTCTTCCGAAGGTTTCGACCCGGCGTTTGGGGCGCGGCCGCTGAAGCGGGCGCTGCAGCGGCTGCTGCTCAACCCGCTGTCCACGGCGGTGCTGGAGGGTAAGTTCAGCGAGGGAGATCGTCTTATCGTCGATCGCCAGGCGGATGCGGACCGGCTGAGCTTCCGCCGGGCCGGCGCGGCGGCCGCCGCGGTGGCGAGGTAGATCGATTCGAGGGTCAATTCAGGCGTCGAGTGCGAGACAGGAAGGCTTCTTTCAAGACGGGGAGAATGCCAGAGATGAGGGTTGATCGAGTGGTGGTGGGTGCGGTGGCGTTGAGCCTCATCAGTTGCGGTGGCGCTCGCAGTCCGTCGCTGGAGATGCCGGAGGGCGCTGCCTCTCCGGAGCAATCGGTGGAGACGTTCTTGGCTGGCGTGAGCGAGGCGAAGCGCGCCCGCGCGGCTGGCGAGTTCACGGAGGCGGATCGGGCCTACGAGCGGATGGCCTCGGTGTTCGGCACCGAGCGTGGCTCAATCCACCGGAGCTTCTCGGCGGAGGAAGTCCGCAGCCGGATGTTGGTGCTGGCCGCCTGCCTGCGCCCGACGAGCTATCGGATCATCTCGGCGCCCGATCCGCAGGCTTTTCGCGCCAAGCGTGCGCAGGTCACAGTGGAGCTGAAGCGTGGTACGGAGGTCTCGACGCTGCCCTTCCGACTGGTCTACGGGCGCGGCGAGCGCTGGTTCATCGAACAGATCGACGTTTCGTCTTTCAGCTGCTAAAGTCTGCTGAGGGCCGGCGGCGGTCTCCGATCATCGAGCGGACTGGTAGACCCGGGCCAGGCGCGCCGGCTCCACCCCCATCCAGAAAAGAACTCGTAACAGCAGGTGGCTGGC
>CAYGCC010000436.1:0-12523 GCA_964348165.1 uncultured Gemmatimonadota bacterium | reverse complement strand
TGTACGAGTTGTACCACTGATTGGTGACCAAAGCCATCTCGCGCGCGTGGTCGAGCACGCCGGCGGTGAACTGCTTGGCGGCGGTCGAAAGGTGGTACTTGTCGTCCTTGGAGTAGAAGGCGTTGTGCGTGCCGTCCTTGAAGAGCGATAGGTGCGTGTGCATGCCGCTGCCGTTGTGGCCGAACAGCGGCTTCGGCATGAACGTGGCGTGCACGCCATTGCGCCGCGCGATCTCCTTAACGATCCACTTGTGGGTCTGCAGCGCGTCGGCCATGCGCAGCGCTTCCTGGTACTTCAGGTCGATCTCGTGCTGGCTCGGACCCACCTCGTGGTGCATGTACTCCACCGGGATCTTCATCGCCTCCAGCGCGAAGACCGTGGCCTCGCGCAGGTCGTCACCCATGTCCACCGGGACCATGTCGAAGTACCCGGCCTTGTCGATGATCTCCGGCTGGCTCGAGTCGCGGAAGTAGTAGTATTCGGCCTCCGGCCCGATGTTCATCGTCTTGAAGCCGAAGTCCGGCAGCCGGGCCAGGTTGCGCTTGAGGATCTCGCGCGGGTCGCTCGCGTACGACGAGCCGTCCGGATTCCGGATCTCGGCGAACATGCAGATGGCACGGGAGCCGCCGACCCGGAACGGGACCACCTGCGCGGTGGGGGCGATGGGGAACGCCACCATGTCGCTTTCCTGGATGCGCTGGTACCCTTCGATCGACGATCCGTCGAACCCCATACCTTCCTCGAACGCGCCTTCCAGCTCCGCCGGTGCGATGGCGAAGGACTTGAGGAACCCGAGAATGTCGGTGAACCAGAGCCGGATCGAGGTTACGCCGTGCTCCTTGCAGTACTTAACCACGTCGCCGGGGGATTTGAGATCGAGCCCGTTCCCGCAGTCCATCTCGGCCACGTAAGCCTCCATCCCTTCACGGAACGTTTCGACTCGCGCCAGGAACTCGTTCATCGGCATGGGTTTGCGCCTCCAGGGTCAATTGGGGAGTAGGCTTTTTTCACAGGAACATTAGACGGCCCGCCGGCCGCGCTCGGCCCGAATCTATACCTCTCGGCCCAAAGCGCGAGACCCCCCGGCCGGCCGTGTCGGCGCTTCGACGCCTATTTGCCGCCTTCGCCAGAGAACGCGCTGGTCTTCAGAATCAGGAAGCCGACGAGGCCCGAGATCAACGAGCCGGCGAGGATCCCCAGCTTGGCCGCGGAGTTCAGCGCCGTCGCGCCGAACGCCAGGTTGGCGATGAACAGCGACATGGTGAACCCCACCCCGGCCAGACAGCCGACGCCGATCATCTGGCGCCACGACACGCCCGTCGGCATCGCGGCCAGCTTCGCACGAACCAGCAACCATCCGCCCAGCGTGACCCCCAGCGGTTTGCCGAGCACCAGGCCGGCGGCCACGCCCAGCGTGATCGGATCGACCGCCGAGCCAGCGACCGCGCCGCCCAGCGACACGCCGGCGTTGGCCAGAGCGAACAACGGCATGATGGCGAAGCTCACCCAGGGGTGGAGCGAGTGTTCGAGACGCTGCAGCGGTGACTCGGCCTCACGGCTCGCGAACTCCAGGTTCACCAGCGCGGCGCGTTGCCGCTCATCACTGAGTATCGAGCGGCCGGACGCGCTCGACGTTTCGAACTCCTGTAGATATGCACGGGCCCGGCTCAGGAAGGCCGGGGCGTCGATGCGGGTGCGCGCCGGGATCGTCATCGCGGCAAGCACGCCCGCCACGGTGGCGTGCACACCCGACTTGAGAAACGCCAGCCACAGGCAGCAGCCGAGTATCAAGTAGACCAGCGGGCTTCTCACTCCGGCCCAGTTCGCGAGCACCAGCAGGACCAAGCAGACCCCGGCGACCAACAGGGCGAGCCAGGCCAAATTAGATGTGTAAAAGAGCGCAATAACGATCACGGCCCCGATATCATCGACGATCGCCACCGCGGTGAGAAAGACCTTCAGGCTGATGGGAACTCGTGGACCGATCAGCGCGAGTATCCCCAAGGCGAAGGCGATATCGGTCGCCATGGGAATTCCCCAGCCGGCTGTGCCGGGTCCGCCGGCGTTGATGAAAACGTAGATCGCCGCCGGGACAACCATGCCACCCAGCGCCGCCCCGGCCGGCAACGCCGCCTTGCGCGGCTCGGCCAGCTCGCCCATTAGCGCTTCCCGCTTGATCTCCAGACCGACCACGAAGAAGAAGACGGCCATCAGGCCGTCGTTGATCCAAAGGCTGAGAGGCTTGGACAAGGCCGCGCCGCCGATCCCCACCGTCAGCTTGGTCGCCCAGACACCGAAGTACAGGTCCGCCCACGGTGAGTTGGCCCAAACCAGCGCCAGCGCCGCGGCCGCCAGCAGAACGACGCCACCCGACGCCTCGGCCTGCACGAACCGCTGGAAGGGAAGAATCAGATAGGCGACGGGCTCGCGCCCGCCCACGTTCACGGTCTTTCTTGCGCTCATCGGCGATTCCTCACTCTCGGCCCTCGCCTTACCCTTCGAGCATACTGGGGCCCCAGTCGGGGTGCGCCCAAGGTACGCGCGAACGGCGGCCCCGTCATCCCGTTATGGCCGGGACGCAACTTCGATTTGATGCGCCTCTCCGGCCGAGGCATCACACCCGCCGCCGCTCCAGCCCGGTGGGGCTGAGCCCACTTGCTGAACGTGTACCGGGCGAGGAATGATCCAACGGCACCAGGACGGGAGGAGGGACCGCATGCGATGGCGCTTTGTCTGTGCATGGCTTCTGATCTGGACCGCAGCAGCACCGCCCACCAGCACGGCTCAGGAGAGCTACGATCTGGTGATCCGCGGCGGCCGGCTGCTCGATGGCAGCGGCAGCCCCTGGTTCTACGCCGACCTGGCCATCAGCGGCGACCGGATCGCGGCGGTGGGCGATCTCGAGGGCGCCCGGGCCCGCCGCTACCTGGACGCTTCGGGCCTCTACGTCGCCCCCGGCTTCATGACGTCCACTCGCACACGGCCCGCGGGCTGACCACGCCCGAGCTGAGCGCCGCCCGGCCACTCCTCGCCCAGGGCATCACCACCGTGGTCATCAACCCCGACGGCGGTGGACCCGTCGACCTGGCCGCCCAGAAGGCAGCGCTGCTCGAGCACGGTTTGGGCGTCAACGCCGCTCAGCTCGTGCCCCAGGGCTCGGTCCGGCGCGAGGTGCTGGAGATGCACGATCGCCCACCCAGCGCCGAAGAGCTGCAGCGGATGCGGGAGCTGGTGCGGGCCGGAATGGAATACGGCGCCTTCGGTCTCTCCAGCGGGCTGTACTACGCGCCCGGCAGCTACGCCCGCACCGAAGAAGTGATCGAGCTGGCGAAAGTCGCCTCCGAGTACGGCGGCGTCTACAGCAGCCACATCCGCGACGAGGCCGACTACAACATCGGTGTGGTCGCAGCCGTGGACGAGGTCATCCGGATCGCCGAGGAGGGTGAGCTGCCGGGGATCGTCACGCACATCAAGGCGCTCGGCCCGCACGTTTGGGGCTACTCGATGGCGATGGTCCAGCGCATCCAGGCCGCGCGCGATCGCGGCATCGAGGTCTGGGCGGACCAGTATCCCTACGACGCTTCGGGCACGGGGATCACTGGCGCGCTGGTCCCGCGCTGGGCGCTGGTGGGCGGTCCGGACTCGCTGGAGGCGCACATCAGGAACCCAGAGAGCCGAGCGCGGCTGCGTGCCGACATGCTGGAGAACCTGGACCGCCGTGGTGGTGCCGCGCGGCTCCAGTTTCAACGGCACGAGGCGGATACCTCCATCGAGGGTCAGACGTTGCAGGAGGTCGCCGCCCAACGGAGCGTCGAGCCCGTCGACCTCGCCATCGAACTGCTCGCCGCGGGCGGGGCCGGGTTCGTTTCGTTCAATATGCACGAAGACGACATCGAGCTGCTGATGCGGCAGCCGTGGACGATGACGTCATCGGACGGCGGCCTGGCGACCATGGGCGTGGGCGTGCCGCACCCGCGGTTCTACGGCGCCTTTCCTCGCAAGATCCGTCGTTACGTCATCGAGCGCGGCGTGATCGACCTGGCGACCGCGATCCGCAGCATGACGCAGACGCCGGCCACCGTGTTCGAAATGGAGGGTCGCGGTGTTTTGCGGCCTGGCGCCTTCGCCGACGTCGTCGTCTTCGATCTCGAGCGCCTGCGCGACCTGGCCACCTACGACGATCCCCACCGGCTGTGCGAGGGCGTGGTGCACCTGCTGGTGAACGGCCAATTGGCCATTGAGAACGAGCGGTTCAGCGGCGCGCTTGCGGGCCGGGTCATGCTGCGCGGGTCAGGCTGAGGCGGTCGGCGAGGCAAGATCATCGCTGAGGCCAGCGCTTCCGATCGCATCGACGTGGCGCGGCTCTGGTGTGGCACCCTTCGGACCCGGGCGCCCAGTTGACCGCGCCGGGTTACCTGCTCTGAGGGGGCATCTGCTAGATATACAGTGCGAGAGTCGCGACTGAGGGCCGCACCTTCATGCGGCGTTCTGGCGCGGCGATATGATCTTCTGCTCGTCGTGGCCCCGCGGGTGTATCGCATGTAATTTGAAAGAGCTGGAAGCCCCACCTTCGTTATTCACCCAGACGTTTATGCTGCTCCAACTGCCTGACAAAGGGTTTATCGTCAGGGGTCGGGGCAGGCCAAGAGTAGACAGCGCCGTGCGGATGTCTCTTGAGTTTGCGCCGTTCAAAGGTTGCCGCCGAGGGTTGATAGCAGACCTTCTCGCGTCCTCTTACGGGCCACTTCTTGAGCAGCTTCCAGCAGTGAAGGTGAGCGAACTCCGTCGTGACTGGGCTGACTACGATGATGCGGTGCGTGCCGAGCCGGATACCATCGGGGATTCCGGTTTCTTAACTGCGCTGGGGGCTCACGTGATTGGTTTCGCGTCTTGGGACCCACGGGGGTGGCCGTGCCTCGGTAAGATCGGACACAACTGCATTGTTCCAGCCTACCAGGGGCATGGATACGGGCGGCGGCAGATTGAGGAGGTTTTGAGCCTGTTTCGCCGGAAGGGCTTTCGGAGGGTCCAGGTGCGAACGGATGAGCATCCATTCTTTGAGCCTGCGCGGCGTATGTACGAACGATGCGGTTTTGAGTTTGTGGCCCGTGAGCCCGGTGTGTTGCTGGATGGTTTCGAGATGCTCGTGTATGAGCTGTCGGTAACCGGCGCTGTCTAACCGGCGCTTCCACCTGGCGCGAGCGCCGTTCGAGGTGATGGCCTTAGATTGTTCTTTAGTCGGACGCAGCGGTCGGGCCGTTCCCGTAGACGGGCGCGGTCGTTGCCGCGCAGGTGAAACGCAGATCCGTTAGAGTGCGGTCAGGACGCCTTGGTTGAGTGAGCGGTGGTTATGGGGATACGATCCGAGGGAGGCATCGCTTCAGCCATGAGCGACCCCCCGGACGGCTGTTGCCAATGTCCGTTGATTCCGCCGGAGTGGTGCCGCCCACGCGGCGGCCTGAGCTGGCGCAGGTTTCCACATGAAGATCCTGCCCACCGCGAGAGCCGCCGGGCAGACTCAGGGACTTGAAGAGGCGATGAAGGCGATTGTCCAAGAGAAATACGGATCTCCTGATGATCTAGAGCTCCGAGAAGTCGACAAGCCTGCGGCGGGCGATGATGAAGTCCTGGTGCGCGTCCGCGCGGCTTCGCTCCATCCCGATGTCTGGCACGTTGTGAGCGGGCGTCCCTATGTCCTTCGGCTGATGGGGGCTGGGTTTTCGAGACCCAAGAACCCAATCCCGGGTACGGACATGGCGGGGACCGTCGGGTCCGTCGGGAGAGGCGTGACGCAGTTTCGGCCGGGCGACGCGGTATTCGGCGAGACCATCGCGAAGCAGCAATGGATCAACGGCGGTGCCTACGCCGAATACGTGTCCGTTCATCAGGATCTCCTGGCGCTGAAGCCTGACAACATCACGTTCGAACAGGCCGCCTCGGTTCCCTCTTCCGGGTACATCGCCTTGCAGAACCTCCGTGATAGCAGCCGACTCGGGCCCGGGCGGACCGTGTTGATCAACGGCGGTGGGGGTGGCGTGGGCACACTCGCCTTGCAGATCGTGAAGGCCCACGGCGCACACGTGACCGCCGTGGACAGCACGGGCAAACTGGATATGCTTCGTTCGCTCGGCGCGGATGAGGTCATCGATTTCACCCAGGAAGACTTCACTCGACGCGGCGTCCGCTATGATCTCATCTTCGATGTCCCGGGAAATCGACCCTTCTCCACTTTCAGGCCCGCGCTAAAACCTGACGGAAGATATGTGCCGATCGGGCACGAGCATTATGGAGCGTCACGAAAGCGCGTGTTCGGTCTCATTCCGCACTTTCTGAAACTGATTTTCCTCTCACGCTTCGAGAAACAACTTCGTGGTCCGGGAATTCCGTTCCCGACCAAGGGAGAGGCTATGGCCGTCCTCAGGGAACTCCTCGAAGCCGGGAAGATCACACCGGTCATCGACAGCACGTATCCCCTGAGTGAGGTCCGCGAGGCCTTCCGGCACATGATGGAGGACGATACCAAAGGGAAGGTCATCCTCACTCCGGCCGAAGCCGTCTAGCAAGCGCGTAGTTGTTGGCGCGGCCTTGCAGACAGGTGCGCGCTACGGTTCGACCCACACCGAAGGAGAGCCTACGAATCTTCGAGGGGCCTGGACGGCCGGTTTCGTGCTCGTCCAGTCCCACTGGAAGATCCTTTCTCGGCACGACTCGTTCGAAACGTCGATCAAGGGCGCGTGATTACCAACCCCTAAGAGGAGTTTGCAACCGAGACTGCGGCCTTTCGGCGTGCGTCCTTCGCTCCAAGTCGGCCTCGGGCCTGCGACAGAATTGCGAAGTGACGGTGTCTCGAAGTAAGAGAGCCGTGGCGACGCTACGAGCAGTGCACCCCCAGAGTCTCTGCACCGCGACGACACCCCCCCGATGGACGGGTTTGCCTCGGTCGGCGGTTCCAGCGATCTTGCATGCGTTATGACCGAGCGACGATATAGCGAGGAAGAGGTCGCCGCGATCTTCGAGCGGGCCGCCGAGGCGCAGCAAAGCGCCCGGCGTCAGCTTCCCCCAGGCGAGGGGATGACGCTAGCGGACCTGCAGGGGATCGGCCGCGAAGTCGGTATACCGCCCGAATTGGTGGCCCAGGCGGCGCGGTCGCTGGAAAGAGCCGGGCGCCCGATGTCACGGACCCTCCTTGGCTTGCCGATCAGCGTCGGCCGGACGGTCGAGCTCGACCGGCGCGTCACGGACGAGGAGTGGGAGCAGCTGGTCGTTGACTTGCGCGAGACGTTCGACGCGCGGGGCAAGGTGAGGTACGACGGCCCCTTCCGACAGTGGACCAACGGCAACCTGCAGGCACTGCTCGAGCCGACCGCGACCGGACACCGGCTCCGGCTGCGCACCCTTCACGGCAACGCCCGCGGCCTGATCACCTCGGGGCTGGCGACGTTCGGAATCGCGGCGGCGATGCTGGTCGTCTCCGCTCTGACGGGCAAGCTCGTCGACCCGGGATCGTGGAGCGCTATTGGATTTCTGTCGGCCGTGGGTCTTGGCCTGTTCGGCAGCGGCGCCCTTCGGTTGCCGGGCTGGGCGAAGCAGCGCCGGCGTCAGATGGAGGCGGTGGCCTCGCGGCTTACGCTAGCGACTAAGTCAGAGCCCCCGGACGATTCGACCCCCACCGAGGAAAGCTGAGTTCCCAGACGGCGAGCGCGCTGGGCCAGATTCGCGTCATCTAACGTTCAATTGCAGCAGGCGTCGTTAGCTCTACCAGGCGACGGCCTTTGATCCGTCGTGAGCTCGGGCTCGTCAATGGCCAGCTTTCGGATACGTGCGGCAGCTACTCAAGACGCGGAAGCGATTTACCAGGTCCACAAACAGTCGATCTCGATACTCTGCTCCGGGGCGTACTCACCAGTTCAAGTCGGCGAGTGGGTCGAGCTGCGTACTCCTCAACACTACGAAGAGTCCATCACCAGCGGGTGCGTCTTAGTCGTGGAGTTCACGAATAGCGTAGTTGGATTCGCCGTCTTCAGTACAGAGACCGGCGAACTGGACGCCCTGTACGTCCACCCGGAGTACGTGAGCCACGGGATCGGCAGTCAGCTGCTAGCAGCTGTCGAGTCACAGGCACTGAATCAAGGTCTATCGGAAATCACCTTGAACGCGACCCTCAATTCAGCCAGCTTCTACGAACGACGGGGGTACTCGTCGCTTGGCCCTACCACGTACCAACTGCCGAGCGGAATCGAGTTGCCGTGCGTTCGTATGCGAAGGGCGCTGGTTTGACGGGTCGCGACCCAACAAGAGCTTGCAGCTGGAGCTGCAGCCTTTGAGGCAAAGGCTTTGTTCCGTAATCGGCGAGTTTTCCTCTAATGGTTAGAGCGTGCTGGGGTAAAACGAGCATCGCACCTGACGCGGACTCGCTGCGCTCGCGTCCGTTTGTGATGCTGCACCTCCTGCTGTTCCTGTTGCTCACTCCGTTTGCGCTGGCCGCCTGCGGAACTAACGTGACCAGCGAGTCTATTCAAGAAGAGCCCATCGAAAGGGAACCGATTCCAGCCTCACGCGCCTGGCTAGATCTGGCCTACGCTCCAATGTCGGCCGCACAGCGCCTTGACATCTACTTGCCACCCGCAGGAGAAGGCCCGTTCCCGGTCGTAGTGTGGATCCACGGCGGTGGCTGGAGTTCCGGAGACAAGGCGTTGCCGCCGAACAGCGCCCCGCGACGGCTCGATGCCCGCGGCTACGCCGTGGTGAGTCTCAACTACCGGCTCAGCGGTGAAGCGCGATTCCCGGCTGCGGTCCACGACGTCAAGGCGGCGGTGAGATGGCTGCGCGCGAACGGCGCGCGCTACCACCTGCTTGTGGAAGAAATCGGTACCTGGAGCAGCTCGGCCGGCGGCCACCTCGCTGCCATGCTCGGCACCTCAGGCGGGGTGCCAGATCTCGAGGGCGCCGACCTTGGCAACGCCGAAGAGTCCAGCCGGGTCCAGGCCGTCGTTGTCTGGTTCGGGCCCAGCGACCTGCTGCAGATGGACGTGCAGGCCACCGAGCAGGGGTGCCCGCTCTTCCAGGGAACGGGTCACGATTCGTCCACCTCACCTGAGGGGCGTTTCCTGGGCGACGCTCCCTCCCAAGTGCCCCAACTCGCCGCTCAGGCGAGTCCGGTCACCTGGGCGAGTGCGGACGATCCACCGAGTCTGATTCAGCACGGTCTTTCGGACTGCACCGTCCCTTGGCGGCAGAGTGAGTCGCTCGCGGCCGCATTGTCGGCGCAGCTACCGCCGGAATCGGTCACGCTCGTCTACTTGGAGGCGGGTCACGGGGGAGGCGGTTTCGCGGCCGACACGACACTCGAGCGCGTAGCCAATTTTTCGACACGGTTCTGCGGTGATCGGTGGTCCGGCAGCTGCTACAGCAAAAACGAGGTGTCCGCCATGTGCGGGACCTCGTGCAATCTCTCACAATGGCGTTCGCGCTGCTGATACTCGCCTGGCAGCAGGCCGCCGGCGCTCAAGCCGCCGTCGAGATCGACGCCGAAAAAGTTCCGCCTACTTCGCTCGCTTGTATATCATCGGCCGAGCCTTCGGCGCTTGCTTTTACTACGGCGTGGAGTCGTCCGAGGGCGTGATCGAGCACGCTTGAGGCTCGACGCGGTAGCGCTCGTCACCGTTCCTCGCTCATCCGCTGCTCCACTCGAGCCAGGGCCACAAGCTCAGCCTCGAGACGTGCCTTCAGATCGCGTAGCCTCACCCGGTGCGTTTCCGTCGGCGGATACAGGCTCCCCTGCCGCACGCCCGCGCCGTTGAAGACGCCGGCGAGCCGGTAGACGTCTCTCCGTACATTTCTTAGACGTCGGGCGAGCGCGTTCGCTGAATCGGCGCGGATCATCAAGTTCTCGCTTACGTCGGCTCCGGCAGAGTCGCGCTCGGCCACGGCGGCACGACTCAGCTCATCGGCCCGCTGCGCCGCGTCCCACACACGCCGCTGAAGCTCGAGCACGTCCAACAAGAAGACCTCCCGCTCACGCCAATCCGCACCGCTCAAAGCGAGCAGCGGATCGCCTGTCACCACCAGGGTCTGGGTCGCACGCGCACGCCCCGCCTCGAGGCTGAGCGTGTAGCGGCCCGGCGATACGTGGGGGCCGCGCGGCGTGATCGGATGTGGCAGCACGGGCAGGGCTTCGACCCGGTCCGTGTCCGGCGCGAACGGCGGCGGCGCGTGGCGCAGGTTCCACTCGACGCGGTGGATGACGCCGGCTGACCCGTCCACCGGCAGACGCCTCACGACCACCCCTTGCTCGTTCGACACGCTGATCCGCGCCTCCGGCGCCGGGCGCCGCAGGTAGTAGCTCAGGATCGCACCCTCTGGCGGGTTCTCACCGGAGTACGCGCCCTGGCCGCGATACGACGTGTCCTTCCAGTACTGAACGATCGCCGCCGAACGCACCGGAAACAGATGCGCGTCGGCCGACGCCACCTGGGCCGACCAGCCGACCAGCGGGGCCAGATCGTCGAGGATCCAGAGGCTGCGGCCATGCGTGCCGACGATCAGGTCGTCGTCGCGCGGGTGGATCACCAGATCGTCGTAGAGCGTGGTCGGCAGGTTGGCGCCGAGCCGCGCCCAGTTGCGGCCGGCGTCGGTCGAGACGAACAGCGCCTGCTCGGTCCCCAGAAAGAGCAGGTTCGGGTTGCCGCGGTGTTCGCGCACGACGTTGACCGAGCCCTCGGCTGGCAGCCCCGCCGTCAAAGCCGCCCAGCTGCGCCCGAAGTTTTCGGTGCGGAAGAGGTAAGGCGCGAAGTCGCCATCGCGGTGCCCGTCGAAGGCGGCGTAGGCGACACCAGGGCGCGTGGTCGATGCTTCGACCCGGCTGACGTAGGTACCCGACCGCACGCCGCGCACGTTGCGCCCCACCTCGGTCCACGAGCGGCCGCCGTCGCGGGAAAGCTGCACGTTGCCGTCGTCCGTGCCCACCCAAAGCACGTTCGGATCGAGGGGCGACTCGGCGATGGTGGTGATCTCGCCAAAGGATGACGTTCCGTCGTTCTTCGAGAGCATCGCCTCCGACCCTTTGACCCCCATCAGCGACGGGGCGTCGCGGTCGATGCGACGCGTCAGGTCGACGGTCCGCTCCCAGCTGATGCCGCGGTCCCTTGAGATGAACAGCCGGTTGCCGCCCAGATAGATGACGCTAGGATCGTGAACCGACACGAGCACCGGCGTCACCCAATCGAACCGGTAGTCCGGCTCGCCTTCCGCGGGCTGAGGTCGGATGTCGAGGTGGTCGCCCGTCAGCGGATCGAGCCTCACCAGCACGCCGTTTTGCGCGGCGCCGTACACGAAGCGGAAGTCCGTGGGATCGGCCTGATGATACATGCCGTCGCCGAAGCCGATCTGCCGCCACTCGTCGTTGATGATGCCGATCCAGCTGCGCGTGCGGCTGGGGCCCACCCACGAGTGGTTGTCCTGCATGCCGCCGTAGATGTAGTACGGGTCCCGCATGTCCACGCCGATGGCGTAGAACTGCCCGATCGGCAGGTTGTTGATGCGGATGTACGTCTCGCCGCGGTCCCAGCTCTCGTAGAGGCCCGCGTCGCCGGCCAGGTAGAAGTGCTCCGAGTCGTTCGGGTCGATCCAGAGGGCGTGAAAGTCGCTGTGCACGCCCACGTCGTAGGTGGGCCGCGTCGGCATCGTGCGGAAGCTGCGGCCGCCGTCCTCGCTCACATGGCAGGAGGTGGCCAGCGAGTAGACGCGGCTCTCTTCCGTGGGATCGATATAGATGTGGCTGTAGTACATGGGTCGCTGGTTCAGCCGATTCACCTTCTGCCACGACTCACCCGCGTCCTCGCTCCGGTAGACGCCGCCCTCCTCGGCGTGCTCGATGATCGCGTTTATCACCCGTGGGTTGGTCTTCGCGATCGCCAGGCCGATGCGCCCCTTGTCGCCGTCGGGGATCCCTCGGGTGAGCTGCCGCCAGCTCCGACCGCCGTCGGTGGTCTTGTGGATGCCGCTCCCGGGGCCGCCGCCGTTGAACCCCCAGGTCCGGCGCAGCCGCTGGTAGGTCGCGGCGTAGAGCGTGTTGGGGTCCGACGGATCCATCGCCAGGTCGACGGCACCGGTCAGCGTATCGACGAACAGCACATGGCTCCAGCTGCGGCCGCCGTCCGTCGTCTTGTAAACGCCCCGCTCGCGGCTGGGCGCCCAGAGGTTGCCGAGCGCAGCCACATAGGCGACCTCGGGATCCTGCGGATGAACAACGATCCGGCCGATGTGTCGCGTCTCGACCAGCCCCAGGTGCGTCCACGTCACCCCGCCGTCGGTGGATCGGTAGACCCCGTTCCCCCAGGAGGTGCTCTGCCGGTTGTTCTGCTCGCCGGTGCCCGCCCAGATGACGTTGGGTTCGGAGGGCGCGATGGCGATGTCGCCGAAGGTGCTCACCGGCTGGTCGTCAAAGATCGGCGTCCAGGTGGTGCCTTTGTTAGTGGACTTCCAGAGGCCGCCCGAGGCCGTGGCGAGATAGATCGTGGAGGGA
>CAYGCC010000435.1:0-2158 GCA_964348165.1 uncultured Gemmatimonadota bacterium | reverse complement strand
GGCTACCTGCGGATCGAAGAGGTTCCGGGCCGGCGACGAAATCGGCCGAAGGATCACATCATCCATCTGCTGAAAGACCCGGCGGCCGCAGGCGGCCTGAAGGAGTTCGAGCTGGAGACGCTGGAGGGGCTTTGGGAGCTGGCGCAGAACGGCGGCAGCTCTTTTCGGTCGGTCCGGGTCTCGGAGCTCAAGCGCGAGTTCTACCGCTACGTCCCGAAGATCAAGCGCCGCATCTACGGCCGCCTCACGGCATCGCCCAAGCTGTTCACGGCGCGGCCCGAGAACGTGCAGGGCGCCTGGGTCGGCGTCGGCATCGTCGTCGGCGCTCTGGCGGTCGCCCTCGGGATCGTCGCCACCAAGAACGACCTGGGGCTGCCCATCGTGCGCTGGGCGTCGCTCATCGCGACCCCGCTGATCGTGATCGGCTTCGGCCTCTTCATGCCCGCCCGCACGTTGAAGGGAGCCTGGATATTGAACCATGTGCTGGGGCTGCGCGAGTACATCGACCGGGTCGATCGCGACCGTCTCAAGTACGCCACCCTCGAGCATTTCGAGACGCTCCTCCCCTTCGCCGCCGCGCTGGGGCTGGAGGAGAAATGGACCGATGCGTTCGAGTCGATCATCACGGAACCGCCTCGCTGGTACACGAGCGCCTATCCGATGCACTTCCATATGCACGGATTCTCACGCTCGCTCGGCCGCATGACGGCTGCCACCGGCACGGCGCTGGTCACCGCGCCGCGCTCGGCCAGCGGCGGCTCGGGCTTCGGCGGCGGCGGTGGTGGCGGCTTCTCGGGCGGCGGCTTCGGCGGTGGAGGTGGAGGCGGGTTCTAGCAGGTTGCTGAAAAAGCCGTACACCTCGGTTGCACAGAACACCACATGAGAGGGGGGCGTGACTCGCGTCACGCCCCTCGAGTTTCCCGGCCCGCCGCAATGCGGCTGCGGGTAAGAACAGCTAGAGTTTGTAATTGAGACCGGCGGTAACCGGGAAGGTCCAGGCACTGCTGAACGCCTTGGCCCTGGACGGATCCAGAGCGGCCAGCTCCGATGTGTCCTTCCTGTCGGTGCTCATCCAGAAGACCTTGCCGCCCACGTAGGTGGTCAGCCTCCGGTTCACGTCGTACCCGAGCTTCACGCTGCCGGTCGTGGTGAAGTAGGTGTGGCTGAAATCGTTCCGCTGGTTCGAGACCGTGAACTCATCGGAGTCGAAGGTGGTGGCGCCGATCCCGATGCCGGTATTGAGCGACCAGCGTTTCACCCGCCCTGGTAGCAAACCGGCCTCGACGCCTCCACCATAGTGCCACAGCCGCATGTCCGGTGCGCTCACGGCCGTCAGCGAAGCGCCATTCAGCACGTCGAGGTCACCGAGGACGTTGACCGTGATGCGCGGATGTACGCGATAACCGACCTTCACCCCAAAGCTGGGGCCGGCGTCGGTCAAGGTCGCCAGTCGGCTGGCCGGCAAGGCGACACCGCCCTCGGTGCCGACAATCAACCTCTGCTGAGCCTCGATCTGGGTGCTCCACGCCAGCAAGGCGAACAAGCCAGCAGTGGTAAGCGTGCTCACTCTCGCAATCATGGCTCTACCACTCGTCTCCCTTCCGATCAGACTGCTCCAGAGTCCGTTCAGGGGGCTGGACTCCATGGCCCCGGCGCACGTATCGGCGCCTGACACTGCAAGGCCCGGCGCAACGGTGCCCGGACCCGGGCGCTCCTGAAGGCAAGCCGCGGACCAGATGTTTGTGGCACCATATCTCGTTATCAGATAATAGCTTACGCCAAGAGGCCGCCGTCTGTGGAGAGGGGCGGAAAGCAGCACCGGCTGAGGGGCACTTAAAGAACCGAGCTGGAGCGGGCGGGGAGGCGCGCCCCAGGGCTGTGGAAAAAGGCTACAGTCGCGGCGGACGGCGGGTCGGCTTCCCGTCTGGGGAGCGACGCCGCGCCGGGCTCAGCTGTCCAACGCCCCCTCGGCGCGGAACTCCTCGAGCTTCCGGTAGAGGGTTTTGCGATCGAGCCCCAGAGTCTCGGCGGCGCGCGACTTGTTGCCGCCGACCTGGCGAAGCACCTCGAGGATATAGGCACGTTCGACGTCCCGCAGCGACAACTGGCGCCGGGAGGCTTCGCTGACCAGAGCGGCCGAGCGACCGGATTCGTGTAC
>CAYGCC010000434.1:0-8823 GCA_964348165.1 uncultured Gemmatimonadota bacterium | reverse complement strand
GCCCGTCTGCGGCTGAGCTGGCCGGACGACTCGGCGCCCCGGTCGCTGGGACGCTGAGGGCTCGGGCTTCGCCTCGCATCGAGGATCTGCCGGATAGGAGGTGGTGCTACCCATGCCGTGGATCGAGCAGGTGTCCCCGGACCAGGCCACGGGACTGTTGAAGAAGCTTTACAATGACGCGGTGAAGCGGGTCGGTCGAGTGTGGAACATTCGCCGAATCATGAGCCTCAACCCGCCAGTGATGCGTGACAGCCTACGCTTTTACGTCACCGTCATGTTCGGCGATTCGCCGCTCACACGCGTGCAGCGCGAGATGCTCGCCACGGTCGTCTCGGCCGAGCTCCACTGTCGTTATTGAACGCAGGCGCACGCCCACGACCTCCGGGAAGAGGTCGCCGCAGAGATCGCTGATCCGGACGAGGCGGATGCCTTCGTGCACGCGGTGGTTCGCGATTGGCGCAGCGCGCCGCTTACGGCCGCCGATCAG
The DNA here is from genome assembly GCA_964348165.1 of uncultured Gemmatimonadota bacterium. Taxonomy (GTDB): domain Bacteria; phylum Gemmatimonadota; class Gemmatimonadetes; order Palauibacterales; family KS3-K002; genus CAYGAJ01. The sequence continues at coordinate 8,336 of CAYGCC010000434.1, read as the reverse complement.
GCGCTTTGCCGCTTGGCCGAGAAGCTGACGCTGCGGCCGCACGAGCTGCGGCCCGACGATCTCGACGCGTTGAGAGCCCAGGGATTCGACGACCGGGCCATACACGACGCCGTGCAGGTGATCGGTTACTTCAATTACATCACGCGTGTCGCCGATGGGCTGGGCGTAGAGCAGGAGGATTTCATCCGACCGTGGGGAGAAGGCTGAGGGTGCGAGACGCTCTCGACCCTTGGCGCGTCGCCGGCCGTCTCAGTTCGCCGGCAGATAAACCACCCCGAGAGTAAACGCGCCAGCCTCCGCTGCCCAGACGATTTCACCACGCGAGGCATCGACAGCCACCACGCCACCGCTTTGAGCCGTATCACCCTCGTAAGTGACGAAGGCGATTCGGTCGGTCGAGTCGAAGGTGATGCCGTGCGGATGCGGCCGCCCCAGCGGGACTCGCGTCCGCTCGGACATCGTAGGGAGGTCGATCAGCGAGATCGATGCATCGTTGCGATTGGCGCTGGCGAGTGTCCGACCGTCACGTGAGAGCGCTAGTTGCGCCGGACCCGCGCCCACACTGACGCTTCCTACAAGGCTCCCCTGAGCGTCGAAGGCAGCGATCGCGCCAGCGGCGAACAGCCCCACGTACAGGACGTCGCCGCCCGGTGACCAGAGAAGGTTGAGGGGCTTGAACCGTGGTGCGCCGGGTGGCCCGGGCTGGCTGTCCACGAAGAAGCGTGTAATCAGGTCGAGCGTCGCGACATCCAGGATGACCACTTCGTCGCTCAGGCTGCAGGCGATCGCGACCCGGCGACCCGACGGGTCCACCTGGGCGTCGTGCGGTGCGGCACAAACCGTCGGCGTGGCCACGACCGAGAGATCGCCAAGCTCCACGACGGCGAGCGCGCTTGGCAGCCCTTGTCCGCTACGGTAGTAGTCGGGTATGAAGGCGCGGCGCCCGTCGGGAGTGATGCCGATGCGCGCGGCACCGTACGTGCCGAGCTCCACGCGTCCAACGAGGCGATCGCCCGGAATCTCGAACTTCCAGAGGGTCGGTTCACCGTGGGCCAGCGTGAGATACCAGTGGCGCCCGTCCGGGGACACGGCGATGCCGTGAGGCTCATCGACCTCGTCGCGCCGACGCTCGGTGGAGATTCTCTTCAGGATGCTCCCGTCCGCGGCATTCAACAGCACGACCTCGTCCGTGGCCCCGGACGTGATGTAAAGCCGTGCCAGATTTGCGGTATCCGGACCGACGGCGTTAGAGTCACAACCCGCAACGAGGGCGAGTCCAATCAGAACTGACGACCGGAGGAGTCGTTCCATCGTCGCTAGCTCGTCAGAAGCTCGTCTGGAACACCCAGAGCCCGCTGTTCAGATCAGACACGAAGACGAGGCCGTTATGGAGCTGGGGCGCCCATGTGCAGGTCTCCGAGCTGCCGAAGCAACCCGTGCCCGTCCCGTATTGGATGCTGGCGATCTCGCGGCCTTGGCGCTCGAGCGCGCCCATCAGTTCGCCGCTGACGTCCAGAGCGCGCACCCCGTTCTCGTACCAGGCGGCGTAAAGGATCCCGCGGCTTTCGTCCAGCCAGAAGTTGTGCGGGGTCGCGCCTGGGACCGCGAAGCTGGCCACCTCTCGCGGGTTCGCCAGGTCGCTGGCATCGACCACGTGCATGATGCCCGGAGTCGTGAAGTCTTCCTCGCCCACGAACACGTAACCGCTCGCGGGCCAGTACCAGGCGTTGTGAGTCTCGCCGCCGCTGGTGTGGATACGGCCTACCTCGATCGGGTTCGTTGGCGAGCCCCCGGCGACTCCGTTACCGACGTCCAAGATCACCAGCCCCGCGTTCCAGTGGGACAGAAAAGCGAGACCGTCGCGGACGTAGACGTCGTGAAGGAAGCTGGATCCAGCATAATAGCTGGCCACGATCGTCGGGTTGCTGGGGGTCGAGATATCGAGCACGCGAAGGCCGTTACCGACTCCGTCGACCACCACGTACACGTAGTCGCCCTCGACCCAGACGTTGTGGACTCCGGACTCTAGACCTGAGGTGAATCGCGTGATGACGGTGGGCTGGGATGGATCGGCAAGGTCGAGGATCGTGACGCCGTTCAGAGCATCGTTCGAGATCTCGTGTGTGATCACGCCGATCGTTCCATCGGCCCGAATCTTCACGTCGTTGACAACGCGAGCGTCGACGGTCACGAAGTCGGTCAACGACGGCTGATCCGGAGCGCTCACGTCCCAAACGTGCAGCCTGTCACCACAAAGGTTGCTTCGGCAATTCCAGGTCCCGGTGTAAGCGAAGTCGCCGTGCAGCCAGAGGTCCGAAGTGAACCGATCGGTGATTTGCCCCCGACCCACGATGCTGAAGCTGCCGCTGAGCCCCCGCGCGATGATCTGGATGTCGAGAGTGTCGGCCGCGCCGCTGGCGCTCACGACGATTCGAGCCGCGCCGGGATCGTAGCCGACGAAGCGGCCGTCCGCGGCCGTCAGCCCGGCCGAGGATGGCTGCACCGCCCACGAGAGCGTGGCACCCGTCACCAGCGCGCCGGTCGAGTCACGAACCTCTGCCGAGTAAGCCACGACGTCGCCCTGCCTCGGCGCCGCGGGACCGGCGGTGATCGCTACCGTCACGCCACCGACTGGGGGTGGCGTGACGCTGAAGCGGATCGCCAGCGTACTGATCACGTCGGCCGCGCGCCGCGCTTCCAGCGACACCTGGTAGTCGCCGGGCTGCGCCGGGCCGTCGAAGCTCAGCGTTAGCTCGATCTGGACGCGGGCGCCGGGGTTTAGCGTCGGCACCTCGGCGGGTGACACGCTGAGACGCGCCTCAGGCGCCGGCCCGCCGTCGCGGGTCGCCGCTCCGGCCAGGAGCTGAATCGGGCCGACGGCTCGCACCCCGCGGTTCTCCAGCGAGACCTCGGTCTGCCGGGCCTCGCCCAGGTCGAGGGCGTCGGGGGTGAAGACGAGCGCGCCCGCGTCGTCCGGTTCGGTGGCTCCATCGCAGGAGAGATTGAGCGCCAGCCCGGCGAGGGCCGCAGCCAGAAACGAAGCTTGTCTTACTGTTTTGTGCATTCCACCTCCGTCCGCCGCCAGGGCGATTCCGCGGAAGCTATGCGAAATGGCCTGTCGGGTCTAGCGTTTTGCGGGGTCCTGGGGTTATCTGTAGAGAGAACGGCTAGTGAGGGCGCCAGGTTCGCGGTTCGCTTTTCCCCCGGCGAGCCGCGTGGGAACGGTTCTCCCGCCTGGGGGCATCTAACAGGTGAGCCGCCGGAGGGCGGCTTTCACGATTGGATTGGAGCTGAGCTTCACTCGCAGGGAGCGGTTGTTGATGCCGAGCGGTGCTCGCGTTATCGCGCTCATGGGGGTGGGAGTGGCCGGGCTGTGGGTGAGCGCGGCCGATTCTCGCGGCCCGGCCTCGGGTACTGCTCCGAACGTGTGGGCAGGGCACAGGGAGCTCAGGACTGCGGACGCTCAACCGCGCCGCGAGCCGCCCCCGGGGTGGGAGTTCTACTTCACGCGGGCCATGTACAGTGATTTGCGGCGCAGCTACTTCGATAGCTGGCGCGTGGACTATCCGAAGGCCGATCGCCAGTTCCTGATCGGCCTGCGGCGACTGACGAACATCAACGCCTACGAGCTCGAGAACCCGATGCGCCTCGACGATCCGAACCTGCGGCGCTTTCCATTTCTTTACGCTTTGGAAGTCGGTTACATGTCGCTGACCCCACCCGAGGTCGTCGGCCTGCGTGAGTATCTGCTGGCCGGCGGCTTCCTGTTGATCGACGACTTCTGGGGTACCTTGGAGTGGGAGAACTTCGAGTCGGAGATGAAACGCGTGCTGCCGGGTTACGCGATCGTGGACCTGCCGATCGATCACCCGCTTCTGAGCGCCTTTTACGAGGTCAGCGAGATCATACAGGTGCCGAACGTTCAGCAGGGGATCATGGGCGGTCGGACGTGGGAGCGGGACGGCTACCGACCGGCGTTGCGGGGGATCTTGGACGAGAAGGGCCGCCTGATGGTGATGATCAACTGGAACACGGATCTGGGGGACGCGTGGGAATGGGCTGAAAACCCCTACTATCCGCTCAGGTTCTCCAACTATGCGTACCAGGTGGGGATTAACTCGATCGTCTATGCGATGAGCCACTGATGTCGGTGTTTCTCGAGTCGGTCTTCGAGTTTCTGTTCAAGTACCGCCCAGTGGTATTCGAGAAGGGGCGGTTGGCGTTCGCCACGCCGTGGCCGATCTATGTAATCCTCGCCGCCGTCGTGCTCGTCCTGACGCTCGCCGTTTATACCTACTCGCGGACTCGAACCCGAAACCGGCGCGACGTGGCCGTCCTGAGTGGTCTCCGTGCGGCGGCGCTGGGACTCGTCCTCTTCTGCCTGGCGCGGCCGACCCTGCTGATCCCCACCGTGGTCCCGCAGCGCAACTTCCTGGGGATCCTGATCGACGACTCGCGCAGCATGGGGATCGGTGACTGGGATGGCGCTCCGCGGGGTCAGTTTGTGCAGCGCGCGTTCGGCGCGCCCGACAGCTCGCTGCGGGCGGCCCTGGCCGATCGTTTCATGCTGCGGTTCTTCCGCTTCGCCCGGGAAACCGAGCGGCTGGACTCACTCGGCGCGCTCTCCGCGTTGGGCTCTGGGACCGATCTCGCTCAGGCCCTCGATGCCGCGCGGCGCGAGTTGGGTGGGGTGCCGCTCAGCGGTTTGGTGTTGGTGACCGATGGCGCGGATAACTCGGAAAGCTCGTTGACCGAGACGCTGCTGTCACTCGATGCGGCCTCGGTGCCGGTTTACGTGATCGGCGTCGGCCAGGAGCGCTTTCCCCGAGACATTCAGCTGAGCCGTATCGAAACGCCGCGCACGGTGCTAAAGGGATCGTCGCTGGTGGTCGATCTGGTCATCGAGCAGACCGGCTACCGTCGCGAGACGGTGACGGTGAACGTGGAGGACGATGGGCGCATCATCGCCTCCCAGCAAGTGCGCTTGCCCGGGGACGGCGACGCGGCGACGGTGCGGGTTCGCTTTACGGCCAACGAGGCGGGCCCGCGCAACTTCCGCTTCCGCATTCCGGCGGCGGCCGGTGAGTCGGTGACCGGCAACAACGAGCGGCAAGCGCTCATCGTGGTTGAGGAGAACCGCGAGAAGATACTGTACTTCGAGGGGGAGCCACGCTTCGAGGTCAAGTTCATCCGGCGCGCGGTGGCGGACGACGAAAACCTCCAGGTGGTCACGCTGCAGCGGACGGCGGACGATAAGTTTCTGCGGCTCGACGTCGACGATCCGGAAGAGCTGGCGGCGGGGTTCCCCAAGACGCGGGAAGAGCTTTTCGCCTACCGGGGTTTGGTGCTGGGCAGCGTCGAGGCCAGCTTCTTCAGCCACGATCAGCTGCGCATGATCGAGCAGTTCGTCGGTCAGCGCGGCGGTGGACTGCTGGTGCTCGGCGGACGCGCGGCGTTCGCTGAGGGTGGGTACGCGGGGACGCCCGTCGCCGATGCGCTGCCCGTCGTGCTCCCGCCTGGGGATGATCCGGGCGGCGTGGCGTTCTACGCCGAGGTCCGTGTCGAGCCGACGCGATTCGGCCTGAACCACCCGGTCACGCAGATCGCTGCGACCCCGGAGGAGTCAGCGCGACGCTGGCTGGAGCTGCCGCCGGTATCGACCGTGAACCGGCTGCACGAGGTCAAGCCGGGCGCCAGTACTCTGCTGGGCGGAAAGGCCGACGCTCTTGACGATCCCCTCGTCGTCCTCGCCTATCAGCGCTATGGTCGCGGGAGGGCGATCGCGTTGCCGATTCAAGATTCCTGGATCTGGCAGATGCATGCCGATGTTCCGCTGGACGACCAGATGCATGAAACATTCTGGAGGCAGCTGCTTCGCTGGCTCGTCAGCTACGTGCCCGACCGCGTCGTGGCGACGGCGTCGCGCGACCTGGTCGGTCCGGGCGAGCCGGTGATGATCGATGCGGAGGTCGAGGACGAGACCTATCTGAGCGTGAACAATGCCGATGTCGTCGCCTCGATTACGACGCCAAGCGGTAGAGAGGAAGAGCTGCGGTTGGAGTGGGCAGTGGATGCCGATGGTAAGTACCAGGCCAGCTTCAGACCGGAGGAGATGGGCCGACACCGCATCGCCGTCCAGGCGGGCAAGCGCGGTGAGCTCATCGGCGAGCATGTGACCTACGTAGAAGCGACCGACTTGCCGACGGAGTACTTCGACGCCGAGATGCGGCTGCCGTTGCTGGAGCGCATAGCCGAAGCGACGGGCGGCCGATTCTACACTCCAGCGACCGCCAGCACCCTGCCCGAGGACGTGAGCTTCACGGAGAGCGGCACCACGGTAATGGAGGAGCGCGATCTCTGGGACATGCCGCTCGTCTTGCTGTTGTTGCTGGCGCTGGTGGGCGCCGAGTGGGGTTACCGCCGACGCCGGGGGCTGGCGTGAGGTCGCTGGGCGCTCTGGCCGTCGCTCTGCTCCTGGCCGCGCCGCTGCCGCTGCGCGGTCAGAGCACGCACCTGATCGTGATCAGCGGGCTGAGCGGTGAGCCGCGATTGGCCGCGGCGTTTCACGAATGGTCGGCTACGCTGATCGATGCGGCGCGGCAGCGCTGGGGGCTGCCGGAGGCGAACGTCCTTTACCTGGCTGAAAAGGTGGAGCGTGACCCGACTCGGATCTCGGCCCGCGCCACCCGGGAAAACGTCGAATCGACTATCAAAAGGATCGCCGCCCAGGCGGCCGCAGACGACGTGATCTTCATCGTGCTCATCGGGCACGGCACCAACCGCGACGGGGTGTCGCGGTTCAACCTGCCGGGACCCGACATGAGCGCCGAAGACTTCGCCCGGGCGCTCGAGGCTTTCTCGACCCAGCGTCTGGTCTTCGTAAACGCCGCCAGCGCCAGCGGCGAATTCATCAAGGCACTCTCCGGCGATAATCGCGCGATTATCACGGCGACGAAGAGCGGCTACGAGCGCAACCATACCGTGTTTGCCAACTACTTCGTCGAGGCGTTCGCCGGCGCCGGCGCCGACGTCGACAAGGACGAGCGGGTGTCGGCGCTGGAGGCGTTCGACTACGCACGCCGTGAGGTTGCCCGCGCCTACGACGCGGACGGGCGCCTGCTGACCGAACATGCGCTGTTGGATGACAATGGTGACGGCGTGGGAAGCGATGAGCCCGACGCCGCCTCGGGGGATGGTGGCCTGGCCCGCAGGCTCTTTCTCGCCGCGGCGCCAGCGGGCGCGTTGACGGAAGCGATCGCGGGCGATCCGGAGCTGGCGGCGCTCTATCAGGAGAAGAGCCGTCTCGAGGAGCGGGTTGCCGAGCTGCGTCAGATGAAGGAGGGGATGGATCCGGAGGTCTACGAGCGCGAGCTCGAGGCGCTGCTGGTGGAGCTGGCTCTGAAGACCCGGGCCATCCGCGAGCGGGAAGGGAAGAACCGATGAGAGCCGGCCGCTGGATCACGATCGGGCTGTCCCTGGCCCTGCCACTGGCTGCGGCCGAGGGCGCCGCGCAAAGCCGGCTGGCCGACGCTCACAGCGCGCTGCGCAGGGGCCGCTACGACGAGGCGATCCGCGGGTTCCGCAGTATGGTGGACCGCGAGCCCAGGTCGGCCGAAGCGGCGCGGGGCCTGGTACGGGCGTTGACCGAGGTCGGACGGTACGCCGAGGCCGAGGAGGCGGCGCGACGCTACGTGCGGGGCCGCCCTGATTCACCCGAGTTGTTGAACGCGCTGGGCGAGGTGCTGGCTCTGCGCGGCCGGCGTGACGAGGCCGCCGATCTCTTCCGTCGGGCGCTGGCCGGTGGGGCAAGCGACGCACTGGTCGCACGCCTGAACCTGGCGGTCCTGCGTTACGAGAGCGGTGCGCGGTCCGAGGCGCTAACCGAGTTGGACAGCTTTATCGACATCTACAACCGGGAAGCTGAGCGTCTTACCTCGCAAGAGTTGGCCGCCGTCGGCACGGCGGTCCGCTACCTGGGCGTCACAGATCCTCAGCTGTATAAGGACGCGCTGCGGGCCTACGACGAAGCCATCGCCGTAGACTCCTCCGACTTGCGGCCGCGCGTGCAGGTGGGCGAGCTGTTCCTGGAGAAGTACAGGAGCGCTGATGCCGGGGCAGAGTTCTCGCGGGTGCTGGTGGTCAACCCCAAACACCCCGGTGCGCTGTTGGGACAGGCCCGGCGCGCCCGTTTCGATGGACAACCGGAGGCGCAAGAGCTGGCGAACCAGGCCCTCCAGGTCAATCCCAACCTGGTCCCCGCGCGCGTGTTCCTGGCTGAGCTGCGGCTCGAGCTCGACGATTTCGCCGAGGCGCAGGCCGAGGCCGAGCGCGCCCTC
>CAYGCC010000433.1:0-22057 GCA_964348165.1 uncultured Gemmatimonadota bacterium | reverse complement strand
GGGAAGATGACCACAATGCATCCGCGCTCTAACTCCTCCGCCACGCGACACGCCGCCCAGGCCGCCGCTCCCGAGGAGGGGCCGACCAGCAACCCCTGGCTGCGGGCGAGCTTTCGAGTCATCGCATACGCCTCCTCGGTCCGCACCCGCAGGGTGCGCGATGGGAGCGCCGGGTCGTACAAGCCCGGCACAATCGCGGTAGGCAGGTGCTTCAACCCTTCGATGCCGTGAAACCCATCATCCGGCTCGACCGCGATCAGTTCGATCCGGTCGTCGCGCTCCCTCAGATACCGACCGCTGCCCATCAGCGTGCCGCTCGTGCCCAGCCCGGCCACCAGGTGGGTGACCCCGCCCCCGGTCTGCCGCCAGATCTCTGGCCCCGTGGTCGCGTAGTGGGCTCGGGCGTTCGCCGGATTGTTGTACTGATCCGCGTAGAAGTAGCGTTCCGGGTCGTTGCGGGCCAGCTCGCGGGCATGCAGGATCGCGCCGTCCGAGCCTTCCGACGGATCGGTCTCGATGATCTCGGCCCCGTAGGCCCGTAGCAGCGCTTTTCTCTCAGCGCTGGCGTTTCCCGGCAGGCAGATGGTGACCGCGAAGCCCCGGGCGGCACCGAGCATGGCGTAAGCGATGGCCGTGTTGCCCGAGCTCGCGTCCAGCAGACGCTGCCGCGGCAAGCTGCCGGAACGCTCGGCCTCTGACACGATGGCCCGGGCCGCCCGGTCCTTCACCGATCCCCCTGGGTTCATCCACTCGGCCTTCGCCAGGATTTGGACCGCGGGTGCGACCTCGGAGAACCGCAGCGGCACCAGCGGCGTGCCCCCGATGAGTTCCAAGATGTCGCGCGGTGCACCGCCGACCTCTCGCTCGTTGGGGCCGACTGGGCTAGCGGTGTCAACCTGCTGTGTGGCGAGACCCATGGCTCGTCGTCTCCAAAACAAAAAACCGACCGCGGTTTCAGGGGCCACGGCCGGTGGGCTGCTGACTGTGTCGTTTAGCTCGATTCAGTCCTCTCCGATATCGTACCGGCCCCCATCGGCTCGGCGCCCCACGGCGCCTTGTCGACAGATGCAGGGACAACAACAGGAGCGGTCTTGGTATCTCATAGGATCTATTTGATAATGATTATCAACTCCGAGGTCAAGGTTTCGTCAAAGAGGGGGCGTTGGCTGTGGCCTGACATACAGTTTCCACGGGGCCGCTCTTCGCCCCCCGCCGGCACTGTGCGGGCGTCCCTCCACCCACGGTTCGAGTGGGGCAACGTCTGGTAGCCGGCGCGGGTTCCGGCCGGTCCCGATCGGGCAGCCGCTGGAGCGGGGTCAGACTTCGACGGCGAGGCTGCGGCGGATGGCGCGAATGTTGTCGGAGATCGCGCCCCGGGAGAACACCGCCGACCCAGCTACGAGGACGGTGGCGCCGGCGGCGACGACCGCCGGCGCGGTGTCGGGATCGATACCGCCGTCCACCTCGATTTCGACGTCGTCGCGCCCGGCGGCCTCGAGTCGGCGGGTCAGACGATCGATCTTGGGGACGCACTCGGGGATGAAGCGCTGCCCGCCGAAGCCCGGGTTCACGGTCATGATCAAGACGAGGTCGACGAAGGGCAGGATGTCGACGAGGGTTTCGACCGGGGTGGCGGGGTTGATGGCGACGCCTGGGCGCGCGCCGAGTTCGCGGATCTGCGCGACGGTGCGGTGCAGGTGCGGGCAGGTCTCCTGGTGCACGGTGAGGAAGTGGGCGCCGGCCTCCACAAACGCTTCGAGGTAGCGCTCGGGCTGCTCGATCATCAGATGGACGTCGAGCGGCAGGTCGGTGGCGCGTCGGGCCGCGCGCACGATCAGTGGTCCGATCGTGATGTTGGGGACGAAGTGACCGTCCATCACGTCGACGTGGATCCAATCGGCGCCACCCTTTTCGCTCTCGGCGATCTGGTCGCCCAGACGGGTGAAGTCGGCGCTCAGAATACTCGGGGCGATGCGTGCCATGGGTGATCCCTCAGTCAGATGATTCCCAGCCGGTTTCCGACCTTTTTCATCGCCTCGAGCACAGTGTCGAGGTGCTCGATCTCGTGGCCGGCCGAGATCTGGCAGCGGATGCGGGCGGTACCGTGGGGCACCACGGGGTAACCGAAGCCGATGACGAAGACGCCTTCCTCCAGCAGCATCTTGCTCATGCGGATCGCCTCGGCGGTCTCGCCGATGATGATCGGTACGATCGGGGTGTCGCCTTCGATGGGTTTGAAGCCGGCCTCGAGAAGCTTTTCGCGGAAGTACTTCGTGTTGTCGCGAAGCTTTTGGACCCTCTCGGGGTGGCCCTCGAGGTACTCGATAGCCGCCAGAGAGTGCGCGGTTGTCGCCGGCGGCAGCGCGTTGGAGAAGAGCATGGGGCGTGAGCGCTGCGTCAGGTAGTCGGTGAGCGCCGCTGGGCCTGCGGTGAAGCCTCCCGCCGCGCCTCCCAGCGCCTTGCCCAGGGTGCTGGTTATAACCGGGACCTTGCCGTGGAGACCGAAATGTTCGGGCGTTCCCCGCCCTGTCGCGCCCAGCACGCCGGTGGCGTGGGAGTCGTCGATGGCGACGGTGGCGTCGTATTTCTGGGCGAGCTCGAGGATGTCGGGAAGCCTGCAGATGTCGCCTTCCATTGAGAAGATGCCGTCGGTGATCACGAAGCGGTTGCGGGCGCCTTGGGTCTCTTTGAGCGCCGACTCCAGCCCCTTCATGTCGGAGTGCTTGTAGATCTTGCGGTTCGCTTTCGTCATCCGCACGCCGTCGATGATCGAGGCGTGGTTCAACTCGTCCGAGATGAGCGCGTCCTCCTCATCCAGAAACGTCGGCATCAGGCCGGTGTTAGCGTTCCAGCACGACACGTAGGTCAGCGACGATTCCAAACCGAGGAAATCGGCGATCTTCTCCTCGAGCTGGCGGTGCAGGGTGAACGTGCCGCAGATGAAGCGGACCGACGATGTACCGGCACCGTAGCGTTCGTAGGCGGCGATCCCCGCCTTTACCACCTCCGGCGTATCGCAGAGACCCAGGTAGTTGTTGGAGCAGAGGTTGATCACCTCGCCACCCGCCTCCTCGACCTTCACCACCGCCGCCTGGGGTGAGTCGAGGTGGACGAGCTGCTTATATACGCCCTGCTCCTGCATCTGCCGCAGCTCGCTCCGCAAGCGCTCGAACAAACCGCTCATGAAACCTCCGCGTGCCCGGCTCGCGTTCGGTCAACCACCCTTCGACTCCTCGTCTCGAATTCTCTTCAACTGACGGGATCGCATGCCGATGAGCCCGTAGAAGAGAATCGCGGTGGCCCCGAGGATTAGAACGGGGACGAGGACGGCGCCTTCCAACCCATGCATCGGCGAAACCTCCCTCAGGCGTAATGCGGCGACAGGACCGACGTTTTACCGTGAGTGCGACTCGCCGCTCAACTTGGCCGCGCCGCCGGGCCGGGGCAAGAGGAAACCCGCGGGTCCTCCAGTGAGCGTGACTGCCGTTATAGCCGTCCGGGGAGGAGGGCGCCCGGGGGATCGGAGAGGGGCCCCGAGACGGTATAACCTCAAGGTTTAGCTGAAGATGGGAGGTTGGGTCTCGACGCGCCCCTTTTCCAAGCTCAGCCGGAGCCGTAGCTTAAACCTACGCGGGTCTCTCGACAGAGCACCAAAGGATAACAGCAGTGAAGCACGCCGCATCTTTCCTGCTTTCGGCTCTTCTCATCGTGTCGGCTCGACCCGCGCCGGCCCAGGATCAGCTTGCCCGGGAGCACCTCCAGCTCGCCCTCGCCCACATGACCGCCGGCGATACCGTGCTCGCCTTCAACGAGCTGGAGAAGGCCGTCGAGGTGGAGCCGCGGTTCGCCGACGCTCACTACCATCTGGGGCGCCTCTATACGCACAGGGCCAGCGCCGTGGAAACGGATTTCCGCGACCGGCTCAGGGCGGAGAAGGCGCTGTTGGAAGCATTGCGCCTCAACCCGAAGGACCCGCGCTACCTGCTGGAGCTCGCGCGGCTGCGTTTGAAGCAGCACATGCGCATCGACGCGGAGCGCCTGTTCGGACGTGCCCTCGACGGGGCGGAGAGGCTCGGCGACCCCGAAGTTCTGGCGGATGTTCACTTCAACCTTGGCTACATCAAGGAGCTTCGGTACCAGTCGCTGCAGCACCGCCGTCTCTCACCGTTGTTCCGTGGTCCGCCGGTGGGTGAGTTGGGGCTGATGAACGATTACGAGCCGGCGCGTTATGGCAACGCCTACCTGGACGATGCGGGCCCGATCGAGGGCTCCGGCGATGAGGACAAGGAAAGGATGGTGGAGCACTACCGGGCGTCGCTGCGCTACGATCCGCATCATGTGGGGGCGGCGACTCGGTTGATGGGCTACCTGCTCGACGAGCACCGGCTGGGCGAGTACCTGGCCATCGGGCGGCGGCTTCGGACTGCGCACCCGGAGCGTCCGGAGCCGTACCTGTATCTGGGTCTGGGGCTCCATACTGCGGGCCGAGAGTACGAGATCCGGCTGCGGGTCTGGGACCGGCTGGGCGAGCAGATGGCCCGATCGCGGCGCGCCTTCCAAGTGGTGAAGGAAGAGGAGAAGGAGTAGGCACGGGTGTCGCTGAACCGTGCGAGCTTGGCCGGGGCCGGGCGGATCCTTACCCTGGCGCTGGCGCTGACCGTCACCCTCGCCCCCGCCGCCGACGCGCAGAGCGGCTTCAAGTCGAATCGACGCTGGCTGTTCACTTTGATCGGGGGAGTGGTGGCCGGCGTGCCCGCCTACGCCTTCGCAGGCGACGGGACCGTCAGGACCAGCTGCAGCAGTAAGACCTGCGTGGGGGTGGCGGCGGGGTTGATCGGCGCCGGCATCGGCTTCCTCATCGGGTCCGAACTCGATTCGCGTTACAAGCGGCGCATGGCGGCGGGCCCGTCGCTCGCCTACTCGTTCCAGAACGTTCCTCTCGATCTGGTGCCGGATCGTCTCTCGGGCTTCCCGGGCGGCGCGGCGGTGGTCGGTCTGGGTGGCGCGCGCATCGTGTTCCGGGACGGGACCGTGCGCCGTCGAGCCGTGGGCGTTCGAGGCATCGAGGACGCGGTGGTGATGCCGTCGGAAGATCTGCTGATCCTCAGCACGTTTTCCAACCTGGTCACGTTTCCGGTGGGTGACGATGCCGCGCCAGGCCAGGTGGTGGACGAGCGGGGGGGTAGTTCCTTGCAGCTCTTCCAAGACAACCTGGCGGTCGCGGGTCTCGACTCTCTGCGGCTACTTCGCATTCAGAGGACGGCGCGAGAGGTATCGCTTTCGGCGCTCACAGAGGTCGAGAACTTTCGCTACGTGACGGACATGGCTTTCAGCGACTTCGGTCGTGTCGGCTGGGCGCTGATGGAAGACCGACTCGCCTCCTATACTTCCGACTTGGAGAAGATCGCCGAGAGCGAGCTCCCGGCGGCCGAGCGCACCGTCCGGGCACAGGGGAGCCGTCTGGTGGTGGCCGCCGGTTCCAACGGGGTGTACGTGTTGGAAGCGGCGGATCCCGCGGCTCCGCGGGTGGTACAACACTACAGTGGAGTGAGCTTTGCGTTCGCCGCTGATCTGGATGGCGATGTGCTGTACGTCGCCGCAGGCTCCGATGGCGTGGTGGTGGTGGACATCGGTGGGGCGGTGCCCACGGTGATCGGAGTTGCCCGGGAGACCCGTTTTGCCGCAGACGTGGTCGTGGCCGAGGGCGGCGATGTTTGGATCTTGGACCGTGATGGCCGGAGGGTCCAGCTTGCCGACCTGCGCGGCTGGACCGAAGGCGCAACCCGAGGGAGTAGGTAGGCGGCAACGAATCGTGGCTCGATGGCAGCGACACAGAAAGACCGGCCGCGCTGGGAGCGCAAAGTGTGGCGCGTCGCGCTGCTGCTCTCTTTGTTATTTCACCTCGCCGTCCTGCTCTTCTTCCGTTCGCCTCCAGAACGTCTGACGCCGTACGCCGCTGCCGGCCCGGCGGCGGGAAACGCCTTGGCCGCAGCGGGCGGCGGCGGCTTGCGTGCGGTCGTTCTGCGGCCGCCGGTGGAGATCACCATTCCGCCGCGCCCGGAGACCCCGACGATCGAGCCGCTGGAGGTCGAGCTGCTGGAGGAACCCGTCCTCTCGCTCGCCGAGATCGAGCTTCGCGATCCCGGTGAAGGCCTCAGAGAAGGGCCGGAAACCGGCGCCGGTCTTCCGGGCGGTGAAGGCCGCGGCGACGCTGGGAACGCCATGTCGGGTCTTCGCCGCCTCATCCCGCCCACACCCCGGGGCGTGATCATGGCACCGCTCGAGCGGCCGCCGTCGGTGCGGGGGCGCGAGGTGACCGTCTGGGTATTCATTACCGAGGCGGGTGCGGTCGACTCCGTGCGCCTCCAGCCGCCCACCCCCGACCGTGAATACAACCGGAGCTTGATCCGTGAGGCTCGCGATTGGGTGTTCGAGCCGGCGGAGCGCGCGGGCCGGGCCGTCGCCACCTGGTACAGCTACACCTGGAAGCTGTGATGAGCCGGGAGAAACCGTCCAAAGGCCGGATCCTCTGGGTCGACGACGAGGTCGAGCTTCTGCTCCCCCATCGGCTGGTTCTCGAGCAACGCGGTTACCAGGTAGACACGCAGCCGAACGGTGACGATGCCTTGAGCCAGCTGCGACGAGAAAGCTACGATCTCATCTTATTAGATCACGAGATGCCCGGCCGGACCGGCATCGAGATGCTTCGCGAGATTCGGGGCGTCGACCCACGCATCGCCGTCGTGATGGTGACGAAGAGCGAGGAAGACGCAACGATGACCGAGGCCATCGCGCGACGCGTCGACGACTTCATAACGAAGCCGACCAGCCCGCGGCAGGTGGCCTCGGTGGTGACGCGGATCCTCGAGGGGCCCGAGCTTCGCCATCAGCGTCTGGCCCGTGATTTCGTCCGTGCCTACTCCGAGTTGCGCGAGCGCATCGATCAGGCGAGCAGCTGGCGCGATTGGAGCGACCTCTATTCCGATCTCATCGATTGGGAGCTTGAGCTCAGCGAGACCGACGAGACTGGGCTTCTCGAGTCGCTGCTGACCTTGATTGGCGACGTGCGCCGGCGCTTCGCTGATTTCGTGGTCCAGAATTACCCACGCTGGGTGGCGAAAGGTCAGGAAGATCGTCCGTCGCTTTCCGTGGACGTCGTTCCGCGCTTCTTCTTGCCGCTGCTGGGCCGCAATGAGCCCGCCGCACTCGTGGTCGTCGACTGTCTGCGCCTCGATCAGTGGCGTGCGCTTCGCCCGTCCATACTCGAGACCTTCGAGGTCGAGGAGGATCTCTACCTTTCCGTCCTGCCGACGGCCACACCTTACTCCCGCAACGCGATCTTCAGCGGCATCTTCCCGGACGAGCTGGCCCGGCGGCGCCCCGGCTGGCCGGAGAAGTACGAGCAGTCCGGTCTCAACTCGTTCGAGGACGAGCTGTTCGCCGAACAGATCGCCAAGCTGACCGGTGGGGCGGTTCCGGTGCATTACGAAAAAGTCAACACCGCCGCCGACGGCGAGGCCATGCTAAGGCGGCTGCCGGCGCTATTGGACGAGCGGCGCGCGCTCGCCATCGTTTTCAACTTCGTCGATCTGCTCACGCATGGGCGGGGCGAGTCCCAGCTCCTCTTCGAGATGGCTCGCGATGCGGGGGCGCTGAGGCGGCTGACCCTCACCTGGTTTGATGGCTCGGACTTGCGCGAAGCGCTGCGGGTCATCGCGTCGCGTGGTGTGCGCGTTCTGCTCACCACAGACCACGGGTCGGTGCACTGTCTCCGTCCGACAACGGTGTTCGCCAAGCGCGATGCGACTTTGAGCCTGCGCTACAAGTACGGCGACGATCTGCGGGCAGAGTCGCCCGGCAGCGTCTTCGCCGTTCCCGATGGGCAGGCGATCCGGCTCCCTGCCGGTGGGCTGAAAACCAACTATCTTCTGGCCCGGGAAGACTACTTCTTCGTCTATCCCACGAAGCTGCGGGAGTACCAGTCCCGTTATCGGGACAGCTTCCTGCACGGCGGCATCAGTCCGGATGAGATGATCCTGCCGGTGGCGCTGCTCAAGCCTCGCGGTGACGCTCGTTGAAGCTTTATACCCGACTCATACGCTACCTGCGACCTTATAAGCTGGTTTTTCTCGCCGGACTCGGGGCCGTGGCTTTGGGCTCGCTCCTCGACGGCTTCACCATGATCCTGCTCATCCCGTTCCTGCGCTCGTTGTTCGGCGAGGCGGCGGTGTTGCCGGCTGGCGGGGGCCTGGTCGAGCGAGTCCTCGATCTGACCGTGGGCCCGTTTATCGCCAGGTCGGAGCCCAGCGCCGCGTTACGCAACGTGGTGATCGTGGTGATCGTCGGGTTGCTGCTCAAGAACGTGTTCTTTTACACGGCCAACGCTCTCGGGGTCAAGGTTCGCGAAGGAATCGTGCGCGACATGCGCAACCAGCTTTATGGTCACCTTCAACAGCTCCCGCTGGGCTTCTTCGACCGCCATAAGGTGGGCCAGCTCATCGCCCGAGTGTTCTCGGATACGAGCCAGACGAAAGAGGCCATCACATACGCGATATCAGACCTGGTCAAGCATGCGGTCTCGCTGAGCGCTTTCGTCACCGCGCTGTTGCTGATCTCTTGGAAGCTGACGCTGCTGGTTCTGGTCATCGCTCCCCTTTTCCTCGGCTTCTTGAAACCGATGCTCTGGCGGTTGCGCCGTGGGTTCCGCCGCGCTTACGAAGCGCAAGGCGAACTGACCAGCATGTTGCAGGAGACCGCGTCGGGGGCGAGGCTGGTCAAGGCGTACGGCGCCGAGGAGTACGAGCGCGGACGCTTCGTTGAAACGAACCAGGCCTATTTCCGAGATCTGGTGCGGGCCGAGCGCGTTCGTCTTCTCAGCTCGCCGCTGTCCGAGATGCTGGGCAGTATCGTGACTCTCGTGCTGGTATGGGTCGGCGCCCAGTTCGTCTTCAGCGGCGCACTCTCCGCCGAGGCGTTCCTCACCTTTCTAACGATTTCGCTCCGGGTTCAATCGCCAATCAAAGCGCTCACCACCTTCCCGGCGCGCGCCCAGGCGTCGTTTGCCGCCGCCGACCGCTTCTTCGAGATCCTCGACACCGGTGGCGAACTGGTGATGACGGGTGGGCGTCGCGTGGACCGCTTCGAGCACCAGATCGCTTATGAAGACGTCCACTTCGCCTATGACGGCGAGGAGCCCGTGCTCGAGGGCATCAGCTTCGAGGTGAACCGCGGAGAGGTGCTGGCGCTGGTCGGGCCGTCGGGCGCTGGAAAGAGCACGGTGGTCGACCTGCTGCCGCGCTTCTACGAGCCTGGTCGCGGACGCATCACGCTGGACGGGGTGGACATCAGCGAGATCCGCCTCGACTCGCTGCGCCAGCTCCTCGGGATCGTCTCACAGGAAACGCTCATCTTCCACGACACCGTCAGGGCCAACATCGCCTACGGCGCCGCCGATAACTTCAGCCAGGAGGAGATCGAGGCGGCATCGCGGGCGGCCAACGCTCACGAATTCATCACGACGCTGCCCGAGGGTTACGACACGGTGCTGGGCGACCGCGGTGTTCGCCTCTCGGGTGGGCAGCGTCAGCGCATCGCCATCGCGCGCGCCATCCTGCGTGACCCACCGCTTCTTATCTTCGACGAGGCCACGTCTTCGCTGGACAGCGAGTCGGAACGGCTCGTCCAGGGGGCCATCGAGCGTCTGCTCGCCAATCGGACGGTGATCGTCGTCGCGCACCGCTTGTCGACCATTCAGGGCGCGAACCAGATCATCGTTCTGGATCGCGGCCGGATCGTCGAGTCCGGACGACACGACGAGCTGCTGGCGCGACGCGGTGTCTACCGCCGCCTCTACGAGATGCAGTTCCTCCCGGGCGCGGCTGTGGACCGTGAAGAGGCGCGGGTCCGCTGAGGCGGTTCCGCCACTTCCTCGAGTATCTCGTCGCCCGCCTCGCCCTTGGCCTGCTGGGCCGCTGCCCTCCCGCCTTCAACGAGCGCCTCGGTCAGCTGCTAGGCGGCCTGGCTTACCGCCTGGGCTGGCGGCGCCGCGTCGTGGAAAGCCAACTGGCTCGCGCCTTCCCCGATCGGGACGAGCGTTGGGTTCGCCGTACGGCCCGGGCCTGCTTCAAGCACGTCGGACGGGAGGCGCTGACCGTTCCCACTCTGCTTCACCGCGGCCTGACCGAGGTGCGCCGGCGCCTGGAGGTGATCGAGGGTCTCGAGGAATTCGATCGCGCGATCAAGCAAGGGAAAGGCGTGGTCATCGTCACCGGGCACTTTGGCAACTGGGAGCTGGCCGGCTCGGCCATCGCGGCGCTCGGTTACACGGTGGACGCGGTGATGCAGCGTCTCAAGAACCGCTACCTCAACCGTCTGGTGGAAGAGACCCGTGAACGCCTTGGGATGGGTCTCATCGACCGCGTCGACGCTTGGGATCGCTTGATGGCGAGCCTGGAGGCGGGGCGGGTCGTCGCCTTCGTCGCCGATCAGGACGCGCGGCGACGCGGGATCTTCGTACCCTTCCTCGGCCGACCCGCCTCCACCCACCGGGCACCGGCACTGCTGGCCCTTCGTGCTGGGGTGCCTTTTTTCATCGGCGGCGCCCGGCGGGTCGGTCCCGGACGCTATCACGGCTGGATCGTCCCCCTGGAGGCGCCCACCGGCCTGGACGTCAAGGAGCGGGTCCAGGAGCTGACCTGCCTCTGGGTGAGCGAGCTCGAAGGGCGTGTGCGGCTTTCCCCGGAACAGTATTTTTGGCATCATAAGCGGTGGAAGACCGCGCCGCCGGGGAACTGACCCGGCGGTGGTTGGTAGTAGTAGCACAGGAGACAGATTTGGAGCGGCCAACCGGCGGCAGGGAGCCGTGGCCGGGCGATAGAACGGCGACACGTGATCTATATATGCATTCCCGCGCACAATGAGGAGCGCACCGCGGGCGTCCTCTTGTGGAAGATCCGGCAAGTGATGGCGGACTTCCGGCGCGACTATCGGGTTCTCTTTCTGGACGACGCCTCGAGCGATCGGACGTTCGAGGTCGTTTCTCCGTATGCGCGGGTCCTCCCACTGGAGATCCTCCGACACGAGCAGCGACGTGGGCACGGTGCATCACTGGAGGCGCTGCTGCGAGAGGCGATCTCGCGCTCGTCGTACCCGCGGCGTGACGTGGTGGTGACGCTGCAAGCCGATTTCACCGACGAGCCACTGGCCATTCCCACGCTGGTGAAGCGTGTGGAGGGCGGCGCCGACCTGGTGGTGGCGGCCCAGCCCGCTAACGGGAAGTCGGTGCCCCGCGCCATGCGTTGGGTTCGCCGGGGATTGCCCTGGCTCGAGCGCAAGTACCGGTTTCCTGAAGGGGTCAGCGATCCGTTTTCCGGTTTGCGGGCCTACCGGGTGGGTTTGCTCAAGAAAGCGCTGCGCGAGTCGAACGGCCATCAGCTGGTCCGCTACGATGGGTGGGCGGCGGCCGTCGAGCTGTTGCTTGCTGTGGCTCCGCACACGCGGCGTGTGGAGGAGACGGTTTCAGAGTCACGTTACGACCGGCGCTCGAGGACGAGCCGCCTGTCGCTGTGGCGCAGCGCGCGCGATTACCTGGCATTGTTGAGGGGAAAATGAAGCTGAGTGCAGCGATGGCTCTCGTGATGGCGCTGCTGCCGGCTGCGGCGATCGCCCAGGACGAGAATGGTCCGCCGCCCGCGGCGACGGAGGGGCTCGCGCTGGCGGTCGTGCCCTTCGGTGTGGGAGAGCGGATGACTTACCGGGTCAAGTTCGGCCCGCTGGCGGTGGGTGAGGCGCAAATGGAGGTGGCTGAGATCGAGACGGTGGCGGGTCACCCGACCTACCACCTGCGGTCGGTGATCCAGGGGTCGACCTTCTTTTACAAGCTGGACGATCGGCAGGACTCCTGGCTCGACGTCTACCAGCTAGCCAGCCGCCGCTTCCGTCAGGATTCCCAGCAGGGCGATTACGAACGCTTCCGCGAGTACGAGATCGATCTGGAGGGCGGGTTTTACACGCGCAACGACGGGGCGCAGGACTCGATACCGGAGGGTGCGTTGGACGAGGCGGCGTTCATCTACTTCGTGCGCACGATCGACCTGGAGGTGGGCCGAACCTACACGTGGAACCGCTATTTCCGCTTCGATCGCAATCCGGTGATCGTCAAGGTACTGCGTCGTGAGAAGGTGAAAGTCCCGGCGGGAGAGTTCGAAACGGTGGTGGTCCGTCCAATCATCAAGACGCGGGGGATTTTCTCCGAGGGCGGCCAGGCCGAGGTCTATATCACGGACGACGAGCGCCGCATACCGGTCCAGCTCCGGTCCAAGCTCAAGGTCGGATCGGTGACGATGGAACTGACCGAGTTTGCCGAGGGGGAGAAGCTAACGGCCGAGTCGCTGCGCTCCATGTAAGTCTCAGAAGACGCCAGCCTCAACCGCGCGGCACCAGGCCCTCCTTCATAAACCGCACCATCAGCCGCGATGTGAGATCGGGCTCGCGCACCATCGGGAGGTGGCGGGCGCCGGGGATCACTTCCAGCCGGGCATCAAGCAACCCGGAGACGATGCGCTCGCCGTGCGCCAGAGGTGTCAGGCTGTCTTTTTCGCCCCAGATGACCAGCGTCGGTGAACGCACACGCTTGAGCTGCGGGCGCACGTCGTAGCGGCGGAGCTCCGCAATGGCGGGGAACAGGTTGCGCGGCCCCGCGCGGATGATGTCGCCGATGAGCGTGCGGTAAAAGCGAAGCGGGCACCAGGACCACGGTTGCACCAGCCGCCCGACAACTCGCGCCGTTCCCACCCCGGGGATGCCGGCGCTGGCGATCAACACCATCCTCCGCACCCGCCGGCCGTAGTCGGCCGCGATACGCAAGGCGATGGCTCCACCCATCGAGTGACCGCAGAGGAAGAAGCGGCCCAGCCCCAGACGATCCGCGAGATCGATGACCGCCCGGGCCGCCTCGGGTATCGAGCGAGCGGGTCCGGGTGAGCGGCCGAAGCCCGGCAGGTCCGGCGCCACCACCCGAAAGCTTTCCGCCGTCAGCTCAGGGAGCACCGGAAACCACCAGCGGCTTGAAGCCCCCAGCCCGTGGATCAGGATCAGCGGTGCCCCGACGCCCCCTTCCACGTAATGCAATCGGTGGCCGCCGCTGCGCAGCTCACGGGGCACAATCATCCGCGACGTCTGCAGCCCCTGGTGGGGGCCGCGCGCCGTCAGGATCCGGCGCTTCCCCATCCGCCACCGCCGGGTGTCCGGACACTGATCACGTCTCCCGGCTCGGCCTCGAGCGCGGCCTTGCCCGGTAACTCCTTCCACTCCCCTCTGTGCCAGAACCAGTTGGCGCCACGCTCGCCCGGCGCGCCTCCGGCCGCTCCACAGGGCGCGTGAAGCCGTCGCTCGGAAAGTATGTTGACCCGCGCGGCGGTGAGAAACTCCAGATCGCGGCGCAGTCCGTCGCCTCCGCGGCGTAGCCCGGAGCCTCCCGAGCCGCGCCGCAGCGAGTAGTGCCTCACCCGCACCGGTATCGCGTGCTCCAGAGCCTCGATGGGCGTGTTGAGCGAGTTGGTCATGTGCGTATGGACCCCGGACAACCCATCGCGCTTTGGGCCCGCCCCCATCCCGCCCGCCACCGTCTCATAGTAGGCGAACGGGTCTCCCGACGCCGGGTCGAGGCCGCCGAGGGTCAGGTTGTTCATGGTCCCGCTGGAACAGGCCGGCAGCAAGTGCGGCAGGGCGGAGCCCAGGGCGCGGAACACCACATCGACGATGCGCTGTGACGTTTCCACGTTCCCCGCCGCTACGGCCGCCGGTGGCCGCGCGTTCACCACGGTGCCGGGTTTCGCCACGATGCGTACGGCGGCGAGGGCGCCGCCGCCGGCGGGAAGCGGCGTCCCCAGCACCGCCTCGGCTACACAGCGAAGGACGTAGCGCACGGCGGACTCGGTGATAGCCATGACGGCGTTGATGTTTCCGGCGCACTGGGGCGCCGAGTCGCTGAAATCCACATGCAACTGATCGCCGCGTACGCCCACGGTGACCGCGATGCGGACCGGTTCACTCGCGATGCCGTCGTCGTCCATGAAATCGGTGGCCGTGTACTCGCCGTCCGGTATTTCCGCGATGACGGCGCGAAGCAGACGATCCGCGTATGCCGAGAGGGCGTGAAAGGCCTCGCGTAGGCGTTCGCTTCCCCGCCTGGCTGCTAGCTCGCCGAGCCGGCGGGCACCGACCTCCAGGGCGGCCAGCTGTGCGTGGAGGTCACCCTCCCGCTCGACGGGTGTTCGCACGTTCGCCAGCAAAACCCGCCAGATGTCGGCCTGGATCGCGCCCCGCCGCACCAGCAGGACCGGTGGGATGCGCACCCCCTCCTGATAGATCTCGCGGGAAAGGGGCATCGACCCCGGCGCGCTGCCCCCCACGTCGGCGTGGTGGGCACGCGCCGCCACGTAGGCGATCGGCTCGTCAGTGCCTGGCACCCACACCCCCCGTACCGCAGTGACGTCGGGAAGGTGCGTGCCGCCGTGGAAGGGATCGTTCAGCACAGCGACGTCTCCCTGCGTCAGCGGCAGCGCCGCGATGGCGGCGGCGACGCTCTGAGGTATCGCGCCCAGGTGAACGGGCATGTGATCGCCCAGCGCCACGGGGTCCGCGGCCGAGTCGCAGATCGCGCAGCTGTAATCGCGGCGCTCCTTGATGTTCGGGGAGTAGGCGGCCCGGCGAAGGGCCGCGCCCATCTCCTCGGCGATGGCCAGGAGAAGCGAGCGGTAGACCTCGAGGCTGACCGGGTCCAGCGGTTCCGGCAACTGGGCAGTCGACGTTTGCATGTCTTGGGCCGGCAGCTATAATTTACCCGTCACCCTGGATCCGCTGGCACGAAATCAGGGGGCGGTGGGTCAGGGTCGTAATTGTAGGCACAGGAGGAATCTTTGAGCAAACGCAAGAAGGAGGGGAAACACGAGGCTTCGGTGTTTGACAAAGCGCGTAACGAGTTGTTCAGTCAGATCAGGCATTGCGGGGTGTTGGAAGCGACCGAGGACCAGCGCGCGGCCTGGCTAAAAGAGACGATGTCATACATGGCCCAGCGCTACCCTGAGGTCACCGGCGAAGAACTCGCGGAGCTGGAGGAGATCGGTCGACGCTATTGTGAGCCAGTCATTCCGCACGGGGGTGAAGGCAACGCGCTCACCGACCACGACACCTGATAGTGACTACGCTCTGCCCCGGTTTGACTGCCGGGGCCTCTCTCTAGCCCCCCTATCGTCGTATGTCCACATTTGAGGTCGTCTGGAGACTGTTGGCGGTCATGCTGTTGGTGGGCGCCAACGGCTTCTTCGTGGCGGCTGAGTTCGCTTTGGTCAGCGCCGATGACACCCGCCTGGCCGGCATGGCGGCCAAGGGCGACCGGCTGGCCCGGATCGTGAGAGGCGCCCAGGCGGACCTCAACCTCCACCTCTCGTCCTGCCAGGTTGGGATCACCCTGGCCTCGCTGGGGCTGGGCTGGATAGGCGAGCCGGCGATCGCCGAAACCCTGATCGCCCTGTTCTCAGGCCTTCCGGGCCCCTTCGATGTGATCGCGAGCCACGCGGTGGCGGTGGTCATCGCTTTTGCGCTCATCACCTTCCTGCACGTCGTGCTGGGCGAACTGGCACCGAAAGCGCTCGCGATCTTCCACCCGGAGCCCGTTGCTCGCTGGACCACCCAGCCGCTGATCCTGTTCACGCGGATCGGCTCCCCGTTGATTTTCACGCTCAACGAGTCGGCCAACGCGCTGCTGCGCCTCTTCGGCGTGCGGCTGCCGAGCGAGGCGGAGCGGGTTCACAGCCGCAGCGCGCTAATGATTCTGGTGCAACGCGCGCGGGAGATGGGAAAGGTGGCCCGCGATGAACAGGTGATGATCTCGGGGGTGTTCGAGCTGACCCACACCGTAGCGCGGGAGGTGATGACGCCGCGGCCGGACATCGTGGCGGTGCCCCACGACGCGACCTACGAAGCGGTGTTGGACACGGTCAGCCAGTCGGGGCACTCGCGGCTGCCGGTGTACCGTGAGAGCCTGGACAACCTGGTGGGGATCGTCCTGGCCAAGGACCTGTTGGCCATCGATGCGTCACGCGAGAGCGGTGCGTTCGACGTGACCGGCATCATGCGCGAACCGTATTTTGTGCCCGACACGAAGTCGATCGTCGATCTGCTGGCGGAGTTGCGGCGCAAGAAGATTCACATGGCGATCGTCGTCGACGAGTTCGGCGGAACCGATGGCCTGGTGACGCTCGAGGACTTGATCGAGGAGATCGTCGGCGAGATCTACGACGAGCACGCTATCGCCCGCGAGATGGTCGTCAAGACGACCGGCGGCGACGTGCTCATCGACGGTGGTGCACCGATCGACGAGGTCAACGAGCAATTCGGCCTGAAGCTGCCGTTGGAAGACTACGATACGCTCGGCGGCTTCATCTTGGGTGAGCTTGGCCATGTGCCCAAGCGCGGCGATATGGTCCAGGTCCACGACGCAGACTTGCTCGTGGAGAAGGTGGACGACCGCCGGGTGCGAACCGTGCGGCTGAGGCTCAGCGATGCGAAGAAGGCACGCGTGGTCGGCGCGGGCCCTAAGGGGTCAGAAGAGAGTTGAGGGCGGATGGTGGCTGAAACAGGCGGCGTGGTGCTTGTAGTCAGTCGGGATGTCAAACGGCGGGAACGGGCGGCGCGGGCGCTCGGAGAGCTGGAGGTACGGCAGGCCGCGGACCTGGGCGCGGCGCTGGAGCAGGTGTCAATGCCCGGCTCTATCGTCGCGGTCATCGACGCCGAGCTGCCCAACGAGGGCGTCCTTGGCTTGCTCGGTGCCCTGGGCGACCCGGACCGGGCGGTGCTCTGGGTCGACGAGCCACAAGCCGAGTTCTTTCCCTCCGGGCCGCTCGTACAGGTGCCGTACTCCGCCGACGACAGTATCCTCTACGGGGTGGTCAGACGACTGCTCGAGCTGGCCGACATCAAGTCACGTACCGCGGAGCCAGGCGGGGAAGGGGAGCACCTCGACCGGATCACCGAGGTGGTCCGTGATGTGCGTCACGCGATCAACAGTCCCCTGACGGCGATCATGGCGGAGGTGGAGCTGATGTTGATGGATGCCGAGGACTTGAACGAAGAACAGGTCAGCGGGCTGAGTACCATCAACGAGATGGCGCGCCGGATCCGCGATCTGGTGGCGGAGCTCAAGAGGATCGACGAGCGGTGAGGACGGGCATGGAGAAGGAGAGGCCGGAGCGCGCTCGCGTACTCGTGGTCGACGACGAGCCGGCGATCACGGTGTCGTTGGCAAAGAAGCTGCGCCGCGAGGGCTACGAATGCCTCACGGCCAGCTCGGGGAAAGAAGCGCTCGAGCTGCTGGAGTCGGGTCCGTTGGACATCGTCGTCAGCGATGTTCGGATGCCCGGGATGAGTGGCATCGAGCTGTTGAAAGCGATCAAGAGCTACGATTCAGACACGCAGGTCATCATGATGACCGCGTACACCGATATCAGCCTCGCGATCGAGGCGCTCCGCAACAAAGCGGACGACTACCTGTTGAAGCCCTTCAACCTCGCCGAGCTCAGCCATAGCGTGGCGCGAT
The DNA here is from genome assembly GCA_964348165.1 of uncultured Gemmatimonadota bacterium. Lineage (GTDB taxonomy): Bacteria > Gemmatimonadota > Gemmatimonadetes > Palauibacterales > KS3-K002 > CAYGAJ01. The sequence continues at coordinate 4,461 of CAYGCC010000433.1, read as the reverse complement.
CGCTGGAGCATCGGCGCCTGCTGCGCGAGGTCCAGGCGTTCCGCACCTCGCTGTGGTTCGACTCATCGAAGGGAGGCGCCGCGAGCGAACGCGACTGCCGGGAAAGTCTCGCCGTCCTTGCGACGGCTCTGGATTCTCGCGATCGCTATACGCGAGGACACCTGAGCCAGGTCAGCCGTTACGCCCGGGCGATCGGGGGCCAGCTCGATCTCGACGGCGACTCGCTGCGCGCACTCTGGCTCGGGGCGGTCCTGCACGATGTGGGCATGCTGGTCGTTCCCGAGGCGGTTCTCAATCGGCCGGGCCCGCTCGCACCTGACGAGTGGCGCCTGGTGCAGCAGCATCCGATCGCCGGCGCCCGCATGATCGAGACGGCGGCGTATCTGCGCCCGGCTCGCGATGCCATCCTGCACCACCACGAGCGCTGGGATGGCTCTGGGTACCCCAACGGCCTCCAGGGTACCGACATCTCCCGAAACGGTGCGATCGTGGGCGTGGCCGACAGCTTCGCGGCCATGTTGAGTAACCGTCCACACCGCGAAGCCCTGCGGGAAGCCGATGCCGTGGCCGAGATCGAGCACGGTGCCGGCGTCCGATTCGATCGGCAGGTCGTCGAGGCGTTTCAGCGCGCCCGAGCCAAGGGCTTCCCGGTTCCCGAGCTAGAGCCCAAGGTACCCGAGTTCCCGGAGTGACGGGCCGAGCCGGGTGGCGTTTCGAACCGGCCGGCCGAAAACGCGCGCGACATCCATCCGCGGTGTCGAAGCGGAACAAACCGAAATGGGAGGGACGCGATGAGTTGGCCGACGCGGCGTGACTTTCTCAAGACTGGAGCCCTGGCGGGGGTCGGCGCGCTCGGGGGTGGCAGCTTAAACGCGCGGTCGTGGGCGGCAGGCCTGGCGGGCGGCGGTGGCGGCCAGGGCGGGCCGCTGGCGATCGCCAGCGCCAACGGGCTGGGAGCCACGGCGCGGGCTGTCGAGCTGATGCGCGCGGGCAGCGACACGCTGGAAGCCGCGGTGACGGGCGTGGCGTTGGTCGAGGCGGACCCTGAAGACACGAGCGTCGGTTACGGCGGTCTGCCCAACGCGGTCGGTGTGGTGCAGCTCGACGCATCGGTGATGCACGGACCCACCCGCGGCGCCGGGGCCGTTGGTGCTCTGGAGGGTTTCAAGCACCCGGCTCAGGTGGCGACGGTGGTCATGCGTTACACCGATCACGTGTTTCTGGTAGGCGACGGCGCGCGCCGGTTCGCGCTGGAGATGGGGTTCAGCGAGGAGAACTTGCTGACCGACCGGGCCCGCCGAACGTGGTTGCGCTGGCGCGCCCGCTTGAGCCGCGACGATGACTACCTGACGCCGGATCAGTCGGAGGAGGGGATAACGGATTTCGGTCTGGAGGACGCCTGGGAGGGCCGCCGCCACTACGGCACGATCAACTGCTGCGCGCTGGACGGGGCGGGAAATCTGTCGGGTGTGACCACGACCTCCGGCCTCGCCTTCAAAGTGCCCGGCCGAGTGGGAGACAGCCCGATCATCGGTGCGGGCCTGTACGTGGACAACGACGTGGGCGCTGCCGGCTCCACGGGCCGTGGCGAGGCGGTGATCAAGAGTTGCGGCTCGATGTTGGTGGTGGAGCAGATGCGTCGCGGCCTCGCGCCCACCGACGCCTGTCTCGAGGCGCTGCGGCGAATCGTCCGCTTCACGGTAGAGAAGCGACTCCTCGACGAAGAGGGCCGACCGGACTTCAACGTCAACTTTTACGCCGTGAACAAGCGGGGCCTTCACGGGGCAGCGGCGATCTGGTCGGGCAGCCGCTACGCCGTCTTCGATTCGGCGGGAAACCGCCATCTCGACAGCGCCTATCTGTTCGAGCGCGACCGCTAGGCCTTGGCAGACGACGATGGACGACCTCGATCGTCTCTTCTTGGAGTTCGTCGACATACTGCGCAGCGAGCGCCCGGCGGAGGTCAAGGAGCCGTTCGCCGTCTCCGAGGTGACCGAGCGCCTGATCCCCTACCCGAAGGTCCGCAACCGCGCCGGCTTCCGCTCGAACGACGATTACCAGACCGCCCTCTCGCGCCTGCTGGCGGGCGAGCGCGGCTATCTCTTGAGCGAAGGCCCGATGCAAGAAGAGCTGCAGGCCGGTCTCGCAGAGCCGTTGCCGGACATCCGTCGCTATCGCGCCTTCGCAGACAGCCGAGTTTGGCTGAACCCGGAAGAGATCCCGCCGCCCGGAGATATCCGCTACGCACCGCCGGAGCTGCGCGAACAAGTCGAGTGGGAGGCCGCGGAGGAGGAGGCGCGTCGGATCGAAGCGTCGCGCAACGAGGCCTCGGCGGCCGCATCGCAGGGGGGGTCTTCCGCGCCTACCCAGTCGGACGAGGCGCGGGCTGGGGAAGACCGGTTCGATCGGGCGCCATCGGCGGCGCCGGCGACAGGGGAGGAGGCCGCAGCCGAGCTCTCTGTCTGCGCCGATTGTGACGCCGCGTTGCCCGACGCCGCTCTGTACTGCCCCTACTGCGGCTATCAGGTCTCGGCCACCACCTGTCGAAGCTGTGGCGCCGAGCTCGACCTCGCCTGGCGCTTCTGTGCTCGCTGTGGGACGCCGCGGCCTGGCTGGCCGGGCGAGTCAGCTTGACGCGAACGAGAGCGCCGGGTATCATCGAGGCGCGAACTTTCAGGGCATCTCAGTCGAGTGCCCAGCAGCACGCTGGCGTCGCGCAGCTCGCCGTTAGCCGGCGAAAACGGTCGCGGGACGGGGTCCGTGGATCAAGGCGTGCTGCGTATCACCCCCCCAACGGAGGACAGGATGTATCGGACGAGCGGATTCGCGGTGGTCGCCCTTTCGCTGAGCCTTTCGGCGCTGCTGGCTTGCGGCGGCTCCGAGACGGGCCAGCAGGAAGCGGCGGCGGGCCAGACGGCGGCAGCTCAGCCCACGCAGATGGCTGAGGCCCAGCAGATGGCTCAGGCCCAGCAGATGGCTGAGGCCCAGCAGATGGAAGGTCACGAAATGGGCGGCCAGCAGCAGGCTGCGCTTCCCGAGGGCGTCACCCCGGAGATGGTTGCCCAGGGCAAGCAGCTCTACGGCGGTGCGGGCCTCTGTAATGTGTGCCATGGTCCCGACGGCAAAGGCGTTCCGAATCTGGGCTCCAACCTGGTGGACAGCGAGTGGGTTCACAGCGACGGGTCGCCGGCGGGGATCGCCAAGACCATCATGAGCGGCGTCGACGCGAGCAAGTCGACCACCGGTACGGCCATGCCTGCAAAGGGTGGCAGCGGTATTACTGACGAGCAGGTGAAGGCGGTCGCCGCCTACGTCTACACTCTGGGCAAGGGCGCCAAGTAGGTCGCCTCTCAGCCGCACGATCGACCCCCGGCACGGGCCCGGGTTGGGAAACGCCGACCCGAGCCGCCGGGGGTCTTTCACGCCCTCCGGCGGCCGCTGAGGCTCCAGCGGGGACGCTCGCGCGAGCCAGATTCCCCCACTACTTTTAAGATCCCCACAAACGAGGCTGGGCATGCCCGGCGGGCGTGCTGTTTGTTATGATCTACGCTAGGCAGCGCATGGCATTGTTCGATATCGATCGCGAAGAGTTCTTCCTCCGCAGCTCTTAACTGGTCAGGCCGACTCGGTCGGGAGGTCGTTTTGGAAATCCTATTGTCAGCCCTGGCCGTGGCTGGCGCCACCGCGCTCGCTACGAGCCTGAGAATCATGTGGGAGTACGAGCGAGCGGTGGTCTTCCGGCTCGGCCGACTCCGCGGCGCCCGCGGTCCGGGTCTCATCTTTCTCGTTCCCTTCGGCATCGAGCGCATGCAGCGGGTGAGCCTGCGGATCGTGGCGATGGACATACCGCCGCAGGACGTGATCACACGCGACAACGTGTCGGTGAAGGTCAACGCGGTGCTCTATTTCCGCGTCAACGTTCCGGTGAAGGCGATTATGGAAGTGGAAGACTTCCTGTTCGCCACATCTCAGCTCGCCCAGACCACGCTGCGATCGGTGATCGGCCAGGCGGAGTTGGACGATCTGCTGGCCGAGCGCGAGAAGTACAACGAAATGCTGCGAACGATCATCGACGAACAGACCGACGTTTGGGGCATCGAGGTCACGGCCGTCGAGGTGAAGGACATCGACCTGCCGCAGGAGATGAAGCGGGCGATGGCGAAGCAGGCCGAGGCGGAACGTGAGCGCCGGGCAAAGGTCGTGAACGCCCAGGGCGAGTACCAGGCGTCACGGAAGCTGGTGGCGGCGGCGCAGATCATGAGCGCCGATCCGGCGGCGCTGCAGCTCCGCTTCCTGCAGACGGTCTCGGAGATCGCGGCGGAGAACAACTCGACGACCTTGTTCCCGATACCGATGGACCTGTTCAGACCGTTCATGCGGAAAGCGATCACTGGTCTGGTCGACGTGGAGGGTTTTGAAGAGGAAGAGGGCGCCGTGGAAGAGGAGGAGGCGTCGACCCGT
>CAYGCC010000432.1:0-3824 GCA_964348165.1 uncultured Gemmatimonadota bacterium | reverse complement strand
CCGAGCACACCCATTCGATGCTGTCGCCGGCGTTCGCTCGGATCGGGTCCAAAGAGTAGTTGATGTCGCCGTTGCTCACGCTGATCTCAACCCTATGGTTGGCCATCTGTGCCTCCCGTATCTCAGTGCTGTCGCAACCGCTCCCCCACCGCCGGATAGCGGTGGGGCGAGGCGGGGCCTCTAGCGAAACGAAACAAATCCGAATTCGGGCATGCGCCGGCTAGCGCGAAACATCGGCGTCGGACGGCGGCCGCAGCGCCTCGGCCAGGGCGACCGCTAACTGCCTTACCAGAACGAAGGTGCTGTCCCGCAGCCCACTCACATCGACCCTGGCCAGCCGCTCTCCTCCCTCCGACTGGTAGAGCTCAGCCACGATCCGGTACTCGGGCCCGCTCGCGTGGATGTCGCCGATGACGATCCCGTTGCCGTTCAACTCGACGGCCAACGACCGCAAGTCCTCAAAGCCGAGTGCCGAGGCACCTTCATCCGTGCGCAAGCTCCAGGCTCGTAGCACCTGACGGTACGGGACGATCACCACACCCTCTCTCTCGAGGTCGAGGGCGAGCAACTGCGCGACGCCTTCCGGTCTCCCTTCGTCTTCAGCGCTCAACCCGTGCGGGTTGAAGGGAAACACCGCGATCCTCCACGACCCCGCTGCCCCAGTCGCAGGCGCGCCCGCGCGGATCTCGGTCCCATTCCGCGGCCACAGCCAGAGCGCCAGGGCCAGGACGGGAATCGCGGCCAGGGCCGAATAGATCATCCAGCGCTTGGGCCGTGGCCGCGGCGGGCGATCCGGCAGGGGCTCTCGTGGACCCGTCCGCTCCGTGCTGGGCCGGAAAGTCTCTTCGTCCTCAGCGGTGAGCTCGGCGACAGGCTGGGCCGGCGCGGCCTCCGAGCCCAGCTCACCCCGGATCCGCGCCACCAGCTCGCGCGTGTGGTCCAGAGGTTCGACGTTCAGCTCTAGCGCCAACACCTCCCGATACGCATCGTACTGGCGGAGCGCGGCCACGCGATTACCGCGGAGGTGCAGGCACTCGATCAACAGGTGCTGCGCCTCATCGTCCAGCGGATCGGCGTCCACAAGACGGCGACATTGAACGACGGCCTGCTCGCACTTCCCGGCATCCTTCGCCCGAGTCGCTAGCTGCAGGGCGGCCCTGCGAAACTTCCGCGCCAAGTCGGCCCGCTGGCGGTCAGCCCAATGGTCGAACTCCGGGGCGTCCACCCGCAGGTCGACGAGGAACGGACCCTCGTAAAGCGCGACTGCGCCCTCCAGGTCCTCCGCCTCCAGCCGGTTCTCAAACTCTTCCACATCGAGCCAGACCTCGCGGCCGAAGTCGATGGCGCCGCTCACGCTCTCGAGATCCAGTTCGGGGCTGGCCTTGCGAAGGGTATACAGCAGCTGGTTGAGCGCCCGCCGCGCCCGCTTCTCCTCTCGATCCGGCCAGAGCACCCCCAGAATCTCCTCGCGACGATCCGGCCCCGGCTCCCGCGCCATATAGACGAGCAACGCCAGCGACTTCGGCCAAGCCGCTTCCCCGGTGACAGGCTCACCGTTGACCGCAACCGAGGTCCGTCCGAGTGTGCGTATCTCGATCATGACAGGCTGGCCGCTGGGACGATTCTGGGCACGCTGGGCCGCTGCGTGAGGTCGCTCGTTGTCAGTGTAGCTTCAAATTGCGCCGCCGGCCCTCCGGCGACAAGGCAACGCGGTGCCGGAGGGTTGGTAAGGTAGCTGACGTGCAACCGCTAAACCTTCATTCTCCCTGAAGTCTGGCTCACACCATGACTCTTACATGATAGCCTGCCTTGGCCACCTGATCGGAGCCTGATCGGCACCTGATCCTGAATCTCTAACATGTACGGCGACAGGCTCTGGAATTCTTCTGGAGGCTCGTCCGACAAGCTGCTGCTTCCGTTAGTCTCGTACAGAAGACTACCTCAGCTGTCCCACCTGCCCGCTGTGGAAGCTGTGGCAGCCTTGGCCAGACGGGCCTCCAATCCCCTTCGCCGCCCGCGGTGCGCGTCGCGAGACTGGACTTCGGGCGGGTTCCTCCTTCGGGGACCCTAGCTCGCGCTGCTCGACCCGGCGCCCCAGCCACACCGCCGCGGCCCGCCTCAGCTGGGGGCAGCACGGTGCCGATTGTCTTCCTGGTCGCTCTGCCACAGTTTTGAGCGATTATGAGCTTGATCGAGTTCGGGCTCACGGTCTTGGTTGCGGCCGTATGCGGCCTGCTGGGCCAGTTCCTTACCGGCTATTCTCGCGGCGGTTGCCCAATGGCTTTTCTCGCCGGATTTGCCGGGGCGTTCGCGGGCCCGTGGGCGGCAGCTCGCCTCGAGTGGCAGGAGCCGTTCATTCTGCCGGTGGGCCCGGTGGAGTATCCGCTCATCACCTCCGCCGCCGGGGCGCTGGTCCTCGTGGTGCTCGCCAACCTGGCCACGCGGAAGCGCAAGTTTTAGTCAAGCCCCCGCGCCTGCCGGGGCGCACGGGTCAGCGGCCGCTGGCCCTCCCACTTGCCGAGCACATCGCGCACGATGGCGAGCACCTCCTGGCGCACCCGCTCAAAATAGCGCTCCGCCTTTCCCCGATCGAAGTCGAGGTAACCCTCACCGGCCCGGTACAAGACGATCGCCGTGGGGAAGGGATAGGCGCGCCAAGCGTTGCTGAAGGCGTTGCCTGCGTGGCCGCCTTGCTCACCGAAGACTTCCTCGGTGATGTGGGCAGTCGCGCTCCACCAGTTGATCACCAGGATACGTGCGTCGGTTTCACGAAAGACGTCGATCGCCGCATCGTTCAGCGGTGTGAAGTTGGGTCCGTGCCCGTTGAGCACGATGATGTTGACGAAGCCGGTTGCTGCTAGGCCGCCGAATACCTGCCGCGCCAGTTCTCTCATCACTTCCGCGCTGATCCCAAAAGTGCCGGCGTACTCATCGAGCGATGTATTGACACCGTACGGGATCGTGGGTGCGATGAGCGCGTCCAGCTCCTGCGCCAGATAGTCGGCCAGCGCCTCGGGTACCAGGTTGTCGGCGCCGTTCGGGCCAACGCCGTGAGCTTCCAGGGTCCCGACGGGTAGCAGCACGGTCTGTATGCGCATGGGAACCAGCTCTTCCACCTCGATCCAGTTGAGATCGTTCAGCTGTCGGGAATGCTGGGCGTCGGCGTTGTTGGCGCTCAAGACGGCCAACGCCGCTGCTATAGCTGTGAATCGCATGCGGGCCTCGCGGGCTTAAGAGTTGAATCGTTTTACAGAACACCTCAACATATGTGATAGTCGAGGTCTCAGCTTGCCGACCTTCGCTTGCGACGGCATGGACGCCGAAAGCAGTATGTGGTCCACGCTGTCACGGCTCGGCGCACTGTAGGAAACGAATCGTTGATGGACTACAAGTCTCGAACCCGGATCTAGACGCAGCCGCTTCTGAAGCGAGCGGGCAAACGCCTGCTGGCCGAAATCGCTCTGGCCGGGGAACGGCTCAAGTTCAGTCTCCTGGGCCGTCCCGAAGCCTCGGGCGCCATCCTCGTGGTCGGCTCGGCTCGCAGCGGGACGACCTGGGTGACGAACGTTCTGGCCGCGGCGCGCGGGATCCAGCCGATCTTCGAGCCGCTCTACCCCGCCTACTCGCGGGCGGCGCGCGAGCTTGCCGGTTGGGATGCCCGGGATCCTTACATCCGCGGGCACTACTTGCGACCCGCCGGAGTCTATCCAGGTTGGGGCCCCTTGCTGGACCGCATCCTCACGGTAGAGAACGAAACTACTGGACCGACTTCGAGCGCAAGAGCCTCTTTCCCAACCGCTTCTTGATCAAGCTCATCCGCGCCA
>CAYGCC010000431.1:0-14400 GCA_964348165.1 uncultured Gemmatimonadota bacterium | reverse complement strand
GCCGGAGGGTGATCTCGATCTCCGACTGCCAACGGTAACCGCCGCGGTGGCGATCCGTGTAATCGAGGCGCGGCTCGAGAAAGATCGGCGCGCGCCGGTCCGTGCGCAGGCTGATCTCGTAGGAGTTGGAGGCCGGGTCGATCATCAGGGGGCCGCCGCGCGTCTCGGTGTCGCTCAGCGTCTCGGGCCGGTAGTCGAGGTCGAGCTCCAGGCGCCAGTAGTTGAGGAACTCCACATTGCCGCCCACCGAGAACCTGCCCGACTTGTGCGCGCGACCCCACGAACTTGTGGAAAAGACGTCATCCAGCGCCTCGTGGCGCCAGTCGTGGGAAGTGGAAATCTGAAAGCGGTAACTGCGGAAGAGCGAACCGGGCGTGATCTCCTGGTAAGAGATCCGCGCCCCCGCGTCCAGCCGCTCGCCGTCGGTCAGGAAGCCCAGATCGTTGACCTCGAAGCCCGGTGTGATCTCCCCCAGCCAGACCGCTCCCGTCCAGTGCTCGGCGCTGCGCCGCTCGAACTGCAGCCGCCAGTTGAGACCGGTCATCGAGGTGGCCGACGAGTCCACCGAGAATCGTGTGGCGTCCGGCCGCTGGAAGTAGTGGTTGCTCGCCTCCTGGACTTCCAGCAGCGCCTCGGTCGTGCCCTGGATCAGCGAGCCGGCGAAGTAGCCCCACAGCGCCCAGTCCCGGGAGTTCGACCCGCCCCAGTTATGCTCGAAATCGAGCCCGAGGCTGTAGCCGCTGGAGGTGAGGAAGTCGAAGCTCCCGTCGTCGGGGAGATCTCGGTGCGCGGCGGTCAGGATCGCGCCGAGCTGCGTGGCACCGTCGCGCAGATCCTGCTGAAGGCGGACCACTCCGTACTGGCTGAAGGGCTCGGCGGTAAACCGGTGGGTGATCCCGGCGATGCTGTCGTAGGCCGAACCGGTTTCCTTGCCAGTTAGGGCAGCCAAGCCGCCGATCGACAGTCCGTCGGCGGTGCGGCCGGTGAGCTTCGCGGCGCCGAGGATCGTTGTCTCGGTGGGGATCTGCTCGAAGTCGGAGTCGTCGGGCGCCGAACCGTGTGGCTCGCGCCCAATGCGCCGGCTGTAGAAGAGCTGATTGCGGCGGCCCGATAATTCGAAGTCGAAGATCTGGGCGTCCTCGACGAAGAACGGCCGCTTTTCCGGAAAGAACGTCTCGAAGGCGGTCAGGTTGATGACGGCCGGGTCGACCTCGACCTGGCCGAAGTCCGGGTTGACCGAGGCGTCCAGCGTGTAGCTGGCGCCGAGCCCGTAGCGCAGGTCGAGCCCGACCTGTTGGCCCAGCTCCGAGCCGTCGAAGAACGGGTCGCCGGGCTCGGAAGGCGCGGTGTGGGCGCGGGCCAGCGCGTAAGGACGCAGCTCGATGCGCCGCGCTCCGTGTGGCAACCAGAGGCCGTCGAGTTGGCCGAAGACGCTGACTTTGCCATGGCGAACTCGCGACTCGAGGGCGAAGTCGGTCAGCTCGTTGCTGGCGAGGCGGCGGCGCGAAAAGTTGACGCCCCAGGACTGAATCGTGTCGGCGGCGTTGTAACGGAGCTGCGAGAGCGGGATGCGGATCTCCGTGCTCCAGCCCGTGGAATCGCGGTGAACCGCCGACTGCCACACGGCATCCCACGCCTCGTCCTCCTCCACGTCGTCGTACAGGTAAAGGTCACGCTGGACGCCGGCGGCGCTCACTCGAAAGCGATAGCCGGTGCGGCGGTCGTTGTTCGGGTCGAGAGCCACCTCGAAGTAGTCGTATTGGCCGCGCTCGTCGCGGCGGACCAGCTGGTCACCGATGCGGGCAGGATTCGGGTCGCGCATGACCGCCGCGACGTAGAGGGCGCGCTCGTCGTACAGCACCCGGACCTCGGTCGGCTGCTCGGCGGGCGCGTCTTCGACGGGCTCCCGCTGTACGAAGCTGTTGGCGGGGATCGCCCCCTTCCAGGCCGCCTCGTCGGGCCGCCCGTCCAGGCGGATGTTGCCTTGACGCTGCGTCGCCACGATGGCCGGGCGGGCGGGGCTCCCCGAGGCCCCGTTGGTCATCGCCTCTTGAGCGGTGGCATCGGCGGGCCCCAACGCGGCCGCGACCAGGACGGCCGCGATCGGCGGGTGCGGCGTTCGCGGCAGCCGCTGTAAGCCCCGTCCTCTGGGTCCACGTCGCCTGTCGCCACGGCCGCCGGCGTAGCCGGACCGCGCCGTCGATAGTGTTTCCACCGGTGGTGTGCGTCGGCACACCGGTCTCAAGGCTGTTCCCCGCGTGGACTTGTTGGTTTGTGGGCTAATGTCGGCGTTGGGTTTTTCCGCGTGCGGAGACAAAGAAAAGCAAATTGTGCGGCTCCCGCCAGCCTCCCCCTTCCTCGCGTTGATGATCTGTTGATATCCCGCCCTTAACCTGGTCCCGCTGGTCGGCTCGAGGTCAATCGGCGCGAGCGACGTCCGCCGGGGAAGTTGGCGGTGGCGCGAGGCGCGGGGCGCAAGGCGGTGGTCGTGAAGGGATACAGAGTGTGGTTGGACCGGGCTCTGAGCCTGGTCACGGCGGTGGTGCTGCTGGTGGCGGCCTACTTCGTGCTGGCGGAGCGGGTCGTCCCCGCCCTCCGCGACGAGCCGGCGCCCGTCGGCGTAGGTGACAGGCTCTCGAAGCCGCTCAGGTTCGAGCCGCTGGCCGCTGGTCGGGTCTCGAGGGGCGGCTCGTCCCCTTTGCGAGTGCCCGCCGGGCGCCCCGCGCTTCTGCTGGTCTTCAGCTCGAGGTGTCCGGCCTGCTACGCGAACCTGCCGGCTTGGAGGCGGGCACTGAACGAGGCGGGCGGCGAAGTCTTGGTCGTCGGCGTGGGGCTGGAGCGCAGCCGGAAGGCGGCCGCCGTCTACGCGGCGCGACACCTGCCGGGGGCGGTGGCGGTGGCGTCTTCACAGCCTCGCCGCTTCGCCCAGACGCTCGGTATCGAGCTGGTGCCGTTCACCGCCCTGGTGGACACCGCCGGCGTGGTTCAGTTCGCCCGTCCGGGAAGCCTCGACTCGCTGGGCGAGTCCACACTGATGCAGGCGCTGGGGGCCCTGACGGGCTCATCAACTCCATAGAAAGGACGAGACGATGAGAAAGAGGCTCATGCTGGTGGCCGCGGCCTTGGCGCTGACGCTGGGGCAGCCGCAGCACGCCTTCGGCAAGGAGGAAAGCAGCTGCGAGGACATCTGCGGCGAGCAGGCCGCGGGGAACTGCGAGGACATCGACACCTTTAAGTGTGCCATGTACATCATCGGTTGCCTGGTGGGCTGCTCGGTGGAAAAGCTCGTGTCCTAGGCCAGAACTCGAATCGGAGGTGTTCAAAATGAGAAAGCTACTTCTCTCGCTCTCTCTCGTCGGTCTCGGGTTGACGGGCGCCGCGGCGCCGGCGGCCGCGCAGGCCTCGATCGTCTGTGAGGGATACTGCCTGCTCGCGGGAAGCGCCTGCTACGCGACGGTCGGGCTGGTCATCGGCAAGGACAAGTGCGACGCCTTCTACGAGGGGTGCGTCGACGGCTGCCAGGCGGTGGCCGAGGAGCTGCAAAAGGAGTAATAGCTTGCCTCGCCGCGAGGTTAGGCCTATGCCGGCTCCCGCCGGAAGGCGCTTGTCCTGGGGCGTTGCGGCCGGGCTTCTGGCCGCAACGCTCGTCTTCTCCCGTTGCGACGCGTCGGGTGCGGGGCGTGGCGCCGATGAGGCCGCCGACACGGCCGGCGGGCTCTCGAGTCGCTGGCTGATCGCTCCGGAGGCTTCACAAAGGCCGCCGCTGACGGCGCCTGTGCACATCGCCGTCGATCCCGAGAGAGGTTGCCTCTTTCTCCTCGAGCTCAAGCCGCCGGCCGTGCGGGTCTACGCTCTGGCGGACGGCGCCTACCTGGCCTCGCTCGGACGCGAGGGTGACGGGCCCGGCGAGTACCGCCATCCGGCCTCGATGGCGGTGAGCGGTTCCGGTGAGCTGGCCGTGTTGTCGATGAGCGGTCGCGTGACTTACTGGGCCCCGGACGGCTCGCTCGCCGGAGTCGTACAGGTGAGTGGCGGCATGGCCACCGACATCGTGGTGGCGCGGGCAGACAGCTATTACGTAAAGGTGGATGTATTTCCACCAAAGGACGTGGCGGAGTTCCGCGTCGTGACGCGAGACTCGGCGTTGACGGCTGCCAGATTCCAGGATAGCGGGATCTCGGGCACGGAGCAGCCGGGTCGGGCGACGCGCAACCACGCCTATCCGATCGCCGCCACCGCCACCGGCGAGCTGTTGATCGCGCCACCGGGTCCGGAATATCGGATTCTCCGAGTGGGGCCGGACGGGCAGGTTGGGCGGGCGATCGAAAGAGGCGACCTGGGGCCGATCAGCCGAGGTGAAAAAGAGATCGAAGCGATCCGAGAGCGTGTTCGAAGGGGTTACAGGGCGGCGGGTCGGGCGGCGCCGGCGATGATCCCGGTCAGCGCTCACCGTCCACATCTGGCCCGACTGGCCGCGGCGCGCGACGGAACCATCTGGGCGCTGACGCAGCGGGGAGACGACTCCGTCAGCGTAATCGACCACTTCGCACCGGACGGGCGCTTCGCAGGCAGCATCCAAGTGCCGGTGCGAGCCGTGGATCTGGCCGTGACCGCCGAGTCGGTCTACCTGCTGGCCCGCGGGGAGCTGGACATATCAGGCGTGTTCGTCGTCTCGCGCCCCCGTGGCTATGGCGTCGGGCGGTGGGGCCGATGACGGAACTCGGTGGCGGAACGCGAGTCGAGGTCCGCAACGTACGCTACCGTTACGGGCTCAGGCGCAACTGGGCGCTCGATGATATCTCCTTCGAGGTCGGCGCCGGTCGGGTGCTCGGGTTGGTGGGCCCGAACGGCTCGGGCAAGACGACGCTGTATCGCCTGCTGCTCGGACTCACCTCTCCTGCCGAGGGCGGTGTCGCCATCGACGGGCAGGCACCCGCCGCCTATCGAACCCACCGGGGCATCGGTTATTTGGCGGAACAGGTGCGGTTGCCGGCCGCCGCCCGCGTCTCGGAGCTTGCCGCCTTGATGGCGGGGATCGCGGGTTTGCGCGGGGAGCGGGCCCGCTCCGCCATTGCCGCGCTGCTCGAGGCACTCGCTCTCGAGGACAGGATCGATGCGCCGATCGCGACGCTCTCCCATGGGTATCGCCAGCGTGTCGGGCTGCTGGTGGTGCTCCTCGGCAGTCCGCGCTTGCTGCTTCTTGATGAGCCCGCTAACGGGTTAGATCCGGCCTCTGTCGGGATCTTACGCACGCTTCTGCGCAGGCTGCGGCGCGCCGGACGCACCGTGTTCGTGTCCTCTCACAACCTCCTCGAGCTGGAGCGCGTCTGCGACGAGGTGCTCATTCTGAGCGAAGGGCGCCTGCAAGGACGTGTCTCCCGCCGGGAGCTCGCAGCACAACCCGACATCTGGGTCGTCCTGTTGCGGGGCGAGCGATTGACTTCACCGCGCGGGGTCGAGCCACCTCTGTTCGAACAGGGCGCCGTTTGGCTCGCCGCAGACGAGGTGGCCTTTCCGAATCGCGACATGGCCAGGGCCTTCGCGGCCACGGTCCAGCGTCAGGGGGGATCGGTCGAGCGGCTGGAGCGGCGGCCTTTCGACCTCGAGTACCTCTTTTACTTACGAGTTCAGCAGCGCGACGCGGAGCCGGAGGTGAGTAGATGATCCAGAACCTCCGTCTGACTTCTGCCTTGTTCCGTTTCGAGGCCGCCGAGGTGATCCGAGCTCGGTCGACCTACTTCATCGTCCTCACCGCGCTCTTGCTTCTGCTTGGCCCTGTGGTGATGGCGACCGGGCGGGCGGGGTCTGCCGCTCCACCGCTCCTCTTCATCCTGGGGCACTGGGCCATCGCAGCGCCGCTCTGTAGATCATGGCTGGAGGAAGATGTGCGGGAGGGCTATGCCGGGCTCTGGCTACAAAAGCCGATCACCGCGCTCGGCTTCTACTCGGCGCGCCTGAGCGCGCTGCTCCTCTGGTCGCTCGTCGCGTCCGTCGTCGTCTGCCTGGCCGCCGTGCCCGGATACACACTCGCAGGTTCGGTGCAGGGTGTCGGTTATCTGCTGGTTGGCTCGGGCTGGATTCCGCCGTTGCTCGTGGTGCTGAGTTTCCTCGGTTCCGGTTTGGGCGCTCGAGCCGGTGGCGTGTTCGCCTATGGGGTCCTGTTCTCCGCGTTCGCGCTCAGGGGGATCACCGATTCCTTGAGACTGGGGTCGGTCTACCAGCTGCTGTCCCTCGCACTGCCCCCGGTTGATGCCGTGCTGGACGCCGCGCCGGCGGAGCGGGCGGTGGGGCTGCTGCCCGCGCTGACCGGGCTCTGGCCGCTACTGGTCTACGGACTCGGGTGTGTGGCTCTGGGCCTGTGGCTGTCGTCCAGGGTCCCGTCACGGCTGGCACGAGCAGGGTGAGAGGATTCTTGGGGCACAGCGATTTGCGGGGGAGCGTTGGCTGGGGGGTGCGTCGGATTGCGTCGTCGGTGGCCGGGGTGTATTATCATCGATGATAATGACGGCGGACGGCCACCAACCGGTCCCCACAGCCGCGAATACCAGATCCATGTCGGCATCCCAGTCACGATCCTCATCCCCCATCGTCAGCACGAAGCCGCCGTTCGGGTGCGCGATGCTGCTGATGGATCTGTTTCGCAGCTACCTCCACCAGCACCGCCTCCCGGTCACTCACCAGCGCGAAGCGATTGCCATGGCCCTCTTCGAGAGCGGGCACCACCTCTCTGTGGACGACCTGGCGGAGCTGCTGCGGGCGCGCGGCGAGCACGTGGGCAAGGCCACGATCTACCGCACGTTGAGCCTTCTCGTTCAGGCGGACCTGGCGCGAGAGCTCGACTTCAGCGAGGGGTTCAAGCGCTACGAACATCAGGCGGGCGAGGCCAAGCACGACCACCTGATTTGCACCGGCTGTGGAAAGGTCACTCGCTTCACTCGGCAGGCGCTCGACGACTTGCAGGAACAGATCGCCACGGAGGCAGGCTTTGCCGCCCAGAGCCGGCGGCTCAAGATCTACGGCCTGTGCCGGGAGTGTCTGGGCGCGGCCGTGAGCGGCGCGCCGCAAAGCCAGCGCGCTGAGACTGCTTCGGCGGCAAGGGCCGCCGCCGTCGGCGAGCGCGGTTGAGCCTCCGCCTCGGGCGCCGACGCCAATACAGAGACCTGGCGCCGCCGAAAGATCGTGAGATCAGGGCGGCGCGCTTTCTTACACCTTCAAGCCACAGCTGGAGTGAAGATGGGCACGCGTGAGCGACTGATACAGTTGCTGGCCGAACGTTCCTTCAGAATAGGTGACTTTACCCTGGCCAGCGGCGCACGGAGCCGCTTCTACGTGGATGCCCGGACCACAACTCTGTCCGCCGAGGGGCAGGCTCTGGTCGGCGCGCTTGGCCTCAACGCTCTGGACTCGGCCGGTCTTCGACCACAAGCCATCGGCGGTCTGACCATGGGCGCCGATCCCATCGCATACGCCATCGCTCATCGTAGTTTTCTCGACGGGCGGCCGATCGAGGCGTTCAGCGTGCGCAAACAGCCCAAGGGACATGGCGCCGCACGCCGAATCGAGGGTTGCTTCCGGGCGGGCCACGACGTCGTGGTGGTCGAGGACACCATCACCACGGGGGCCTCGGCCTTGAAGGCGTGCCGGGCCGTGACCGAGGCCGGAGGCCGCGTTCTGGCGATTCTCGCCCTCGTGGACCGTGAGGAAGGCGGTCGCGAGGCGTTGGAGGCGGAAGGTTTCCAGGTGATCAGTCTGGCCAGGCTGTCAGAACTGCGGGAGCGGGTCGGCGATCGAGACTGAAGCGGGGAGCGGCACCCGCTGGCCAAACTCTATGCTTGCGTCTAAGTTTGGCGAGCCGCGTTTTCGATAGCCCCCCCTCAACATCTTAAGCCAGATACCCAAGCGGGCGTATGCTGCGCAGCTTGCTCCTATATCTCAGCGAGCGGAAAGGACTCCAGGATTTCATCCTGCGCCGCAAGTTCGCGCGCGGACTCGCGCGCCGGTTCGTCGCGGGAGAGACCCTGGACGAGGCGATTCAGGTCACACGAGCGCTCAACGCGAGGGGGATGTTGGTGACGCTCGACCACTTGGGAGAGAGCGTCGAGCGGGAGGATCAGGCGAAACGCGCCGCCGAAGCCTACAGAGCCATTCTCGAGCGGGTGCACGAAGAGCGGGTGCAGACGGGCATTTCAATCAAGTTGACGCAGATCGGACTCGCCATCGATCCCGAGCTTTGCCGGGGGCATCTGCGAAGCATCGCCGAGACGGCCCGCCGATACGACAACTTCGTCCGCATCGACATGGAGGCGTCGGAGTACGTCGAGCTCACCCTGCAGCTCTTCTACGAGCTGAACGACGAGTTCCGCAACGTCGGCGCGGTGATACAGTCGTATCTTCGTCGCAGCGAGAGCGACGTGAATGAACTCAGCTCGCGCGGGGCGTCGGTACGGCTCTGCAAAGGTGCCTACAAGGAGCCGGATGAAGTCGCCTTCCAAAGAAAGAAGGAGGTCGACGCCAGCTACGCGCAGCTGCTCGAGATACTGATGAACTCAGACTCTCCGCTGGCGATCGCCACACACGACTCGCGAATTATCGACGCGGCGAAGCGGCTATTGCGGACGAACTCGAAACGCAAGGCGCCGGCGGAGTTTCAGATGCTTTATGGCGTGCGCCGCGACGTGCAGGCACAGCTGGTCGCCGAGGGTTACCGCATGCGGGTGTACGTGCCGTACGGGACCGAATGGTATCCCTACTTCATGAGGCGGATGGCGGAGCGGCCGGCCAACCTGGTCTTCATGCTCCGGGCGCTCAAAGGCAAATAGATTCGCGCAGACGCTCGAGCGTAGTCGGCTCCACTGCCAGGTCGAACACCTCACCGAAGCAGCGCGCCGTTCGCTCGCCGACCTCGGCGATGCTGAGCGGCGATCCAGTCTCTCGCTCCAGCGACGTCATCTGTACGGCTTCGATGCCGCAGGGGATGATCAACCCGAAGTCCTCCAGGCGCGTGCTCACGTTGAGGGCAAAGCCGTGGAAGGTGACCCACCGGGTCACATGGACGCCGATCGAGGCGATCTTGCGATCCT
Organism: uncultured Gemmatimonadota bacterium; assembly: GCA_964348165.1. GTDB lineage: Bacteria > Gemmatimonadota > Gemmatimonadetes > Palauibacterales > KS3-K002 > CAYGAJ01. The sequence goes on along the minus strand of CAYGCC010000431.1, from coordinate 5,320 downwards.
CCACCCAGACGCCGGTGTAGCCCGGCACGCGGCGACCTACCACCCCGTAAACATCCAACGCCCGGATCAGCACCTCCTCCAGCCGGCGGAGATACCAGTGCAGGTCTTGTTTGTGCTGGCGCAGGTCGATGATCGGGTAACCCACCAACTGGCCAGGGCCGTGATAGGTGACGTCACCGCCCCGTTCGACCTCGTGTACCTCGACCCCGCGGCGGCCCAGCTCATCGCCCGTGGCGACGATGTTGAGCGCGCGCGCTCCCCGGCCGAGTGTGATGACCCGGGGGTGCTCCAGCAAGATGAGCAGGTCCTCGGAGAGTTCACGGTTCGCGCGGGCGCGCGCCAGGCCGCGCTGCAGCTCGAGGGCCTCGCCGTAGTCGGTGAGGCCCGGCAAAGTCAGGCAGCGGCAGATGGGCTTTGTTGACACGGGGCTACCCGGGTCCTGTTAGCGACCGCATCGCGGTGACACGGGTCCGCCGGGTCAGATGTGGATCGCCCGACCGAGGGTCGCGAGCGCCGCCTCCATCACGCTCTCGGCGAGCGTCGGGTGTGCGTGCACGGTGCTGGCCAGCTCCTCGACGGTCGTTTCGAGCGCGCGTCCCAAACCGGCCTCGGCCACGAGCTCGGTCACGTGGTTCCCCACCATGTGCACCCCGAGCACCTCGCCGTACTTCGCATCGGCGACGATCTTCACCATCCCGTCCGGCGCCCCCGCCGTCAAAGCGCGACCGTTGGCGCTGAACGGGAACTTGCCCACCTTGACCTCGTAACCGTCCTTGCGCGCCTGCTCCTCGGTCCGTCCGACGCTGGCGACCTCTGGATGGCAGTAGGTGCAAGAAGGGATGTTGTCGCGACGCAGCGGATGCATGTTGTGCCCGGCGATCTGCTCCACCGTCACGATACCCTCGTGCGAGGCCTTGTGGGCCAGCATCGGAGGACCGGCCACGTCGCCGATGGCATAAACACCCTTTGCGGTAGTCTGACACTGCTCGTCGATCTTGATCCAGCCTTTGTCATCGAGTTGGACGCCGGCCGCCTCGAGTCCTAGCTCCTCGATGTTGGGCGCGCGGCCCACCGCCATCAACAGGAGATCACATTCCAGGGTCTCGTCGCCCTTCGAGGTCTCCACGGTGACCTTGAGCCGCGTCTTGAGCTTTTCGAGCGACTTGACCTTCGTGTCCGTCTTTACATCGATCTTGCGCTTCTTGAACGAGCGGCCGACCACGCCCGCGATCTCCCCATCTTCCAAGGGCAGGATCTGGGGCAAAGCTTCGACGATCGTAACCTTGGCGCCGAAGGCGTTGAAGATGTCGGCGAACTCCATCCCCGTCGACCCGGCGCCGACCACGAGGATGTCAGCGGGCAGCTTTTTCAGCTCGAGCGCCTCACGGCTCGAAATCACCCTTTCACCGTCGAACTCGAACCCGGTGAACGTCTTCGGGCGGGAACCGGTGGCGATGATGATGTTCTTGGCCTTTACGGTCGCGCCTCCCCCGCTTTTCAGCTCGACTTCGACGGTCTTGTTCTTCGTCAGTCGGCCACGGCCCATGATCGGCGTGACCCCGTTCTTGTCGAAGAGAAACTTGATTCCCTTGGTCAGCCGGTCGCTCACCTGGCGGCTGCGGTTGACCGCCGCGCCGATGTCCAGCTCGTATTTGTTGATCTTGATGCCGAAGTCGGCGGCGTCCTCGCGAACGTGCCTCGCCCAGTCGGCGCTTTCCAGCAACGCCTTGGCGGGGATGCACCCCCAGTTGAGGCAGACCCCGCCCAGACCGCCCTCACGCGATTCCGACTCGACACAGGCCACGTCGATGCCGAGTTGCGCGGCGCGGATGGCGGCGACGTATCCGCCGGGTCCGGCCCCGATCACCACGAGATCGTAGGAATCCTTGATGCTCGCCGTTTTTTTCGCCAAAGCTCACCCCGCTGTTCGAGTCTGCCCCGCGCTTCTTTTCTTGGGGATGTCGCAACCGAAAACTAGACGATGAAGATAGCGGCGCAACGGACGGCGGGTGCGTGAGGGCGGACGAAACGAGCCTCGGGCTGGAGCACGCAACCCGCGGCCCGCCTGACCCTACCCGGTCTCGGAACCGGACTCCCGGAAGGCGGCGTCCCCCGGGGTCTCCCGTTTCCGCAGCGAACCGAGGAGCGGTGTTAGAGCACCAGCCGGAGCGGGTTCTCCAGCATGTCCGCGAACGTGGCCAGGAATTCGGCGCCCATCGCGCCGTCCACCGCTCGGTGGTCGCAGGAGAGCGTGACGCGCATGCGCGCGCGGATTTCGATGGCTTCGTCCACGACCACGGGCTTCTCGCGAGTGGCGCCTACGGCCAGGATGGTCGCCGCCGGCGGATTGATGACGGCCGTGAACTCGTCGATCCCGTACATGCCGAGATTGGAGATCGTGAAGGTGGCGCCCTGATACTCCTCGGGTGTCAGCTTCCGTTCGCGGGCGCGCGCGACGAGGTCGCGCAGCTCTTCAGAGATCTGCCGCAGACCTTTGGCCGCCACGTTTCGCAGCACGGGCGTGATCAGCCCATCGGTCACCGCCACAGCCACGCCGATGTCGACGCGCTCGAACATGCGGATATGATCTCCGCCGAAGGCGACGTTGACGTTCGGGTGCGCGAGAAGCGCCTGCGCGGCCGTCTTAATCAGAATCTCGTTGACGCCGATCTTGGTACCAGCCTCCGCCAGCGATTCGTTGATCTCCTCGCGCAAGGTGAGCACGCGTACCATGTCGATCTCGCGGGTGAGGTAGAAATGGGGAACCGGCCCCAGACTCTGGACGAGATTGCGCGCGATCGCCTTGCGGATCTGCGACAGTTCGACGCGGGCGAACGGCACCTCGGGCCCGGCGGCGGCCGCCAGAGCCGCGGCGGCGGGAGCAGCTTCCGCGGCCTCGATATCCCGCTTGATGATCCGGCCGCCGGGACCCGAGCCGCGCACCGCATCGAGTTGTATGCCGCGCTCCGCCGCCATGCGACGTGCCAGCGGCGACGCCTTGATCTTGCGGCCGTCCTGCTCGGGCGCCTTCTTGGGCGCCGGGGCTAGCGGCGCCGGAACGCCGGGCTCGGCCGCCACCGCGGCCCGGGGCGCCGACGGTCCCGCTGGCGCCTCCGCCTGTGGCCGTTCGGCTGCGCCCGGCTCGACCTCTGTGGCCCGGGTCGCGGCCGGGGCCGTCGCCGCGGTCGCGGCCGTCGCGCTCTCGGACTCGGAGAGGATGGCGGAGATATCTTCGTCGGCGCCGGCGATCACCCCGAGGACGGTGCCGGTCGGCACGGTCTCGTTCTCGGCCACCAGCACCTTGCGCAGCACCCCCGAGCCCATCGCCTCGACTTCCATGTTCGCCTTGTCGGTCTCGACCTCGACCACGATTTCGCCCGATTCGACTGGCTCTCCTTCCTGCTTGAGCCACTGGAGAACACGCCCCTCCTCCATGGTCGGCGACAGCTTCGACATCACGATGCGGGTGGCCATTCAGCTACTCCCTGTAGCAGACGCGACGGGCCGCCGTCACGATGAACTCTGTCCGCGGGAACGCCAGCTGCTCCAGATCCTTCGCATAGGGCTGGGGCGCGTCGGCGCCGGTGACGCGTAAGACCGGCGAGTCGAGATAGTCGAACGCCTCGCGCTGGATGTCGTCCACGATCTGCGATCCGATGCCGCAGACGGGCCAACCCTCTTCGACGATGACGCAGCGGTTCGTCTTGCGCACCGACTCGAGAATCGTGTCGATGTCCATGGGGCGCAGGGTTCGTGGATCGATGACCTCGGCCGATATCCCGTCCTCCGCCTCCAGGGTTTCGGCCGCCTTCAGCGCCGAATGCAGTGGCCGCGAGTGGGCGACGATGGTCATGTCCTTACCCGGCCGCTTCACTTCGGCGACCCCCAGTGGGATGAGGAAGTCGTTACCCTCCGGGACGTCGTCCTTAGTTGCGTACAACAGCTCGCCTTCCAGAAACACCACCGGGTCGTCATCGCGGATCGACGTCTTCAGCAAGCCTTTGGCGTCGCGGGCCGTCGCCGGCGCCACGACCTTGAGACCCGGCACATGGGCGTACCACGAGTCCAGCGCCTGCGAATGCGACGCGCCCACCTGGTTGGCGGCTCCGCTGGGCCCGCGGAAGGTGATGGGGATCTTGAACTGGCCGCCGGACATGTAGAGCATCTTGGCCGCCGCGTTCACGATTCCGTCGATGGCCAGGAGGGCGAAGCTCCAGGTCATAAACTCGATGACCGGGCGTAGGCCCACCATCGACGCCCCGACTCCCAGCCCGGTGAACCCCAGCTCGGCGATGGGAACGTCACGGACTCGCCACTCGCCGAACTCCTCGAGCAGCCCGCGGCTGACCTTGTAGGCACCCTGGTAGGCTCCGACCTCCTCTCCCATGAGGAAGACGTCGGGGTCGCGCTGCATCTCCTCGCGCAGGGCCTGGTTCAGCGCTTCACGATACGTGATCAACGCCATGGGTCCCTCCGCTTGATGTCGGGATAGTCCTCGGCATAGATGTCGGTATACAGCTCCTCCGCCTCCGGGGCCGGACTAGCTTTCGCGAACTCGACGGACTCGTCCACCAGCTGTTTCACCTCTTCCTCGATGCGCTCGAGGTCAGAATCGTTGAGCAGCGAGTGTTTGTTCAACGTGTCGAGGAAACGCTTGATCGGGTCTTCCTTCAGCTTGTAGTGGCGAACCTCTTCCTTGCTCCGGTAGTGCCCGTAGTTTGGATCCGACATCGAGTGGCCCACGAAGCGGTAGCAATTGGCCTCGATCAGCGACGGCAGCTTCTGGGTGCGCGCGCGCTCGACCGCCGCCTGCACGACCTTGCGGACCTGCAGCACATCCATGCCGTCGATCGTCCACCCGTGCATCCCTTCGTAAGCGCAAGCTCGATCGGCCAGGTTGCGGATCGCCGCGGCCCGGTGCACGGCGGTGCCCATGCCGTAGCGGTTGTTCTCGATCACGAAGATGATCGGCAGCTGGAACAGCGCCGCCATGTTCAGCGACTCGTTGAAGGCGCCGATGTTGGCGACCGAATCGCCTAGGAAACAGACGCAGACCGCGTCGCTGTCGCGGTAGCGGATGGCGTATCCGATGCCCACGGCCAGCGGCAAGTGGCCGCCCACAATGGCATGGCCGCCCATGAAATTGTTCTCGCGGTCGAACAGATGCATGGAGCCGCCCTTCCCCCGCGAGCAGCCGTGCACGCGACCGAACAGCTCGGCCATGATCGCGTTGGGGCTCATGCCGCGGATCAAGGCGTGCACGTGGTCGCGATACGCGGCGATCACGTAATCGTCGTGCCTCAGCGGACTGAGCGCCCCG